>JBEKUF010000005.1:0-49306 GCA_049515295.1 Verrucomicrobiia bacterium | reverse complement strand
CCTGCTGTTTGGATTCAACCGCGGGGTCTGGCTGTGGGCCTGCGTGCCCGAAATGCGCGTGCTGAATGTGTTCATGTTCATTATCACGGCGTGCACGTTTTTTGCGTGGATGATGCGCCCGCAACGGCACGCATTCTTGTATGCGACCATCTTGCTGTACGCGCTCGGCATCTCGAACCATCAGACGATTGCTGTGATGGCCGTCCCATTCATGGTGGGAGCGCTGGCGGTGACCGTCCTGTCGGTCTGGGAACGGCAGCCAGTCCAGATGGCCGTGGTGATGCCGGCGTTGTCGGCATTTTGGGAACTGTTCGTAGCAGTGCTTTTCAGTGCCGGCGCCGGTTTGCTGCTGTGGGCGTGGCTGGAGACACCGCCCGGTCACTCACTGCTGGATCACACGTACACGTGGTGGACAATCGGTACGTGGGCCGCGGGGGTTGCGATGATATTCTTTTTCGGACAGCGCGGCTGGCTCAATTTCCGACGTGCGTTGATTTGCACGGCAATGTTTCTGGCAGGCGCGGCATTTTACTTTTACATGCCGGTGGCATCCTCGACCAATCCGCCGATGAACTGGGGCTACTCCTATACGAAGCAGGGATTCCTGCATCACATCACGCGTGGCCAGTACGAAAGACTCAACATCGCGAGTCCGCTGAGTCCGGCGTTCTTCATTCAGATAAAACTATTCGCGCTCGCAATGTTTCAGCAGTACTCGACGCCGCTGTGTCTGTTCGCCCTCCTCACCTGGGTGCTGCCTCTTTGGATGTTGGCTCGCAGGCAACGGTGGGCGGCATTTGGAGGCGGACTGTTGTTTTTCGGATTGGTGCTATTGGTGTCACATCTGGAAGGCTGGCTGAATCTCGAGGTGCTCGCATTTGGTTTGGGGCTAATGTTCTTGGCGGTCTGGCCGATCTGCATTTGCGAATCCATTAACCAGCGCGCGCGCGCCTGGCTGATTTTTGTGTGGGCAGCGTTCGTGACTACCAGTATCGGCCTGCTGTTCATTATCAATCCCGGCCTCGACATGCAGAACCAGGAAATCAACAAAAAGTTTTTTGCCCCAGCCCATGGCTTCTTCGCGATGATGATCGGCTTCGGCATGGCGCTGGCCGCAGCGTGGGTGCTGTCTCGGTGGCGGGAATTTCCGCGCGTTATCATGCGCGCGCTGTGCGTGGCCCTCTTGGCCCTGCCGGTGATCCCGCTGTCCCGCAATCTAAAGATTTGCAACCTGTACGGCCATGATTTCGGCTATCAATTCGGCTACCGCATGTTCGTGCCGGGCGGCGGCTATCCGGACATGGACAAGGACGCGGTTCTCTACGGCGGCACCGATCCGGGCCGGTTTGTCCCCACGTACATGATTTTTTGCGAGAGTCGGGTCAGCTCTCGCGACCGCTACCGCGACCCGCACTTTGATCCACAGGGCGGCCCGAGCTTCGACCGCCGCGACGTGTATATCATCACCCAAAACGCACTGGCCGACAGCACGTACATGTCCTATATCCGCGATCACTACGATTATTCCCGGCCCGATCCCAACAATCCCCAGACGCTCGAGCGCCGCTTGCCATGGCAGCGCGCGCTTTTCCGTTGGGGATGGCATCATCTTCATCGCGACTCGATGTATCCCAAAGAGCCGATCTGGATTCCCAGCGAGATGGACACGCAACGCGCGTTCCAGGAATACATCAACGATGTGCAAGTTCGCGAAGCGCACGGGGAACACCTCAGCGCCGACGAACGGGTCACCATCGAGGGCGGGGCGGTCCAGGTCCGTGGCGTGCAGGGCGTCATGAACATCAACGGCATCCTCACCCGGTGGATTTTCGATCACGCCAAGGACAAGCACGCCTTCTACATCGAGGAAAGCTACGTCATTCCCTGGATGTTCCCGTATCTCACACCGTTCGGCATCATCATGAAGATCAATCACGATGAACTGCCGGCTCCCGACAAGGACCCACAACTCTGGGCCGATATCGTGAAACGCGACAAGGAGTATTGGGACAAACTGGTCGAGGATTTCAAGGCGCGGCCCGAGTTCCACGGCGACCCCGATGCGCAAAAGACGTTTTCCAAACTGCGATCGGCGATCGGCGGCATCTACGCCTATCGCCACATGGCGAACGAAGCCATTTACGCGTTCAAGCAATCCCTCGACCTCTGCCCCGAGAGCCCCGAAGGCAATTTCCGTCTCGCGCAACTTTATATGGAACTGGGCCGGCCCGAGGACGCGTCGGCTACTCTCGAGGCGTTGCAGCGGCTCGACCCGCTCAATTCAAAAATATCCTCGGCCATCGACCAGATCCGGGACCTCCGGCAATCGCGATCGGAGCTTCCCCAATTGGAAGCCGCCCATTCCAACAACCCGCGCGATTTCAACACGATGGTGCAACTGGGCCAGGCGTACTCGAAAGCCGGCCGGAGCGACCGCGTCGGGCCGCTGTTGCAAAGTTATCTGACGCAGGATGGCATCAGTCCGGACGAGATGCTGCAGGCCGCCCAGACCTACATGAATTTCGGCCAACCCGATGCCGCCGTCGCCGCGCTGCAACTTATGTCGCAGCGATACCCGCAGGATCCGCGCTCCTTCTACTCGATTGCCATGGTCCGGTCCATGCAACACAACAACGGCGAAGCGATTGCCTTGCTGCAACGGGCGTTCCAACTAATGCCGGGCCTTCGCGCCAAGGCCACCAACGACCCGGCGTTCGCGCCGTTGCGCGGCAACCCGCAATTCGAGCAGCTCGTGACGTCGCCCTGACCCGTCATGGCCCGGGAGTTCCCAGCCGCCAGGCAGGCTCGCGTCCGGAAGATCATTGCCGTCCTGAAGCGGACGCATCCGGATGCGAAACTCGCGCTGGATTTTACCACGCCGCTCGATCTGCTCGTCGCGCTCATCCTCGCCGCCCAGGCACGCGATGACCTTGTCAATCTCGTGACGCCGAACCTGTTCCGAAAGTATCGCGCGGCTGCCGACTACTCGGGCGAATCCGAGGCCGCGCTGCAACAGCAGGTGAGCCGCATCAATTTCTTCCGCCAGAAGACGCGCTCGATCCAAAAGGCCGCCGCGATGCTGGTAAAAGATTTCGGCGGCAACGTCCCCGACAACATGGACGACCTCCTGAAACTACCCGGCGTCGGTCGCAAAACCGCCAACGCCATCCTCGCCAATGCCTTCGGCCAGCCAGCCGTCGTGGTCGATACCCACACCCGGCGACTGTCGCAGCGGCTCGGGTTGACGACCCAGGACGACCCCGACAAAATCGAAGCCGACCTCGTAAGGATCGTCCCGCGGAAGGACTGGACGAAGTTCTGTCATCTGTTACAGTTTCACGGGCGGCGCGTGTGCCTGGCGAGAAATCCGAACTGCCCGAATTGCTCGGTCAACGACCTTTGTCCGAAAGTCGGCGTCAACATCAACAAGGCCGCCAGAAAATCGTGAAGCCCAGGACCATCGAAGTCGTCAACAATATCCTCGCCATCGCCTGGGATGATGGACACGAAAGCTATTTCGAGCTCGAAGCCCTGCGCCGCGCCTGTCCGTGCGCCATGTGCAAGGGCGAAACCAACGTGATGGTCGAATACAAGCCGCCGCCGCAAACCCTCACGCCGTCCAGCTTCGAGTTGCGCGGCTGGCAATACGTCGGCGGCTACGCCATCCAGCCGCAGTGGGCCGACGGCCATACCTCGGGGATTTACTCCTTCCAGTATTTGCGAGGGTTGGAAACCGCGACGTAACCGCGACAACCCCGCGCCGCCGCCCCGGTCACTTCATCGCGGTGTACACGCGGTGGACGTCATCGTGCTCGTCGATGGCCGTGAGGAACGCTTCGATCTCCGCCCGTTGGCCGGCGGGCGCTTCCACCTCGCTCTTGGCCACGTAACTCATCTCGGCGGTGGTCACCGTCCAACCCGCCTTCTTCAGTGCCTGGCTCACGCCGTTCACATCGCCCCGGTCGCAATAGAACCGCGCGCCGCCATGGCCCGCTGGCACATCGTCGCTCACCAGCGGTTCGACGTTCTGCGCGCCCGCCTCAATGGCCACCGCTTCCAGGTCCTGGCCCGCGGTCGGATGATGCGCCTCCACCAGCCCGACATGCTCGAACAGCCACGCCACGCTGCCCGGCGACCCGAACTGCCCGGCCTTGAACAGCGCCCGAATCTCCGGTGCCGTGCGGTTGCGATTGTCGGTCAGACACTCCACGATGACCGGCACCTTCCCGGGCGCGAACCCTTCGTAGGTGACCAGTTCATAATTAACCGCCTCGCCTGTCTGGCCCGCGCCCTTCTTGATGGCCCGCTCGATGGTGTCGCGCGGCACCGAATGTTTTCGCGCGGTCTCCAACGCCGCATGCAACCGCGCATTCAAATCGGGATCGGGACCGCCCAACTTCACGGCGACAACGATTTCCTTCACCAGTTTGCCGAACAGCTGGCCGCGCTTCAGCGCGCTGATCTCGCGCCCCTTTTGTTTCCATTGGGCTCCCATGACCCCGCAGTCTTAGCAACTTCCCCAACCCCGGCACAAGCGGGAATCCGCCCCCGTCGATTTCTCTGGAACTGACCGCGCCCCGCCTCTATACAAACGCCCATGAGACGATTCCTCGCCGTGGCCGCCGGCTTCATCGGCGCCGCCCTCCTCAGCCTTCAGGCCCTGGCCCAAACCAACGACGAAGATGCCCTCCCGCCGGGCGAGTATCACCTGAAACTCCTCCCGTTCGACCAGCTCAGCGAAAAATCCGTCTCCCGTCAGGGCGACGCCGCCCTGAACCTCAAGTCCGTCCAATGGCAGCACAGCGAGTCCGACCATTTCATCTTCCACACCGAGACCGGCTTCTCCGTCCCCCAGCTCTCCGCGTGGGCCGAATGGTCCTACGGCCTCATCAAGCAGGACATCGGCGTCACCCAGGATTCCTTCGAACGCAAATGCCACATCTATGTCTTCCTCAACCCGCTGGTCTGGCGCGAATTCGTCGGCACCGGCAAAATGGAGGAATGGACCGGTGGCTGGTGCACCGGCCGCGAACTGTTCTTCGCCTCGCGCCCCCATTTCAAGTTCCAGGGCCCGACCCTCCCGCACGAGATGACCCACCTCGTCCTTCACCGCTTCATCGCCGGCGACATCCCGCTCTGGCTCAATGAAGGCTTCGCCGAATTCGAAGGCGTCCGCCTCTACCGCAATTACCTCAAGGCCCGCGGCTACACGCTCGGCAACGTCCCCGACCACCTCGCCCGCGCCGACTACATCCCGCTCAGCGAACTCACCAGCGCCGTCGATTACCCGCGCTCCCGCGACCAGGTCGTCGATTTCTACAACGAATCCCGCCTGCTCGTCACCTTCCTCTACTACCAGCACGGCGGCATAAATCCGTTGTTGAAATTCATCAAGCTCTCCGGCGACGGCTCGCGTTTCGACTCCGCCTGGCAGGACGTCTACAGCAGCAAATACTCCGGCCTCGACTCCTTCGAAACCAAATTCATCGCCTACGTCACCAAAGCCAAAGAATGACCCTTGGGCGGGGCCAACCTGCTCCAAAAAGACCCATTTATTGTCCCTCAACCACATCAACGCGCAACTATGCGTCCATGAATTTGGGTTCGTTTTCAATCGACGAGCCTAAAGTGTTCGGACACTCGATGTTTGTAAGTCATTGGTTATCGGTTCTTTATGAAACTTGCACCCCTCCAAAAATCGGGTCCGTGTTGTTATTCCCGTTTTTGGCATTTTAGACCCCATCGAGCCCTCCAACTTGGCTTCGTTTTTGGCTTTGTCCGGAACAAATTTCCACGCCGGCTTGAATAAACTTGGGTTCGTTTTACAATTTTTACTTTTTTGCGCAGCCCCGCCCGCCCTGTTTACCCTGAGCAGCGCCGAAGGGTAGCCATGCCTCCCAGCCTTCTGGCTCCTGGATTCTGGCTCCTGGATTCTGGCTCCTGGATTCTGGCTCCTGACTCCTGCCCCTATATTTCAAACAACAAACAACCTCGCCGACTATACACAACCGTATACAGCCTGTCTAGACATTTTTCAATGGCGGATGACTTGTTTTATCGGACGACTTGCAGCGCCCGGCACGCAAAGAATCGTGGCGGGGGTTTGCCTTTCCCGCGCAAACATTTGTCAACGGGCATTGTCGCGCCATGTGCGCCCTTGTAAGATGCTTCAAATGTGCCCCTCTCGTTCTTAAAAGTCCACCGCGAGCCCGCCGTAAAAGGCGCGGCGCTGACCGTATGCCGGAGCCGCGATCCCAATACCGGTGCCATTGCGTATTTCGTACACCTCGTCGAAGACGTTGAGGCAATCGAATCGCAACTTCACCTCTCGGATGCCCCCGGAATGCACGGGGAACACGTGCTCGACACCCACGTTCTGTGTCCAATAGGCGGGCAGCTTCTCAAGGTTGGCGAACCCCGCGCGCAAACCATTGCCATAAAGGAAATCTGTATAGAGCCGGTTGTATTTCAGAAAAATATAAGAGATGCCGCCCGAACCGGTGAACCGTCCTTGATGATCCAGTTGGATGTTATTCGCGGACACGTACGCCAGCTCGTTGTTCGGGAACTCATTTTCAACCGAGTCAATGTTGTGCGCCCACGTTTGGACATACGAAAAATTGCCATACGCAGATATGGGCCCTTGCTTGTACGTGCTGCCCAACTCCGCGCCATAAACCGTGCCCGACGTATAATTAAAATTATTGAGAATAACTGCGGCGCCAAACTGTCCATCATCGAGAAGATTCTTGGCCAGCTTACAGAAAGAGTCCACGGTGACTTGCCAAGGAGGCGTGATCGCTTGGGAAATGCCGGCATCAAAATAATGATCGCGTTCGACTTTGGGGGGATCGTCCCGATCACTGAAAGGAGCATCAGTGGTGTATTCGAATTTCCTGACGGTTGACAATGGAACGTATTGCAATGTCGGCGGCATGAAATAACGCGCGTAGCCGATGTGGGCAACTGTTGCAGGGTCAATCTTCCAAACCAGATTGACGCGCGGGCTGACCTGGTATTCGTGATCGAAGGTGACATCGAAGCGGTCATAACGAACGCCGTAGTTCAAGGTGAGCCCTTCGGTCAGCAACCACTCGTCTTGCAAGTAAATGCCGGAAGTCAACCCGCTGTTCCCACCGTTGGCAGTTATCATGACTGGAGTGGTGGACGATTGCGGCGTCGGTGTCGGCAGCTCGTTGTCTGGTGGATTTGGGGCGAATTGTGAACCGGCAGGAAAGACAGCGGACCCGGTATCGAGTCGTTCGATGTCATACGTGGCCAGCATCCCCGCGCGGATGGTGTGGCGATCGCCTAGGATATACGACGCATCCAACTGAAGTCCGTTGGCGAGATCGCTGTTCTTCACCTGTGCGGCGTTGCCGTCGAATAGAAGGTCTTGTGTCTGATCGGGCGAAAACCGGATGTCAGTGTAGCGGGTCAAGGCGGAAACTTGCGCCGAAAGGTTGCCCGCCGCTACCTGATAGGAGAGCACGGCGTAATAATTCTGTTCGTTCTGGTTTTCATTTATATCAGCCGAATCGGCTGGGGGATTTCCTGCCAATTCATATGTCGGCGAGAGCCCCGGCGTGTTGGGGATCTGGAAATCGGCGTACGAACCGCTGAGCAGCAACGTCAGCCGGCTCGTGTCGCTAAGGCGGTGGGAGAAATAGCCAAAGAGTTTTTCCTGATCGGCTTCATCATGCAGCGGATCGGGGCTTGCGGTCGTGTTATCAATGCCGACATCATTGTGCAAATAGGAGGCGCTGATGAAATAATCCAGGTTGCTCGTGGTGCCGCCAAGTTGGAGGGATGGCTGAATCGTGTCGTAGCTGCCACCATACATGGAGAACTCGTTGCCGTTGAGTTGGGAACCTGTCTTGGTTGTGACGTCAATAATGCCTGCCGTACGGTCGCCAAACTGGGCCGGCATCGTTCCGGTGATCAGCGTGACCGATTGGATCAGGTGGGTGTCAATTTCCTGCCCAAAACCATTGAGACTCTCTGGAAGTGAAACCCCATTGATTCGGTATTGCACGTCGCCGTGATCGCCACGGACATGGACCTCCCCGAATTCCTCCTGCACCACGCCCGGCGCCTGTAGCAGCACCTGCTGAAAGGAAGAGTTCTCACCTTGCCCTGTCGATTGAATCTGGTTCGCGCCAATCTTGTAAGTGACCGCTCCCAAACTGGGTGCAATCTGTTCGCGGGCCGCATCCAACTGCGCCGTGACAACCATTTCTGGGAGCTTGACGGGGGAATTTGTTCCGTTTTCTGCCGTGCTCGGGCCTGCCGACGGGGGAGCCGTTGGAACGGCGGACGGCGTGCTGTTGCTCTGAGCGGACGCGAGTCCGCCTGCCAGCACGAGAACCACAACAACAATCCATGATGTCACCAGTACGAGATGCTTGCGCACAACGCCTCCAGCATGGGGTTTTTCCGAGCGACCGAGACTGAGCGACAGTTAGCCTTTACTAAGAGAGTTAGTCAACACTAAATTTGACCCTCCGCACAGCCCGGCTGTACCGTGATCCTCAATTCGCCGGGTCGGATGCCTGCCACGTGCCAGCCCTAACGCCGATCTCGCCTCCGGACCGTCATCTGGTGTAATTTTCTCGCCCACAGCACGATGTAGTTGCGACCCGACTGCACGGGAGGACAGATTCCATGGCCAAGCCGAACGAGGCAACGCCTCGTGGAGCCGAATGCGGCACCAGCCGCATGTGACGCCGTGATGTTGTCTTCACGGCAAACGGCGACCGCGTCGTGCGTGGTCTGGGCAACTGAACCCTAAAGGTTCGCAAATCGTCCAAACTGGGGAGGGATTGCAGAAGGAACACCCGAGGGCTATTATCCAAACCCGTCCAACCGTCGGAAGGCGGAATCCACTCGCATCGGAAGAATGAAGCAGGGCTTCGGCTACCGGGTCACCGCCCCTATCTTCCGATTAACGGGAACTGCAACAGCGGGTGCTTGGGCCAAAGATGATCGACAACCAGTCAGATGGCCGCGAGGCGGAGGCACCCAGAGCAAGGTGCTCGTGGATGCCGTGCGGAATCTTGGCCGCAGCGTGCGCGCTGGTCATCGGGGTATATGTGTGCGCGGCCCACTCCGGTGTTCTTTTATCGGGGAGTCTGAGTGCGGCTGACAATGACTACAATTTATTGGTACAGGGTTTTCGTGCGGGTCAGCTCAGCCTGAAAAAGGAGGTACCGCCCGGGCTGGCGCAGCTCGCTGACCCCTACGATCCAATTGAGAATGCACTCTATCGGTTTGTGCCGTACGGGTTGCACGACCTGAGCTATTACAAGGGCAGGCTCTTCTTGTACTTCGGGGTCACACCCGCCTTGATATTGTTCTGGCCGTACGTCGCCCTGACCGGCCGCTACCTTTCCTACGGACAAGCCGGACTGATCGTTTGTGCCATGGGCTTTCTGGCCAGTGTGTACCTGCTGCGCTCTCTCTGGCGGAGCTACTTTGCCGAGGTCAGCGTCTGGGTAGTGGCCGCCGCCACGCTCGCGCTCGGCTTGGCGACGGGTGTCCCGGTAATGTTGGCGCGGTGTGATGTGTACGAGGTGGCGATCAGTTGTGGCTACGCGCTGACGATGCTGGCCTTGGCGGCGATTTGGAAGGCTGCGCATGAGCCGAAACGACGGTGCTGGTGGCTGGCCGCGGCCAGTCTGGCCTACGGGTTGGCCGTGGGAGCGCGGCCTTCCTGGTTGTTCGCTGCGGTCATCCTGTTGGTGCCGGTGGCGCAGGCGTGGCGAGAGCGCCGGAAGGTCTGGGTTTCCTTGCTGGCGGCGACGGGCCCGATCATGCTTATCGGGCTGGGGCTGATGCTCTATAATCTGTTGCGGTTTGACAGTCCGTTCGAGTTCGGCGGGCACTATCAGATGTCCGGAGTGCGGCTGCTCACGCGGCAATTCTTCAGTCTGCGATATCTGTGGTTCAACTTTCGGGTGTATTTCCTGGAGCCGTCGGGCTGGAGCGGTCGGTTTCCATTCCTACATGAGGTCGTGACCGCCGTTGGCGGCACAAACAGCCTTGTCAATTGGGGCACAGTGCCGCCATTGCCTGCGGGCTATGAGGGCTGTGGGCAGACCTTTGGCGTCTTGACCAATATTCCGTTGGTGTGGCTGGCGCTGGCCGTGCCCCTGGGGTGGCGCGGTCGCTCAGCGGAGACACGTTCCAGGTTGTGCAAGTTCTTGGTGGCAGTAGCCGTGCTTTTCGGGATTGCTGCGTTGACACTTGGCCTGTTCGTATCCGCCCAGGGTCGCTACGAGGTGGACTTCTTGCCCGCGTTCGTGCTGCTGGCTGTGACCGGCATCTTGAGTTTGGAGCGCGCACTGGCCCCGACCCCGGAGTCGGGGCTGGCTGACCGGCCGGTCTGGCGGCATGCAGCGCGGTGGTGTTGGTGCCTCCTGCTGGGCTTCTCGGTGGCGTTTAACCTGTTGGCCAGCGTCGAACAATGTGCCGACTCGGACTTCAACTTGGGGGTGGCGTTAGAACGACTTGGCAGGGCGCAGGAAGCCATCGCTCACTTCGAACAGGCCCTGCGAATCAAGCCCGATTACGCCGAGGCGCACAACAACCTGGGGACGGCCTTGACGCAACAAGGCAGGCTGCAGGAGGCGATCAGTCATTGTGAGCAGGCCCTGCGGCTCAAGCCCGATCTTGCCGAGGCACACAACAACCTGGCGGTCGCCTTGGGCCACACGGGCAGGATGACGGAAGCAATCAAGCATTTGGAGCAGGCGTTGCAGATCAAGCCCGATTTTGCCGAGGCGCAAAACAATCTGGGGCTCGCCTTGGATCAAGCAGGCCGGGTACAGGAGGCAATCCAGCATTTCGAGCAGGCCCTGCGAATCAAGCCCGACTATACCAAGGCGCACGACAACTTGGGGCTCGCTTTGGTTCAACAGGGCAGGCTGCAGGGGGCGATTAGTCCTTGGGAGCAGGCGGTGCGGCTCAAGCCTGATCCTGCCGAGGCGCACTACAATCTGGGGGTCGCCCTGGATCAAGCAGGCCGGGCACAGGAGGCCATCCAGCATTACGAGCAGGCCCTGCGAATCAAGCCCGACTATGCCTATGCGCACAACAATCTGGGGCTCGCCTTGGGCCAGACCGGTAGGATGACGGAAGGAATCAAGCATTTGGAGCAGGCGTTGCAAATCAAACCCGATTACGCCGAGGCGCACTACAATCTGGGGCTCGCCTTGGTCCATCTGGGCCGGCTGCAAGAGGCGATCGGGCATTACGAACAGGCGCTGCAGATCAAGCCCGATTTTGCCGAGGCGCACAACAATCTGGGAAATGCTCTGGTGCGAACGGGTAAGATCGAGGAAGCCATCGCTCACTTCGAACAGGCCCTGCGTACGAAACCCGATTACGCCGAGGCGCACTACAATCTGGGGGTCGCCTTGGGGCGGCAGGGCAGGACGGCGGAAGCGTTAGAGCATTTGCAGCAGGCGTTGCGGATTAAGCCCGATTTCACCCAAGTGCAGAACGCGTTGGCGCGACTGCAAGCTGGCCGGTAAGCCGCGCGCAGCACCAGCCGAGCGGAGCCGAGTCCTCGAGACGCGACCACGTCGTATCCCGGGTCGCAAACGCGCCGGAGATTTGCCGACGGCGCAACGGCAGCCCTCGGAAGTTCAGGCCGCAAGGTCCGCAAACCGTCCAAAGCGGGGAGCCATTTTGAACGGTTCGCTATACGTGTTGTTCGGGGCGGAGTTGGTCGACGCGGGCAAAATCCGGCGGGCGTAGCGGTGGGGTCTAAGGGAGTACCCCAAGCGAAGGACAGTCCCGATGCAAATAGCGTAGGCCATTCAGCAACCCCGCCAGCCTGCCTGTTGAGCGACCGCTCACTCAGTTGGTTGTAGGTGGGACGGCGGGGGCTCTCATAGACATGTGCCATTGCTCTCCGCGTGGCTCGGTTGTGCCGTAATCCTCAATTCGCCGGCGGACGACCTCGATGACGACGTAGCTGCCCGGCTGGAATCCAGCTTGTTGCAGCCACCGACCGCGCAGCCGAATGAAGGGTTTGGTCGACAACCCCGAGAAGAAACCCGTCTCTTCGACCGCCCACCTGTGACGGCAGGACGATTTCACCATGACTTTCGACCTATTCAAATCAGGCCGTTGGGGTCTGTTCGCCCGTTCGCCTCGAAAGATACAGTAGGCGCGTTCGCTGAGAACCAGCTACAGGGCTGGCGACCAGCAAGCGAAACAGGAAAGACAAAAACTCAGAGGAAGGAACAATATGAGCAAACTGACATGGGTATTGGTCGGCATCGGCTTGGTGGCAATCGCCGCCCTTGTGATGGTCAAACGCCAAATCAATCCGCCTTCGCTTCCCGCCGAGACCACGGTTCAATCTGCAGAAATTCCGGCACCGAGCGCGAACTCACCTCCGAGAACTTCGTCGGCGAGCGTGAGCGCGCCTGAAGCAGTCGAGGGAGATCATAGCGGAACGGAACAGGCCGGCGAACCGGCGACAGCGGCTCTCCACACTGTCGCTCCGCCCATGTCGGCGGCCAAACCGTCTGTCGCGGCGACCTTCAGTCAACCGCTGCAAACGCTGGTCTTGCCCCAGTCGAGCTTCGCGCAGAAGCAGGCGGCGTGGAAACAACTCCGCGATACCGGCCTGTTGGATCAAGCGATTGCCCAACTGCAACAGGCCGTCAAGGACGACCCGTTGGTTGCCGAGTATTCCGCCGTGTTGGGTCAGGCCTATCTTCAGAAGCTGGGGACAACTCAAGACATTCGCCAGCAAAGCATCCTCGCCATGCAAGCCGACCAAACGTTTGACCAGGCATTGACGCTCGACCCCGACAACTGGGACGCGCGCTTCTGGAAAGCCGCCGCGCTGACGCACTGGCCGGCAGACTTGAACAAGTCGCAAGAGATCATGGAGAATCTCTCCACGCTGATCGATCAGCAGGAGACTCGGGCGCCGCAGCCGGAATATGCCCAGTCCTACGTGTTGCTGGGCGAGCAATATCTAAAGGCGGGCTACCCCGACAATGCCCAACAAATGTGGCAGCGCGGCGCGGCTTTGTACCCGCAGAACGAGGCCCTTCAGAACAAGTTGGCCTCCTCTCGGTAATTGCCATCAAAGAAACAAACTTCAACAAAGGTCATTTTCAGTTATGATTCAACCAATGAATCCAGATGCAAGCGCTCCGACGCCCGAGGTGAAGCGACTCCTGGCGGCCCCACAGATCGCACTTCATATCATGACGCTGGGACTGCTCGCCTGCTTTCTGGGTCAGAGCCTTTACAATAATTGGCCAAACTGGGACCGCCGCGAACTGCTGCTGGTTATCTTGGCGGCCATTCAGACGGGGCTCTATCTGAAACGGTGGGTCTTTACCCCGCTGGATGCTTCACCCCGATGGTGGCACATCTATTTTGTCGGCAGCCTGGCCTGTTGCGTTCCCGAGTCGCTGATCGCCCCGTATTTCTCATGGCTGGCCGGGCTCTACGTGGGGCAAATGTGTGCCATCCTGTCGCCGAGCTTTTCCGTTCCGGCTTCGATCCTCGCGCTACCAGTCATCGAGGTCGCCGCCTTCGGCCGGGCCCAACTCGCGAGCCGGTCTGTCGGTGAGTGGGTCTTCCGCGTCGCCGTGTTCGCGTCCTGGATGGTAATGGGCTTGTTCATCAAGCGGATTGACGACATCAGCAAAGGGCGTGCGGAGCTGATTCGCGAACTCGAAGCGGCAAAACGCGAACTCGTTCTGGCCCGTGACCGGGAAATCGAACTCGCCACACTCCGTGAGCGCGAACGCCTGGCACGGGACCTCCACGATAACCTCGGCCACTCGCTCGTCACGTTGACCGTGCAATTGGAAGCCGTCCAGAGATTGTTGCCCGTGGATCTCGATCGCGCGGGGCCGTTGTTGGAGGAAATGAAAACGTTGTCCCGCTCCAGCACCGAGGCCTTGCGCCGGTCCCTGGCCAACCTGCGCGCCCCCGGCTTGGGCGACAAGTCGCTGACCCAGGCCCTCCAATCGTTGTGTGCCGATGTGGCCCGACGCACCGGCTTGAAAGTCGACTGCCAGGTTACGTCAAGCGCAGAGGGCTTGCCGCCCGCCGTGGCCGAAGCTCTCTGGCACGTCGCGCAGGAGGGATTGACGAATGTGGAAAAACATGCGCAAGCTCGACATGTTGCCGTCAGCCTGAGTTTGCAGCCCCAGTTGGCTGTTCTACGCGTCAGTGACGATGGCGGCGGTCTGCCGCCAGATGCTGAAAGCAAGCCGGGTCACTATGGCCTGCGCGGTCTGCGGGAGCGCGTGGAAGGTGTCGGCGGGACGCTCCTGCTGACAACGGCACAGCCGAAGGGAGCCATCATCGAGGCGCGCGTGCGATTGATCGCTTGAATGAAACCGATCCGAATTCTTCTCGCCGAAGACCAGACGCTCATGCGTCAGGGATTGAAGACCATCCTCGACCTGGAGTCTGGTTTTCGGGTTGTGGGCGAAGCGGGTGATGGCACGACCGCCGTCAAACTTGCCCTGGAACTACGCCCCGACATCATTCTCATGGATATTCAGATGCCGGGGCAGAACGGCGTGGAAGCTACCGCTGCCATCTGCCAAGCCTGGCCGGAAGCCAAAATCATCATCCTCACCACGTTCGACCGCGACGACTATGTCTTTGCGGGTGTACGAGCCGGTGCGGTCGGCTATCTTCTCAAGGACCTGCCGGCACCGAAGCTCATCGAGACCATCCGCGCCGTACAGTCTGGCGAAGTGTTCATCCAGCCGGAGATCGCCTCGCGCGCGCTCCGCGCCACCCTGCATCCCACCGATGAATTGATCGAGCCACTTTCCGACCGCGAACATGAGGTGCTCGTGATGTTGGCCCAGGGAATTGCCAACAAGGAAATCGCTGACAAGCTTCACATCGCGGAAGGCACGGTGAAAAATCACGTCTCGAATATCCTCGGCAAGCTCCAGGCTCAAAACCGCACCCAAGCCGCAGACATCGCTCGAAAACGAGGGTTGATCTGACCCGGCTTGTATCCACCCGGATCACGCATCTCATCGTATCCGGCTGGAGACTTTCGCGCGATTTGCGGCTGAGGCTTTGTGTTTTTCATGGCGACGAGCAAGTCATGTGCAGGCAATTTCGCGGATGACTGTTCTGCATGGTGTTCGCAAGCACTTGGAGTCCTGGCCAAAACAAATTCGGTTTTTCTGACATCCGCAGAGATGCAGAAGCCCCGACCATGGAATGGAGTGGTGGGCATCGAACGCGGCATGGAAAACCCCACCCTCTACACGATTCAGGCAGTTGCAGAAGGTCTTGGCGTGACCGTTGGTGAATTGATGAGGGGCTGTAGCTTTCATAGAGCAGGCGATTCAGCAACCCCGCCAGCCTGCCCGTTAGAACTGAAGCAACCGGACCATCCACTTGACTTCCCGCATCATGCCCGCCACGTATCAGCCCAAACGCCGATCTCGCCACAAGACAGTCGTTTGGTGTAATTTTCTCGCTAACAGCACGACGTAGTCGCGACCCGACTGCACTGGAGGACTGATTCTATGGCGAAGATGACGATACCGGATGAATTGAAGCAGGACATTCAGCAAACCCCGTGGGGCAAGATCCTCGTCGCCACGCCCATCATCATGACCGTGATCGCGACAGCGTTAGCGGGATTGGCGTCCAGCGAAATGACCCGCGCCCAGTACAGCCGCTCCCTCGCCGCCCAGCAACAATCCAAGGCGGGCGACCAATGGGGTTACTTCCAGGCCAAACGCCTCCGCGGCGCCATCCAGCGCAACACCATCGACATCCTGCAAAACACCAGCGACGTCCATCCGCTCGACGCGACAGCCCTGGCAAACAACAATCCCGCCCTGCCATCGGCCGCTGGCCAACAGGCCCTCATCGCACTGTCAAAAGGCGAGTTGCCGACTCTTCCCGCGGCGACCGCGCCCAGCCCGGAGGTGCAGTCCGCTCTGGCAGCCATCGAGAATGAGAAACCGGAATCGGAAATCCTGCCCCTCGTCGCGAAGGTGAAGGACAAAGATCTCGAAGCTTTGTTGTCCGCCGCCAAAGACCGCGCAACGGCTTTCGATTCTGCCACCAAGCCGATCAATCAGGCCATCGATCAACTGGAGAAAAGTGTGACCGGCACCGGCGATAAATCTCTCCTCCGCGATTTCGTCGCCGCCCGATTGCGCTACACCGCCGCCCGCTACGACGCCGAAGCCCGTCTCAATCAAGCCATCGGCAACCTCTACGAACTCCAGGTCCGCAAGAGCAACCTCGACGCCGAACGTCATCACAAACGCAGCCAGCAATTCTTCTACGGCATGCTCGGCGCGCAATTCGCGGTGATCGTTTCCACGTTCGCTCTCGCCGCCCGCAAACGCAGCCTCCTCTGGTCCCTCGCGGCCGCCGCAGGTGCCGCCGCCGTTGGCTTCGCCGCCTACGTCTATCTGCGGATGTAGCCGCAAACGGAGTCCGACGACACGGGCGTGCTTTGGAGTTGCCTCGAGAATCCTACATGAGGCGACTGCGGCGTGGGCGTCCATCCGAACGGCATGTCGGCGTCCCTGGCCGTAATGCCCACGCCGCCGTCGTGTGCCTAAATCCCCACCCTCAACAACTACAGCTTGCCGACGGACACACGGTCGCGCGACACCGGCTTCTGCGGTCGTGTGCAAACTTCCCGGACTACTTCGTCGAGCGTTTGGCGATGATGAATCGCCCGATCGATAAACTCGTTGTACACGTCATCCGGCAGGACTATCTTCTGGATTGGACCGCTCTTCTCTTCCGCCCACTCCACGAATCCCGGCGCCCGTTTTTGGAGCAGATGGAAAACTTCCGTCGAAACCTCCACCACGTGCTGATACATATTTCCATACCCCCCTACAGCTACATCTGTGTCTACATCTACATCACTTTCGTACTCCGCCCGATTCTTTCGCATGGACAATGCCAATGTCCAGCCTGCGTTCGACGTGCCGTCGTAACGTTCTCCGCCGGAATGAAATCTATAATCGCGCGACGTGAGTGACACCGCGCACGATGATCCGGGAAACCGACACTGTGGCAGTCCCGCGCCGGTAATTCGACAAGCTGTCCATCCCCGCGTTCTGCTTCAGTGGAACGGGCTTCCAGCCCGTTAATCCGTTTCGGGGTCGGAGCCAGCACTGAGCGTGGTCGAAGTGACCGCCGATTCCCAGGTCGTTCGGTAGCGTCCATGACCGCCGCGACATTTCGGGCCGTGCCTACACCCGCTTTTCCGGCTGGCGCAGCGACCGGATGCGGTCGCGAAGTTCCGCCGCCCGTTCGTAACGCTCGGCGGTGACCGCCTCCAGAAGCTGGTTCTCCAGTCGCTCCAGCTCGGTCGGCGGTTTGCTATTCTCGATTTCGCCGGCCAGCTCGTGCAGCGCCTCAACCGAACGGTGACGCTCGAACCGGAACGTGTCTTCATCGATCTCCGACAATGCCTCAATCGCTTCGGCAGCGGCGTGCACGATGGCCAGCGCCCGATGATGATCGTTCTCGCCCGTGGCAATCATCGCCGAGGCCACCGCGTTGATGCGCAGGACGTACGGACGCCATTGTTCGAGATACTGCCGGTCTTCCTCCCGCGCGGCGTACGAATGCACGAAATCGAACAGCTTCAAATTGCGCGCCGTGTCGCGGACCGTCCGCGGCCAGTCCTTGAACTGAAACATGTGCAGGTAGCGATAGTAGTACAGCACGCCTTCATTGAACAAATCGACGCACTGATCGGGCCCGAGACGAAAACCGGGTTCCGCGCCGGTTTTCCGGGCCTCTTCGAGCCGTGCCAGATGATGGTCCAGCTCCGATTCGGCCCCGTGGGGGCGGCAACCATCCGGGCGGCCATCGAGTTCGTACTGCTCGATGCCCAGGGGCAGTCGCACCTGCATGACCTCGCGCCCGTCGGCCATGGTGATCACGCGCACGCAATCGTCGGGGTCGTACGGCCACGAATCAAAAAGCGCTTTCAGGTCAGAATCCATTGCCATCCTCCCAAACATTGCCAGCGAATCGCCCTCTTGGCAACTGCGGAACCGCAATCATTTGACGCCGCCTCTAGCTCGTGTCCGACGCCTCTTTGGGCCGGTTCAATAAATGGGACATCAAATACCCAAAGCCACGGTGTGCTGGGACGTCGCCGCGCACCACCAGCACCGGCACTTCAGCCCGGTTCACAATTTCACGCGTGATGTTGCCCATCACGTACATGCGCAGCTTGTTATGCGATGGTGACGAACCTGATACCACCAGGTCGTATTCAGCTCGCTGGAGTTCGTCCAGCAACTCACTCAACACGAGCCCGTGACGCAGCCGAATCTCACACGGGACCCCCATGTTCTCCAGCAATTCCTTCTGATGACGAAGGCTGCGCCCCACCTGGGTATTCTTCTGCAGCAGCTCGTCCTCGCTCTCTTCCTCGACCCGGATCAAATTCGCGTACACCGCGGGCGGCTCGGCCAGCACCTGCAGGAGCGTGATCGTCGCATTCACACAACGCGCGATCTCCCCGCCGAACTGCACCGTCGCGTCCGCCTGCCGGGTGCCCCCCGTGCAAAGTAGAACCCGCCGCAGCGCGGGACGTTCCCCAATGACCACCAACACCGGCGGCCCAACCGACTCGATGATCTTGTACGCCCGCGCCGACATCCACCGCGGCCCGCGCGTGCCTTTGCGCACCGCGCCAATCACCACCAGATCGTATCGGGTTTCCTGCGTGCGCTTGACGATTTCCCGAACCGGCCGGCCGGCCTTGGTAATCAACTCGGCGTTGAGATGGTGTTCTTTCAGGATGTTCTGCGCGCGCCGTAGCGCTTGCAACGCCGCGTCCTCCTCGCCCGCCTTCTCGACGATTCCCAGGATCGATGTCTCGGCCTGGCAGGCCGCGGCAATCAACGCGCCGAACCTCACGGCGCTTTCCGCCTGGCTGGAGCCGTCGCTGCAAAACAGGATTTTCATGGGCCCGTTGGTTTTCATTTCAGGTGATGCCCCGTGATCAGACTGTAAACGATCAGCGCTGCCCCCAACAACGGCAGCGGCACAAACGCCAGACGAATGCGCGTTCCGTGGAAATATTGTGTCAGCGTCGCGCCGATTTGTGCGCCGATGGCCGCGCCCGTGTGCATCACCAGCGCGATCAGAATGTCCACGTTGCCCTTGAGGGCGTGCGTGAACGTTCCGTAGCTGGCGGAAATCACCACTTCGAACAAATCCGTCCCCACGGCGACATGCGTCGGCACCCCCAGCACGTACACCAGCGCCGGCATACGCACATATCCGGCGCCGCCTCCGAGAAATCCGCTGAACACTCCCCCCACGTATGCCACGACCAGAATCGTCCACAGCGAGATCCGCGCGATACCCGAGTTGGGCAACGAAACCATCGGCGGCAAATGCAGGCCTTGAACGTATTTCGCCACGTAGGCGATCGCCGAGGCATCCTGTTTGAGTTTGCGTTTTGACGGTGACTTGCCGGCGCGTTCTGTCTTCCGCATCTTCGACGTCTGCCAGCTCTCCCAGCCGATGAATGCCGAAATTCCAACCAATACGATCACGAACGCCACGGCCACCACCGCATCCACATTTCGGTGCCGCTTCAACTGCTGGATGATTTGCGCGCCGGTTTCCACCCCGAGAATCGTGCCGATCACCATGATCAACCCCAGCTTGATGTCCACGTTGCCCAGCATCCGGTGTCGCTTGGCCGCCACGATGGATTTTCCGACGATGTGCGCCAGGTCGGTGCCGACAACGAAGTTCATCGGGACGCCGACGGCAAACAACGCCGGACCCGCCAGGAAACTCCCGCCCACACCGAAAAAGCCGCCGAGAATTCCGATCACAAACCCGACCACCATCAGGTAGATCGGAGAAATGTGGGTGCCCGAGATCAGGAAATCCATCGCTCACTCCTCCCTGCGTCGGATCAGTTTCAGGAGCGCGGTCGTCAACATTTCCAGGACGATTCCCTGGACAACAATCAACGCCAGCGCCACCGCGGCGTACGCCGTCCGGTATTGGTCGAAGAGGTGCTTCACCCAATGGCCAAGAAAATGAAGCACGAGAAAAAAGTACGCGAACACGAACACCGCGTACACGACCAGTTCGATCAGGAACGACCCAAATGACGCCGTTTCTTTGGAGATCCTTGCCATCGGATTCCTGCGACCGCCTTTCGGGCTGAATCTAGCCCGAAAACCCGCCGGTTTCCAATGAGAATACTGAATCCAGCCAGTTTTCTGTCAGGCGATTGGCCGACGCAGCATTACGCTTTCAGCGCCTTCTCCACGTCCTTCAGCGGCAGACAATTGATGACGTCCTTCTTTTCGAGCCAGCCCTTCCTCGCGATGCCAATGCCAACAGCCAGATACTGCAGGTCGGGAATGTTGTGCGCGTCGGGATTGATGGCGCATTTGACGCCAAGTTCCTTGGCGTGTTTCCACAGCCGCCAATCCATGTCGAGCCGGTACGGGTGGGCGTTGATCTCGATTATTTTCCCGTGCCTGGCGGCGGCGACGATGACGTCGGGCATGTTGACCGCGTAGCCTTCGCGCTCCAGCAACAACCGCCCCGTCGGATGGCCCAACATGGTAACCTTCGGATGCGCCAGCGCCTTGCAGATGCGTTTGGTCATCTTCTCGGCGTCCATGTTGAACCCCTGATGCACGCTGGCAACGACGTAATCGAACAACGCCAGCGTCTGATCGTCGAAATCAAGCGAGCCATCGGCGAGAATGTCGCACTCGGTGCCGAAGAAGATGCGGAAGCCTTCCCTGGCAAACTTCGCGTTGAGCTTGTTCACTTCCTCGGCCTGCTGGCGGACGCGCTTCTCGTCGAGACCGTTCGCCTGACGCTCGGATTTGCTGTGATCGGCAATCCCGAGATATTCCAACCCCAAATCCAGCGCCGCCTGCGCCATCGCTTCGACGGTCTCGATGCCGTCGCTCCACGTCGAATGACAGTGGAACGTGCCGCGGAGGTTTTCCAATTTGACCAGCTTTGGCAGCGTACCGCTCTCCGCCGCGTCGATCTCGCCCATGTCCTCGCGCAGTTCCGGCTCGACGTACTCCAGCCCGAGCGCCGCGTAGAATTCCTCCTCGGTCTTGCACTTGATCGAGCTGCCAAGTTCCTTCGCGCTCTTCTCCTTTTCGGAAACGGGGGAAAAGCCGTACTCATTGAGCGACAGGTTCTTCAACTTCAGCGCGCGGGCGCGCAGGGCGATGTTGTGCTCCTTGCTGCCGGTGAAATAGTTCAACGCGAACGCATACTGGTTGTCGGTCACCACGCGCAAGTCCGCCTG
The DNA here is from genome assembly GCA_049515295.1 of Verrucomicrobiia bacterium. Classification (GTDB taxonomy): domain Bacteria; phylum Verrucomicrobiota; class Verrucomicrobiia; order Palsa-1439; family Palsa-1439; genus Palsa-1439. The sequence continues at coordinate 27,987 of JBEKUF010000005.1, read as the reverse complement.
GATGCCGCCCCTCAAAACCACACTGGCTTTCGTTTCGCCTTTGGCGCTGACCGTGATAATGCCGGGAATCGTCACGAAACCATCGATGATCCGCTGTGCGTCTTTCGCTTTGGCGCTGACGAGAAAATCGATGTCCCCGATGGTCTCGCGGCACCGTCGCAGGCTGCCCGCGATGCTGCAGCGGATCACGCCGTCGTGCGATCGCAACGCCTCGATGATCGGCTGGGCAGCCGCATACGCCGTGTCGTAGTGGTGCCGACCACTGAACTGGCGGACGAGCGTGATTCCTTCGAGAATCTTCTGCTGCGATTTCTCGCCGAAACCGTCCAGCGCGGCGATCTTGCCCGCCTGGCAGGCGGCCTCGAGTTTTTCAATGGAATCGACCTTGAGTTTATCGTACACAACCTTCGCCCGCTTCGGACCGAATCCGGGGATCCGTAACATTTCCAGCAAGCCCTGTGGCATCGTGGACTTCAATTCGTCATAAAACGCGAGTTTGTTTGTGGTGTACAACTCGGTGATTTTGGCCGCCAAATCCTTGCCGATCCCCTTGATGTCGGTGAGCCGTTCTTCCTTGATCAGCGTGCCGAGATCTTCCTGCAGACCATCGACCATGCGCGCGGCGTTGTAGTAGGCGCGCACGCGGAACGGGTTGTCGCCCTTGAGTTCCAGCAACGCGCCGATTTCCTCGAAGATCCCGGCGATTTCCTTCTTGTCCATAGGAAACTCTCGCTCCGCTCCGGATGAAATCACGAACTTGTCCGCGCTCGTGTTTTCACCTGCAACGTCGAATTCACCTCCCGCACGCCGTCGGTTTCCAGCGCAATCAGCATCGCTTTCCCGATCTGCTGGTGTGACCTGACGTCGCCGGCCAGCGTGACGCGGCCGTCGGTGGTGTTGACGGAAATGCTGAACACGGAAAGATCGTGGTCGAGCGCGTATTTGGCTTTGATCTTGCCGGTGATGGCCGCGTCCGACGAAGCACTGGCCATCGCTGCGCCAAAATCGGTTGCCTGACGACGCAACACCCGGCCCGTGCGGCTGAGTTCCTGGCCGATTTCGTCGCTGCCCAGATGCCAGGCGACAAGTTTGGCGTTGACCGCGTCCCAGGCGTGCGTCACACGCGGGTCTTTCCGCGCGACAACAAAATACCAGCACGTGCCAGCCGTCAGAAATGCCCCCACAATCAACCCGATGAAGAAGTCTCTCATATCGCTCTCCAGCCGGCATCTTATCGCCGAAGTCCGCCCGAGGCAATCCAGCGAAAAGGGTATTGCACACCGCAGAGGGTGCTCGCCTCGGGGCGATTACCATGGGAAACGGTCGTGACCTCGAATGGAGACTCCGTCCTCAGATATCGGCCATCGTGTTGAAGAATTCGTTGTCCGCGTTGTAGCCGCCTTCGCCCTTGTAAACGTGCTTGACGCTGTCCACGAACTCGATCGCCTGAATCCACTTGACCATCTTGAAGCCGAGTTGATTCTCGACACGCAGCCGCAGTGGCGCGCCGTGCACTTCGTTCAGCGGCTGGTAGTTCATTTCATACGCGAGCAACGCCTGTGGATGGCGGACGTTTTCGATGGTGTGGCTGTCGTAGTATTGACCGCCCTCGCCCTGCTCGCCTCCCTCGCCGAACGAGTAGAAGACGACCGCGCGCGCCGCCGGCTTCGGACGAACCAATTTCATCAACTCCGCCATCCGGAGTCCGCCCCACTCGGCAATGCCCGACCAGCCCTGGATACAATGATGCAGCGTGACCTGCGTGTGCTTGCCCATCGCCCGCAGATTGTCCAGCGACAATTCGACCGGGTTTTCCACGAGACCATACACTTTCAGCCGGTAGTTTTTGAACCCATCGGCGGCCAGCGATTTCCATTCTGCGGAAACCGGCATCTTTCCGTTAGGCCAGAAAAACGGCGAGATGTCTTCCTTGCGGTACTCGGTCTGCGGCGCATAACGAACCAGCAGGAGGGTGAGGACCGGGTTGACCAGCGCTTCGCCGACGTGCTGCACCAGGCGCGGATGCCGATTCGACAGCCAGTTGGCAAGCCAATTGGCCGCCACGAGCCCGACGACTCCCACGATCCCGAGGTAAACACCCAGCAGGCGGTTGTCGTCGGTGCCGACCACGATGTGGTTCATATTTCGCACAAAACCGGTGATGACGACCATGGCAACGTGAGCAACCAGAAACGCGAGGTACGCGCACAGCACGAGGAAGTGAAGCGAACGCCCGATCTGCCGATTGCCGGGTAATTTCGGATACCATTTGAACCGGTTGACCAGCGCCGGCGACATCGACGGTCCGGTCAGAATCGACAGCGGCGCGAGAACGAACACGACGCCGAAGTAGCTCAACTGCTGAAGGGCGTTGTAATGGTAAAAACCATCGGGTTCCGCCGGCAGATGAAAAGTGGCGTAGTGAACGAAGACGGTCCAGGCGTCCGGGAGGATTTGCCATGAGGCCGGTACCAGCCGCCGCCATTGCCCGCTGGCAAACAACAACGCATAGAACACCGCGCCGTTTGCCACCCAGAACAACACGCTGACGAAGTGCCAATGTCGCGCCAGGCCCAGGGTGTGGCGACCGCCGGGTAGACCGATCCATGGCGAAAGATAGCGGGCGTCCTCTTTGGCCGTGTATACGCGATCGTGGGGCACCTCCACTGGAGTGAGGCGAATCCATTCTGAGCCGGGCGTGCAATGAATGTTCCAGTACAGCCGCGGATGATCCAGCAGGATCTGCAGGCCGCTTCGCATCAGCAGAATAATAAAGAAGAAATTCACGTAATGCGTAATGCACAGCCAGGCGGGGAACCCGTGGGGCATCTTCGGTTCGGGCGCGGCCGGAGGGACGGGTGGGAGCGGGGGCAGACCGGCCACGGCCCATTGTAGGTACGCCGCAACCACCAACACCACGAACGGTGAGATCAGCAGCAGAAATGTGGTGCGTCGAATGTGCATGATTGCTCTTTGAATGACTACCGCAAGTCAGACCCGATGCGATTTTCGGTTTTCTTCGCCTTCACAACGTAGCGCCAATTCATTGGTTTTTCCAGCGCCCGTCCGCGCCCAGCGGTGGAAAAAAGCATTGCGCCGTGTCGTGGGGGCCGCGATAACAGGCTTCATGCCGCGGTACATCAGCCAGCACACGATCGCCTGCCTGACGCGTCAGGCGCTGCAAGCCGTCGTTGCCGAGTTGAAACGCGATGAGACCGTCAAAACGATCCGTTGCGTTTCCGATTCACTGGAGGGGAAACTGCTGTGCGAATTCGAGGCGCCCGACAAGGAAACCGTGGTGGCCTTCCTGGCGGCGCATAACATGCGCCCGCAATGGGTCATGCGCGTCGAACACGAATGGTGACGGCCCGGCCGCGCCGGCTACGGCCCGGCCGACTGGATGACGGTGAAGGTTTGGCCTGCGACGGTCACCGTACCGGTGAGGGCGAGGGAGCTTGTGTTGGCCGCGACGAAGCAGGAAACCGCGCCGTTGCCGACGCCGTTGGTTCCCGACGTAATCGTGATAAACAAATCGTTACTCACAGCGGTCCATGTGCAGTCGGGAAACCGGGTCTTCACTTTCACAGTCTTCAAGCCACCCTCCGCCTTGAATTTGGCGATCGCCGGGCTCAATTTGTACGTGCATCCGCCTGCGGCCTGATTGACCGTGACCGTTTGGCCGGCAATGGTCATCGTGCCGGTGAGGGGCGCGGTGTTGGTGTTTCCGGCGACGGTGTAGCGGACGGTGCCACGGCCGATGCCGTTGGTTCCCGCTGTGATGGTGATAAACGGATCGTTGCTGACGGCAGTCCAGGCACAACTGGTATTGCAGGGTTTTACACTCACGGTCTTGGACTTGGTCCCCGCTGCGTTGAGATTCACCGTTGTCGCGTTCAGCGTAGAGGTGCACAGGCTGGGCTGGTTGGTGATCGACTGCGCGTTGTAAACGACGAGCGCGAAATCCTGATCCACGCCATCGCCGGTGTTCAGGGAGTCGGAGTTTATGTTGTCGGCGGTGACGGTGACGCTGAAATCGCCGGTAACACCTGCGGGCAGGAAGACGCTCTCGACGTTGTTGACGTGATCGGCGGAACCGCCGACGACGGAATGATCCCCCTTGAAAACGTTGCCGTAATAGGTGTCGCAGCCGACCGACACGGTCAGGTCGAGGTCATTGTTGAGCGCCGCACCCGTCGTGCTGCCCGGGGCATCCGTCCAGGCAAGGGTGACCCGAAACGGCTTCGTCGGGTCGTTGATCGTGCCGGTGAACGTGAGCGTCTGTCCACTGTTGGTGAACACGTCAGAGGACAATTCGTCCCGCAGGATGCGAGCCGCGCCATCGAACGCCATCCCGAGATCCAGCGCGCCCATGCCCTGGTTGTTCGACCACAATGTGTCGTTGGCACCGGAGCCCGTGACGTACCCCGCCGAGTTCATCAGATACGCCTTGGTCATGGCGGGGCTGGGCGGCGCGAGCGACTGATTGATGAAGTATTGCCGCAACAACGCGCAGGCGCCGGCGGCCGCTGGCGCGGAATGGCTCGTCCCGGTGGATTCAGTGAAGAACTCTTCGCCGACGGGGAAGAAATTACTGGCGCCCACCATGCCGCTGCCCACGACTCCGCAGATACCAATATTATTGGCGCTAATCGTGAGGAAACAGGGCAGGGCCGATCCGGTGCCGCTGGGCGATGGCGGCGGGAAATTCTGGGGCGCTCCCCCGGTGATGTGGATGGCCGGTGCGACGAGATCCGGCTTGTTACGGCCATCGAAACATGGGCCGCGACCCGAGAACGTGGCGATGCTATTCGCGTTGGTGGCCAGGGAATCCGGAAAGAGGCAGCCGTCATCACCCGCCGCGTTGTTGCCGCCGTTCGCCGTCGACATGGATCGCACGTTTTCGGTGCCTCCAATCGTAAAAACATTCTTGCCGGTACCAGGAGGGCTGACGGTTGACGAGCCGGGGCCGTCATCGCTATCGGAGAAGACAATGACCATCTCCTGGTTGCCGGCGGCGGCGAAAGTCGATCCGGCTGGCTGGGCGTCGCGGACAAGGGCGTCGTACGCTTGCGAATCGGAATTGTACTCTCCATCCACGTCAGAATCGCCCCAACTGTTATTGCTGATGCGCGCGCCATCGTTGTACGCGTCGGACATCAAGTCCGCGTAATTTGGATTCGTGAAGGTGTCCGGGTCGAATATGACGGAAGAACCGACCCGGACAAACGGGCAAACCCCGAGGTCGTAATAATATCCCTCACTATCCGTTTGAGGGGAACCAGCGGGCTGGTCGTTGTAGGCGCAGACGATATGGGCGTTGAGATTGCCATGGCCATCGCAACCCCGGATCGTACTGTCCCGGTTTGGTGTTCCCTCCAACCGATTGTAGACAACCCGGCTGGGTTTGTTGGTGTCCCCGAGTTCGTAGAGTGTAAAATGGCCGGGCGGATTACTGCCGCCCTGGTCGATACCGCTGTCGCTGATGTCGACGACAAATCCGGATTCGTCGAACTGGTCCTGCGTAAATCCGATATTATTGGTCAACCACGCCAGATACCCGGGTCCTGACGGAAAATTTCCCGTGAGATTGCCGGCAACGATCTGGTCCTGTCGCTCGTCCTGTTTTCTCGGTTCCCCGTATGGCTGAATCGAAACGACGTCCGCTTGGGCGGCGAGCGCGGCCAAATCCCGGGGCCGAAGCCGCACGAACACATTCACATAGTGCAACATGTGGTACTGGCGGCGGACGGGTTCCAGTTTGAGGCGGTCGATCAGCGCCAGCGTGTCGGGGTTCGCTTCGGCGTCTTCCACGAGTTGGATCGCAAACAGGTCCGTGGAGAGTTGTCGGGGGTTGCCATGGGCATCGACGAGCCTGGCAGCCGGATGAATCTTGTAATCGTCAGTGTACTCGCCATGCCATTGCACAAAGCCAGCCGAGTCGGCCAGATTCTGCAATTTCGCCAGGCCGCCGGCGTCCCCGTAGACGAGATAGCAATTTTGGGGAATGTAACTGACGATTTGGACACCGGTCTGCTTCAGCGCGTCTCGCCACTCCGGTTTGACGGGGCCCACGAATTGGATAAGGTGCATCCGTTTGCCGTGACTGGACGAAACCGTTTGCCGCACGGCCTGAACAATTGCCGTCGACGTATCGATGCAGGCGGCATTCAGGCGAAGCAGATTGCAGTCATCACGGACTTCCACGGCGCCCGACTGCAGTAGCTCGAGGCGCACCTGATCGACCTGGTAGAGTTGGTAACTTCCGTAATCTGCGAGGAGCCGTCCGCCGTCGTTGGTAATCTGTCTCGCCGTCTCGGGATCCCGGGCCTGGACTTTATGAGCCGTGACGGGGTCGGCCGCGCCGAGGATGCCGCCGAAAACCGATAGCATCAGCAGAAGAGACGTGATTTGCCGTCTCCCGCATCCTGGCGGAAACAATCTTTTACTTTGAAATGCCGTTGGCACAGACCTTGATATCCCTTCTTCTCGCTCGGGGCGCCGCCGGTGGTATGTAACACATGCCGGTGGGCTTGTCCACGTCCAGTTGCCCGTGAGGCGAACGACAGGCCGCGCATGGGTCAGTAGTTCGGGAACACGCAGTCGAGAAGCTGGGAACGAAAGCGTTTGTAGGCAGCCATGGATTCGCGGATCACGGAATGCGCGTCGATTCGACCGCGAAAATCCTCGACGACAGGCAACTTGGCGGCTTCCAGTTCCTTGTAGATTTCAAAAAAATGGCGGACTTCGCGCAGCACGTGCGGCGGCAGTTGCGAAATGTCCGTATAGCTCTCGAACATCGGGTCGTTGACGTGGATGGCTATGATTTTGATGTCCTCGAGGTCCTGGTCGATCATGCGCAACATGCCAATCGGCCGCGCCCGCATGACGCAACCGGGAATCACGGGCTCTTGTGAAAGCACCAACACATCCAGCGGGTCGTGGTCGCGGCAATACGTCTGCGGGATGAATCCATAATTGCTCGGGTAATGCACCGAACTGTGCAGCGTGCGGCTGATGTGAAGGATACCGTTGCGCTTGTCCAGTTCGTACTTGATCTTGCTGCGCATCGGACACTCGATGAACGCGTTGCATTCCTCGGGAGCGTGTTCGCCCGGCGACAGCACGTGGAACGGATTGATCCAGGCCAGCTCCAAAGCCGGATTGCCCGGAACCGGGGACTTCGACACTGCCAGTTTGCGCTTTGCGGGTTTTCCAGCCATGGCCGCGGGAATGTAGCGGACGGCCCTTCCATGTGCAACGTCAAAACATGGCGTCGCCCGTTATAGTTTTGCCCGCGGCCGGCCGTCACCGTCCGCGGTAGGTGTTTGCCATCCGCCGCCGAGCGCCTTGTACAACGCCACCAGGTTTACCGTGACGGTGCGCTCGCTTTGGACGAGTTCATCCTCTGCCTGGTACAGCGAACGTTCGGCATCGACCACGTTCAGGAAGCTGGTCAAACCATTCTTGTAGAGGTCATTGGAAATCTCGACCGCGCTGCGGCTGGCATCCACAGCCTCCTGCAGCGAGCGGTGGCGGACTTGTTCCTGGGAGTAGGCCACCAGCGCGTTCTCGACGTCCTCCAATGACGTGAGCACGGTCTTGTCGTACATCGCGAGCGATTGCTGCGCCTGGGCGTTGGCCGTCTGGATCTGGCTGCGCACGTGGCCATAATCCAGGATGCGCCACGTCACCGTGGGCCCGGCTGACCAGTACTTGCTGCCGCCGCTAAACCAGTCGCCAGCGGAGAAACTTTGGAAACCAGCCACGCCGGTCAACGAGAATTTCGGGAACAATTCGCCTGTTTGGACGCCGATGTTGGCGGTGGCCGCCGCGAGTTGGCGCTCGGCGCGGCGCACGTCCGGCCGCCGGCGCAGCAAATCCGACGGCAGACCCACGGGCACTCCGGGAGGCGGCGCGGGGATCGGCGCGGTGGCGCCGAGTTCATCGAGCAGCGCGCCCGGCTCCTGACCGATGAGCACGCCCAGTCGATGCGTCGCCTGCTTGAGCAATTTTTCGAGCGTGGGGATCTGTGACTGCGTGGTGGACAGCAATACCTCCGCTTCCTTGGCATCCAGTTCGCCGGCCAAACCAGCATGAAAACGGGCGCGGGCGATATCGACGGCATCCTGCTGGGCGGCGATGTTCTTGTTGGCGATGGCCAAGCGCTGCTGGAAATTGCGGACATCGACGTAATTGCGCGCGACCTCGGCCAGAACGCTCACCAGCACGTCGCGCCGGTCTTCCTCGACGGAGGCCACCAGGGCGTTTGCCTCCTGGATCTCCCGTCGTTTCCCGCCGAACACGTCGATCTCCCAGCTCGCATCGAAGTGTGCGTCGTAGAGGTCGGTTTGAAAGAGGTAATTACTGGCAATCTCGCCTCCAACGGGTCCCGATGTTTTGAACGGAAGCGAATTCCTGGATTGCTGTACGTCGGTGTAGCCGGCCGAGCCGTCGATCTTCGGGCCGAGGTCAAAGAACGCGCCGCCCCGGAGCGCGCGCGCCTCGTGAAGTCGTCCCTCGGCAATGCGCAGATCGTAGTTGGCGGCCACAGCGCGCGCGACAAGCGAGTTCAGTTCGGGATCGTGGAACGTCTTCCACCACTCGACCACCGTCACGGCGCTGTTGGTCGTGCCGCCAAGTTGGGCTTCGCTCCAGTTGGCAGGGGCCTGGGTCTTCGGTGGATGATAATCAGGTCCGACGGCACAGCCCGTGAGCGCCACGGTTGCCAATGCGCGCAGGAAGACAAATCTGGTTTTCATAACGACGTTTCCTTTTTGTTGAGCGCGTCCATCAAATGAAGGATCGTGGCGAGGACCAGATCGTTGCCCAGCGCAGTGTTGAGCATGGTGTGATAGAGGGGGCGATGCGGCCACTCCACGCCAAAGTAGTGCTTCAGAAAGTCCTTGCGGTCGCGGTCGATCGAATCAAGCAATTCGTTGGCTTCGGCCGCGTTCTTGGTGTGCGTCAGGACGAACCGAAACTTGAACTCGCGCGGCGCAAATAAAAACACCCGGAGCGTGTCGGCCCGGTCGCGTAGAAAATAGGGCGACCCCCGCCCGACGATCACGCAGTTGCCTGTGGCGGCAGCTTGTTCAACGATCTGTTGGACGATTGCCACCATGCGGTCCGCGTCGAAGGTCTCGTGTTCGTCGACCGGCAGGCTTCTCTCGTAGCTGCCCCGCCAAAACACCCTCCCCAGTCGGTAGAGCAACGGATCCAAATGTCCTTCACGCTGCTCGACCGTCGCCGGCGTCACCTTGGCCATGCGGGCAATTTCCTCGGTGATTTGCCGATCCATGAGTTTCCAGCCGAGATGCTCGGCGAGTTTTTCGGCGATGACGCTTCCGCCGGCACCGTACTCCCGTTCGATGGCAATGATTCGGATCATGTTAGTGCACCGCGATGGGCCCTCCTGTCCTCGGCCGCTTCATCCAGAACGTCAGCGGAACCAACGCCAGGCAGATCAGCCCGAGCGCCTGGAAGTTGTCGATGTACGCCAGCAGTGCCGATTGCTGCGCCACCATCCCGGCGATCGCCGCATACGCTTGTTTGGTGCCCATCACCGCGCCGGCGCCCGAGGCCGCGAACCGGTGACCCAGGGCCCGCACCGCGGCCACGAAGTGTCCGTTGTAGTTGGACAGGTGCGTGACGAGCACGGATTGGTGGAACTGTGCGCGCCGAGCCAGCAAGGTGGTCACGAAGGAGATCCCCATGCTTCCCCCGATATTGCGGGAGAGGTTGATCAGGCCCGAGGCCGCATTGTTCTTTTCGCGCGGCAGATAAGCATACGCGGCGGTGTTGATCGGCACGAACAGGAACGCCACACCCGCCGACTGCAGGACGCGGGCCCACAGCATCATCGCGAAATCAACCTGCAGGTTGAATCTCATCATGTTGAACAGAGACACCGCAACCATCAGGAAGCCGAACCCGATGATCTTGCGCGCATCGTAGTGGGAAACGAGAAATCCGACCAGCGGCAGCAGCAGGATGACCGTGATCGCCCCCGGTGAGATGAGTTCGCCGGATTGCTCGGCCGTGTAGCCCATCAACTCCTGCACAAATTGCGGGAGCAGCATCGTGGTCGAATACATGACGAATCCCACCGCAAACAGCATCACGTTGGCCAACAGGAACGTGCGATCCTTGAACAGACGCAGGTCCACGACCGGTTCCTTGACGTGTAATTCCCAAATGACCGCCAGGACCAGTGCCGAGACGAAGATGACGGTGAATACCCGGATGTACGGAGTCTCGAACCAGTCTTCGCGCTGCCCCTTGTCGAGCACGACCTGCAGCAGGCCCAGCCCCAGAGCGATCAGCCCGAACCCGATATAGTCGATCTTCACGCCGGCGCGTTGCTTCTTCTTCAGGTACGGCGGATCGGAAATGAGTCGTGCCGTCAGGATCAACGAGAGGATCCCCACCGGAATGTTGATGAAAAAAATCCAGCGCCATGTAAAGTTGTCTGTGATCCAGCCGCCCAGCGTCGGTCCCAACACCGGCGCGGCCACCACCGCCATCCCGTATACCGCAAACGCCATCCCGCGTTTGGCTGGCGAAAAGGTGTCCGCCAGGATCGCCTGTTCGCTCGGCTGCAAGCCACCCCCGCCCACTCCTTGCAGGATGCGGAAGAAAACCAGCATGCCCAGGTTTGTCGCCAGTCCGCACAACAACGAACTGATCGTGAACAACGCCACGCAAGTCATGTAGAACCGTTTGCGGCCGATCCTTTCCGAAATCCAACCGCTCAGCGGCAGAATGACGGCGTTGGACACGAGATAGGAGGTCAGCACCCATGTGCTCTCGTCCAGGCCCGCGGAAAGATTTCCCGCGATGTGCGGCAACGCCACGTTGGCAACGCTGGTGTCCAACACCTCCATGAACGTCGCCATCGTCACGACCATGGCGATGACCCATGGGTTGTGTGGCGGCTTCCAAATCGCCTCGTGGTGGCCGATTGTGGAAACGTCGCTCATCGCACTTTTACCTGCGGCACCACCGACGCGCCCAGCGGCAGCAGCTCCGGCGGGCGCTCACCTTCGTCGAAGACGATCTTGACCGGCACGCGCTGAACGACTTTGACGTAATTGCCCGCCGCATTCTCGGGCGGCAACAGGCTGAACTGCGCTCCCGTGCCCGCCTGGATGCTGTCGATATGGCCTTTGAACTTCCTCTGGGGAAATGCGTCAATTCTGATCCAGGCCGGCTGGCCCGGTTTCATGTACGTCAATTGTGTTTCCTTGAAGTTGGCGGTGACCCACAAGTCGCGTGCCACGATCGCCAACAACGCTTGGCCCACCTGCACGTACTGGCCCTGTTCGACCACGCGGTGCGTCACCCAGCCATCCTCAGGTGCGGTGATGTCGGCATAGGAGCGGTTCAACTCGGCCTGGCCCAGGGCCGCTTCGGCCTGTTGCACACCGGCGTCGACGGTAGGGACCCGCGCCTGGTCCTGACCGACCTGCGCCTCGGAAGCATCCGCTTTCTTGCGCGCTTCCTCGAGCGCCGCGGCGCTGGCTCGCGCCGCAGCGGTAGCCGTGTCAACCTGCTGGCGCGAGACCGCGCGGCTTTCGACGCTTTGATAACGCGCGAGGTCGTCCTGGGCGCGAGTCGCTTCCGCCGCGGCGACTCCGACGGCGGCCCGGTCCTGTTCCGCCTTGGCACGCGACACCAGCACCTGATGCCGGGCTTCTGCCAGACGGCTTTGCGCCGCGGTCAGGTTGGCGCGCGCCTGGGCCAGAGCCACATCGTAATCCCGCGGGTCAACCTGCACGAGCGCGTCGCCCTTCTTGACGAACTGGTTGTCGTGGATGAACACCGTCAGCGCGTGGCCTGACACCTGCGGGCTGATCTGGATCGCGTGTCCGTCGATAAACGCGTCGTCAGTGGATTCATAGGGGCGTATGGCCACGAAATAATAGGTTGCCACCGCCGCGATGATCAGCACGGCGAGGACGATGATCATCGGGAGAAACCGCTTGCGGGATCCTCGAGTGGCTCCAGCGGGTGACAGTTCGGCAGACGGGGGTGCAGATGCGGACGCAGGGGTTTGGGGATCGGTATTCATAGATTGTTCTATTCCATTGGTTTCGCTCGACGGGAGACAACGCGACAAATGGGGTCGGCCATGGGTTTCGTGAGCGCCACGAAGTTCATTACTTCAAACCTTTCAAGCCTCCCAACGTGAAACGGATGATATGCTCCACGATCTCCGAGATGGTTTCGGAGTCAAAAGACTTCTCCGGATACAGGCGGCTGACCACCGAGAAACAGTGGTAATAGTAGACGCATTGCGCCGTGATGCTGAAGGAAGCCAGCCGTGCCACCTCATCATCCGCACCCGGACCAACAAGCTCTTTTACGAGTGATTTCAACCGGAGGTGATTCGGGCGGATCTGTTCCTCGACGAATTCGTCCAAGGCACCGGTCGGTTCCACCATTTCGCGGGCAATCAGTTTGCCAAGCCAGGCTGGACGACCTTCGGCGAAAATGCAAGTGATGAAACCGCGGATGTACGCGCGAAGCCGTTCCTCGGGATTGGCGATGGAGTCCTGAATCCACAGCTCGGGAGGAGCGCAACGACGAGCGTAATCGAAAACCGCCCTGTAGAGCTTCTCTTTGTCGCCGAAATAGTAGTTGATGGAAGCGACGTTCGTCCCAGCCCTTTGGCAGATGTCGCGAATGGTGGTATGCCGAAACCCAAGCTCAGCAAAGACTTCAGCGGCGACCTCGACGAGTCTTTGTCTGGTCTCTGTGGTAATATCACCTGTGATTGGCATGATATCAAACCGCTGTTTAATACATATGTTTAAATCATTTGCTTCATACTGTCAACACGGAATGTTTCCTGGCCGGAAAAGCGAGGGATAACGTAAGTGATATTTGTCAAATATTACCAGGATTCGCCCGTAGAAGGGAAGCTATGAGCAAATCTGACGAAGCTGCTTTTGCCGCATCAGCCAGCGAAGTTGGCCGGCACCGGCGCGCAGTTGGTCCAGCTCGACGCAGGCAACACCACCCTTGCCGAGCGCCAGCCCTTCGGCTTTGCCCCCGCCAATCAGTGTCGCGAGATGCTCCGACAGGGACGGCATGTGGCCAACCAGGATGATCTCACCGAGTGAAGCATACGGTCGCAGAGCCTTGAGAAGTGACGGCGTAGTGCTGCCGTTGCCGAGTTCGTCGTGCGCCTCGCATTCGCCCGAAAACTTCAGTTCTTGGGCGATAATCTCGGCTGTTTGCCGCGCCCGCTTCAGCGGACTGCTCAGAACAGAAGCGGGTTTGACTCCCAGTTCCGCCAGCGCCGCCCCGACGATTCGGGCTTCTTCCCGGCCCTCCCGCATTAACTCGCGCTCCGCATCGCTGGTCGCGATATCCGAAGCCGAGGCGTGGCGGACGAGATAGAGCTTCATCAACTCAGGATTTCTCGCGGGTCGGTGATGTGCCCCGTGATCGCGCTGGCGGCCACGGTGTAGGGCGAAGCGAGGAACACCTGCGATTCGAGATGGCCCATGCGGCCGGGGAAATTCCGGTTCGTCGCGCTGATGCACTTCATCGGCTTGTTCAATCGGCCGAATGTATCGGTTGGCCCGCCGAGACAGGCCGCGCAACTGGCGTTCTCGGTCATCTGCACGCCGGCTTCCTCGAGAACCTGCCACACGCTCTTGCCGTCCGTCTTCATCGTCTGCAACTCATGCACGACGTCGGGTGTCGCAGGCACGCCGAAAGTATCAATCTTGACCTTATGCCCCTTGATGACATCCGCAAACGCCAGAAAATCACTGGTCTTGCCGCCCGTGCACGAGCCGATGTAGGCGCGGTCGAGTTGGACACTGCCAAGTTCCCTGGCGAGCTTTCGATTGCCGGGGTTTGGATGGCATGCCACCGTCGGCTCCAGCTTCGCGAGATCGAATTTCTTGTCGTAGACAAATTTCTGCTGGTCGTCGGAGTCGCAGAACAACGCGTCGTACTTCGTTTTCGTGCCATTGGCCCGGGTGCGGGCGTCCACGTACGCAAACGTTTTGTCGTCGGGCTCGAAGATGCCGTTCTTGCCGCCCGCCTCGATGGCCATGTTGGCAATCGTCATCCGGTCATCCAGGGTAAGCGCCTTGGCGCCGGGGCCCTGAAACTGCATCGCCCGATACGTGGCGCCATCGAATCCGATGTCGCCGATGCAATGGAGGATGACGTCCTTGGCCATCACGCCTTTCTGCAAGGATCCCTCCAACCAGAACCGCATCGTTTCGGGCACTTTGAGCAACAGCTTGCCCGTGCCGAACACGAATCCCGCGTCGGTGTTGCCGATACCGGTGGCGAATTCGCCAAACGCGCCCGCCATGCAGGTGTGCGAATCCGTGCCGAGCAGGATTTCGCCGGGCCGGGTGTGGCCTTTCGCCGGCAACGCGGTGTGACACACTCCGGCAAAGCTGGCGCCGAACTGGCGCTTGAGCTGGCCTTTGGATGGATCGAAATGCCACGCGCCGTGCGGATCGTCGATCACATCGTAGAAATACTTGATCTTCTGGTCGTGAACGAAGGCGCGCAGGATGTCCACATTGCGGTTCGACTTCGAGTCCGCCGTGAAAATGTAATGGTCGGGGATGATGACGATTTTCTCGCGGTCCCAGACCTTGGCGTGCTTGCCGAACTCGCGCTGGAACACGCCGATGGTCCCCGGCCCGCACACGTCGTGCGTCATGAGGATGTCCACGTTCACCCAGACGTTGTCGCCGGGCTGCACGGATTTCTTGCCCGCCGCGCGGGCCATGATTTTTTCAGTCAGTGTCATGTGATCGATACTCCGAGACACAACAGGATACACGAGCCATTGTGCCCGCGCAACATCCGCGCTAGAGTCTTTCCATGACGGAACTCTGGGACTTTCTGCACTCGCCGCCGGCGGGCGCGGCGTTCAACATGGCGCTGGACGAGGCGCTGCTGTATACGGCGGCGAAGCGCGGACGCCCGCTGCTGCGCGTGTACGCGTGGGAAAAACCATCCGTCTCGTTCGGTTATTTCCAGAAGTTTCCCGCGCCGCTGGCCAACGCCTACGACGCGGTTCGTCGTCCGACGGGAGGCGGCGTCGTGTATCACATCGACGACACCACCTACACGGTGGTCGTGCCTCCCACGCACGCGTTGCACGCGATGAAAACCGCTGACGCCTACTGCGCCCTGCATCAGGCCGTGGCCGCCGCGTTCCGATCGCCTGTTGAAATTCACCGTGCGCCGCTACATTCGCCCCAAGGTCAGTACGAATGTTTCCAGCGCCCGGTCCGCGGCGACGTGGTGGCCGACGGACAAAAACTGGCGGGTGGCGCGCAACGGCGCACCCGGTCCGGCATGTTGCATCAAGGCTCCATCGCCGCGAAACTTTCCGCCGACCAGATCAAGCGCGGCTTTCAGAAGACACTCGCCGTCGAATTTGAAGATTACAAGCTGGCTGATTCCGAAGAAACGCTCGCGGCAAGGCTGGTTCGCGAGAAGTACGCGACCGACGCGTGGAACCGCCACCTGCGCTAGCGTCGCTCAGGTAATCTTCGGTTGATCGCCCGGTGAAATGACAGGCTGCTCGATCTGGCCGAGCTTGGCGTCGAATTTGGCGATGGCCTTCTCGCCGTCGGAATAACTGCCCTGCGCGTTGGTCAGGTGTTTGCCGAGGACGCGGAAACTCTCCTGGACGCGTTCGAAATCGCCACGGAGTCGGGCGAGCGTGTTGAGGATTTCCTGGGCGCGTTCCTCGACCTGCATCCCGCGCAGGCCGAGCAGGATCGTCTGCAGATACGCATAGAAGCTGTTCGGGGAAACGGGCACGACGCGTTTCTCCAGCGCGTAGCTGAACAGCGGGCGTTCTTCGCCCGACGCGCTGGCTTCCTCCTTGATGATCGTTTCGTAATACACGTTCTCGGCGGGAACGTACATCAGCGCGAAGTTGTAGGTGCCTTCGTCGGGCAGGATATATTTCGTGGAGATCGCATCGACGTGCTTTTTCACGTCCCGCAGGAACTGTTTGCGGGCGGCAATGCGTTCGGAATCGCTTTGGGCGTCGATGATGCGGCGGAAATTCTCCAGCGGGAATTTCGAGTCCACGGGCACGAGCTTGTTTCCGATGTGGATCACGGCGTCCACGGCCTCGCCGCTGCGGAACCGGTGCTGCAACTGGAAATGCTCCGGCGGCAGGATTTGCGCCAGCAGGTCGCCGAGGAACAGCTCGCCCATGCCACCCCGCAGTTTCGGTGCGCGGAGAATATTCACCAGATCGGCGGCGGCTTTGCCGACTTCGTGAATTTGACCGACTTTTTCCCGCAGATCGCCAACGACCTTGGCGGCATTGTCGAGGCGGCTGTTCATCTGCGAGGCGGATTGCTGCAGGTTTTCCGCGACAGTCTGGCCGAACTTGTCGAGTCGCTCCTGAAACGCGCTCACCTGCTGCTGGAGCATGAGCAACGACTGATCAGCTTGTTGGGGTTTGTCGCGCTCGCGCAGCACCAATACGATCAGCGCGCCGACCGCGCCGAGAATAAACAGACCGATGATGATGGCGGCTAATTCCACAGCCCGAAGCTAACATTTGCCAGACGGAACGGCAATTCTTTGGTTTTGTTCGCGCGGCGTTCGCAGAATCGCTGGCTACGCATCTCCTTAACGGTTTTTTAGCACGAATGAGCCGCGTTTTAATTACCCGTTGGCGGCGGGATGTCCGATGCTCGTATTGAGGTAAGAACCAACGAAACTGTCAGACGCGAGTTGAATCGATGAAAGCGAACGAAGGAATCCAACTACTGCTGTATATCGGTTTGTTAATCGGGTTGACGCCCGTGCTGGGCGGATTCATGGCGCGCGTGTTTCGAGGGGAGAGGACGTTCCTGTCGGGGATCCTCGGCCCGGTCGAGAAATGGATTTATCGGCTTGGCGGCGTGAACGCGGACGAGGAAATGTCGTGGAAGCGATATTTTTCTGCGGTGCTGATGTTCAACGTCATTGGGATCCTCACTCTCATGGCGCTGGAGATGACGCAGGGGTGGCTGCCGTTGAACCCGCAAAAGTTTGCCAATGTTCCGTGGGCGCTGGCGTTGAACACGGCGATCAGTTTCATCACCAACACCAACTGGCAGGCCTACTCGGGCGAAAACACGATGAGTTATCTGACGCAGATGGCCGGGTTGGCCGTGCATAATTTCCTGAGCGCGGCCACGGGCATCGCGGTGCTCCTGGCGTTCGCTCGGGGACTAAAGCGCGCCTCATCCAGGACACTGGGCAGTTTCTGGGTGGATCTCACGCGCACGACACTGTATGTGCTCCTGCCGTTGTCGGCGATTGTCGCCACCGTACTTGTCAGCCAGGGTGTGGTGCAGAATTTCAAGGCGTACCCGGACGCCAGGTTGATTGAACCCTACACCACGCAGGTGCCGAAGACCGACGACAAGGGCCAGCCGGTCAAGGACGACAAGGGTAATCCGGTGATGGTGGACCAGAAGGTTGAGACCCAGAGCATCCCGCTCGGTCCGGCGGCGTCGCAGATTGCAATCAAACACCTTGGCACGAACGGCGGCGGATTTTACGGCCAGAACAGCGCGCATCCGTTCGAAAACCCGACGCCATTCAGCAATTTCGTGGAAATGTTCGGGTTGATCATCATTGCCGCGTCGCTGGTGTACACCTTCGGGTTGCTCGTGGGCGACCAGCGTCACGCGTGGTGTTTGTTTGGCGTCATGCTGGCGTTGTTGCTCGGCAGCTTCGGGCTGGCGTGGTGGGCCGAGACGCGGCCCAATCCGGTTCTGGGGAACGTGCAACCGCTGCTCGAAGGCAAGGAGACACGGTTCGGGGTGATGAACAGCGTATTGTTTGCCACGGCGACGACGGGAACCTCCTGTGGCGCGGTCAACTCGATGCACGACAGTTTTGCCCCGCTGGCCGGCTTGGCGCCGTTGTGGAATTTGATGCTTGGCTGCATCGTGTTCGGAGGCGTCGGCGCCGGGTTGTATGGGATCCTCATGCACGTGTTGCTCGCGGTGTTCATTGCCGGGCTGATGGTCGGGCGCACGCCGGAGTATCTCGGCAAGAAAATCCAGGGATGGGAGGCCACTTGGGCGGTGGTGGCGATCCTGATCCCGAACATCGTGATTCTCCTCGGTTCGGCCATTGCCTGCCGAACGGCGACCGGGCTTTCAGGTTTGAACAACCAGGGCCCGCACGGGTTGAGCGAAATCTTTTACGCCTATGCCTCCGCCGTCAACAACAATGGGAGTGCCTTTGCCGGGCTGAACGCGAATACGAATTTCTACAACCTGACACTTGGCGCGGCGATGTTCATCGGACGATTCGCCGTAGCGTTCGCGGTGCTGGCGATTGCCGGCCATCTCGCCGCGAAAAAGAGCGTGCCGTCGTCGCCGGGGACATTCCCCGCCAACGGATTGACGTTCGCCTTCACACTGCTGGGGGTCATCGTGATCATCGGCGCGTTGACGTTCTTTCCTGCGCTGTGCATGGGACCGATCGTCGAACACGGCCTGATGCTGGCCGGGCGCGTTTTCTAAGGAGAACTCATGAGCGCAAAAGTTGAAATCAAATACTCCGAGTTGGTGCGCCAGGCGGTCATCGACGCATTCAAGAAACTGAATCCGCGGGACGAGATCAAGAACCTGGTCATGTTCGTGGTGTGGGTCGGGTCGATCTGGACGACGTTCATCCTGTTCACCAAGGGCGGGTGCAACCTGTTCAATATTCAGATCTGCCTGTGGTTGTGGTTCACCTGCTTGTTCGCCAACTTCGCCGAGGCGATGGCCGAGGGACGCGGCAAAGCCCATGCCGACGCGTTGCGCAGGATGCGCACGAAAACGATGGCCCGCAAGCTCGCCAGGGGCCAGGAAGTCTCCGTGCCCAGCGCCGAGTTGAAGATCGGCGACCGGTTTGTCTGCGAAGCCGGCGACACAATTCCCGCCGACGGCGAAATCGTCGAGGGCATCGCCACCGTGGACGAATCGGCCATCACCGGGGAATCGGCGCCCGTCATTCGCGAAAGCGGCGGTGACCGCAGCGCCGTCACGGGTGGAACCAAAGTGATCAGCGACCGCATCGTCGTGCGGGTCACCGCGGAGCAGGGCAATTCCTTCCTGGACCGGATGATTTCGATGATTGAAGGCGCGCGGCGGCAAAAAACGCCGAATGAAATCGCGCTGAACATTGTGCTCGTCAGTCTGACGGCGTTGTTCATTGTGGTGGTGTTTACTCTGCCGCCGTACGCGCACTACAACGAAGCCCAAGCCGGGCAGAAGGCTGTGGTGCTGACATCGATTCCCGTGCTGTTGTCGCTGATCGTGTGCCTGATCCCCACGACCATTGGCGGACTGCTGAGCGCCATCGGGATTGCGGGGATCGACCGCTTGATGCGTCGAAACGTGCTGGCCACCAGCGGGCGCGCCGTCGAGGCCGCCGGCGACGTGGACGTGTTGCTGTTGGACAAGACGGGCACGATCACGCTCGGCAATCGGATGGCCACCGATTTCATTCCGGCGCCCGGCGTGCCCGTGGAAGAGCTGGCCGACTCCGCGCAACTGGCTTCGCTCGCCGACGAAACGCCCGAAGGCCGGTCGATCGTCGTGCTGGCGAAGGAGAAGCACAATCTGCGCGGACGCGAGGTGGCCGAGCCCCAGGCGAGATTTGTGCCGTTCACGGCGCAGACCCGGATGAGCGGGCTGGATCTGATCGATCCCGACGGCAAAGGCGTGCGGGTCATCCGCAAAGGCGCGGCCGATTCCGTCCGCCACCACGTGGAGCAACGCGGCGGCCTGTATCCGAAGGCGGTGGAGCAGACGGTGTTCGATGTCTCCACGCAGGGTGGCACGCCGCTCGTGGTCACCGACGGGGCGCGCGTGATGGGCGTGATACGGTTGAAGGACATTGTGAAAGGCGGCATCCGAGAACGCTTCGCCCAGTTGCGCAAGATGGGCGTGCGCACCGTGATGATCACCGGTGACAATCCCCAGACCGCGGCGGCGATCGCCGCCGAAGCCGGTGTGGATGATTTCATCGCGCAGGCCAAACCGGAAGACAAGCTGGCCCGCATCCGCAAAGAGCAGGAAGGCGGCAGGCTGATCGCGATGATCGGTGACGGCACGAATGACGCGCCGGCCCTGGCCCAGGCCGACGTGGGCGTGGCCATGAACACCGGCACGCAGGCGGCGCGCGAGGCCGGCAACATGGTCGACCTCGACAGCAACCCGACCAAGCTCATCGAGGTCGTCGAGATTGGAAAGCAATTATTGATGACCCGCGGCGCGTTGACGACGTTCAGCATCGCCAACGACGTGTCGAAGTATTTTGCGATTTTGCCGGCGATGTTCGGTCTGCTGTACGCCACGACCGCCGGCGGCAAGGGGCCGCTGGACAAATTGAACATCATGGCCCTGCATTCGCCCGAGAGCGCGATTCTCAGCGCGGTGATTTTCAACGCGCTGATCATCGTGGCGCTGATTCCGCTGGCGTTGAAAGGCGTGAAATACCAGCCGCTGGGCGCGGCGGTGATCCTGCGCAAGAACATGCTGATTTACGGCGTTGGTGGGATCATCATCCCGTTTGTTTTCATCAAACTGATCGACGTGTTTCTGGTGGCGGTGCACCTCGCGCCCTGACGCGGCCGAAAGGAAACATCACCATGAAACTACTGATTCAATCCATTCGACAAACGATCCTGTGGACAATCATCGCGGGAGTGGCCTATCCACTGGTCATGACCGGCCTTGCGCAGGTGCTGTTTCACAGGCAAGCGAACGGCAGTCTCATCGAGCGCAACGGCAAGGTGGTCGGTTCCGAGTTGTTGGCCCAGCAGTTTACCGGCGACAAATACTTCTGGCCGCGCCCATCAACAGGCAGTTACGCGACCGTGCCCTCGGGGGCGAGCAACCTCGGCCCGACCAGCCAGGCCCTGCAATCCAACGTGACGGCCAACGCAGCCGCATTCCGCACCGGCAACAAACTGCCGGCGGACGCGCCGGTGCCGGCGGACATGGTGTTCGCCTCCGGCAGCGGGCTTGATCCGCACATCAGCCCCGAGGCGGCGCGGTTGCAAGTCGCCCGCGTCGCCGCGGCGCGCGGCATCACGGAGAACCAGATCAAAGCGTTGCTCGAGAGATTTGTCGAGCCGCCGCAGTGGGGCATCTTTGGGGAACCGCGGGTGAACGTGCTGCGGTTGAACGTGGCGCTCGATGAACTCAACGCGAAGAAGGCGCCGCCGTCTTAAACCGATTCCGTAACACAGGCATTGGCCCAAGTGATGGCTGCGTGTTTTGTTGCTGAATCCGCCGCTGGATTGGCTACACTAGCGCCATGACCGAGCCACGGCGGCCCGACCCGGATGCGTTGCTCGCGGAAATCCAGCGCGAGGAACGCGCTGCCAAGCGCGGGCAACTCAAAATCTTTTTCGGCATGTGCCCCGGCGTCGGCAAGACGTATTCGATGCTGGAGGCGGCGCGCGCGCGCAGGGCCGAAGGCGTGGATGTCGTGATCGGGATCGTCGAGACGCATGGACGCGCCGAAACCGAAGTGCTGGTGAAGGACCTGCCGGTCATTCCGCGCAAACAGATCGAGTACCGGGGCGTCACGTTGCAGGAAATGGACATCGACGCCGTCCTCGGGCGGCGTCCCCAACTCGTGCTGGTGGATGAACTGGCGCATACCAACGCGCCGGGCAGCCGGCACCCGAAACGCTATCAGGACGTGCTCGAACTGCTGGATGCGGGCATCGATGTCTACAGCACGCTCAACGTTCAGCACCTCGAAAGCCGCGTGGACGTGGTGCAGCAGATCTCCGGCGTGGCGGTGCGCGAGGCGGTGCCGGATTCCGTGCTCGACCAGGCCGACGAGATCGAGCTGATCGACCTGACGCCCGAGCAACTGCGCAAACGTCTGGCCGAAGGCAAAGTGTACATAGGCGACCGCGCGGCGACGGCGTCGGAGAATTTTTTCCGCGAAGAGACGCTGACGGCGCTGCGCGAGATGGCGCTGCGGGCGACCACCGAACATGTGGACCAGGAGCTGCGCGACGTCATGCGGGCCAAGCGCATTCACGCGCTGTGGAAATCGGGTCAGCGGTTGGGGGTCGGCGTCGGGCCCAGTCCGTATTCCGGCCAATTGATTCGCTGGACGCGGCGAATCGCGGCGGCGATGGATGCGCCGTGGGTGGCGGTGTACGTGGAGACGTCGGCGGCGCTGAGCGAGGAGGAGAAGCGGCGGCTGACGAAAAACCTTTCGCTGGCGCGGCAATTGGGCGCGGAGGTGGTGATGACGACCGGCGACGATGTTGCCGATGCGCTGTTGGAGGCCGCCCGCGAACAGGGCGTGACCCAGATGGTGGTCGGCAAGCCCATCGGCAACCGGTTCCTGGAGTTGCTCAAAGGCGGGTCGTTGGCCGCGCGAGTGATCCAGCGCGGCGGCGACATTGACGTGCACGTCGTGAGCGGGGTGCAAGGCGGGGGCAAGCGGGCGCGGCGGCCCTGGTCGAACTGGGTGGGAACCAACCTGCTGCAGGACTGCGCGGTGGGCGTGGGCGTGGTGGTGCTCGCCACGGCCGTGTCGTGGCTGTTGAAGGAGCTGGTGGGATACGTGGCCGTGTCGCTGGTGTATCTGTTGGGCGTGGTGGTGGTGGCGATGCGGCTGAATCGGTGGGCGGTGCTGTTGGCGGCGGCGTTCAGCGCGGTGGCGTGGGATTATCTGTTCATTCCTCCCGTCTACACATTTACGATCCGGTCGCCGCATGACGTGATGATGTTCATCATGTTCTTTATCGTGGCGCTGGCGATGGGGCACACGACCCATCAATTGCGCGCCCGCGAAGCGGCGGAACGCCGGCGGGAGCATCGGGCGTCGGCGCTGAATCGGCTGCTGGAGAGCGTGACGGCGAGCGCGTCACTGGAAGACGGTTTGGCGCGGGCGGTGAAGGAAGTGGACGCGCTGTTTCGGACGCGCACGGCGGTGTTACTGGCCACGGCGGATGGGCGGCTCGATGACGAGCCACACCCGACCAGCACGTTTTCTCCCGACGCGAAAGCGCGCGCGGTAGCGGCGTGGGCGTTCGAGCGCGGGCAGGCGGCCGGGAGGTTCACCGACACGTTGCCGGACGCGGATGCGCTGTATCTGCCGCTGCAGACCTCGAAGAACCGTCAGGGTGTATTGGGCGTGTGGTTCGAGGAGCGCGACACGTGGACGCTGGATGACAACGATTTGCTGGAAACATTTGCGGGACAGATCGCGGTGATGATCGAGAGCTATCGCGCGATTGAGGCGGCGCAGCAGGCGCGGATGGTGGAGGAATCGGAACGGCTGTATCACACGCTGCTGGATTCGGTCTCGCACGAATTAAAGACGCCGCTGGCGGTGATTGGCGCGGCCACGGAAGGACTCGACACGCAGTTGAAGGACAGCGGGCTGCCGCTGAGCCAGACGTTCCTGGACGAAATCAAAGCCGCGAACCGGCGGTTGGATCGGATTGTGTCCAACCTGCTGGATATGACACGGATCGAGTCGGGGCGGTTGCCGCTCAACGTTGAACTGGGCGAAGTGCGTGAGTTGTTGGAGTCGGCGGTGAGCCAGGTCGAGAACGAGGTGTCGCGGGAGCGCGTGCGGCTGACGCTGCCGGACAGCCTGCCGCTGGTGCGGCTGGATTTCGGTTTGATGGAGCAGGCCCTGTGCAATTTGCTGGTCAACGCCGCGGAACACAGTCCGGCCGGCTCGCGGATCGACGTATCGGCGCAATTCGACGGCGGCACACTGGTGTTGCGCATCCGCGATCATGGGGTGGGACTGGCGCCCGGCGAGGACAAGAAGGTGTTTGGGAAATTTTATCGGGGGGCAGGCTCACGGCCGGGCGGCACCGGGTTGGGGTTGTCGATCGTGCAGGGGATCGTCGGGGCGCATCGGGGGAAGATCGAGGCCGGGAACGACCCCGCGGGCGGCGCGGTGTTTACGGTCCGCATTCCCGTGGAAACGGGGGAGAAACCAGCATGAGCGCGGAGCGGAGCATTTTGGTGATCGATGACGAGGCACCCATTCGGCGATTGCTGCGGCTGACGCTGGAACCGCAGGGCTACCAGATTTATGAGGCCGAGAACGGCGAACTCGGTTTGCAGGCGGCGGCGGCGCGTCGGCCCGATGTGATCATTCTCGACCTGGGATTGCCGGACATGGACGGCGTGGCGGTATTGAAGCGGTTGCGGGAATGGAGCAAGACGCCGGTGCTGGTGCTGTCGGTGCGCGACCGCGAGGCGGACAAGGTGGCGGCGCTGGACAACGGGGCGGACGATTACCTGACGAAGCCGTTCGGCACGGCGGAGTTGCTGGCGCGGTTGCGGGCGGTGCAACGGCGGGCGCCCGAGGCGCAGGAAGAGCCGGTGTTTGTGAACGGCGATCTGCAGGTGGACCTGGCGTCGCGGGCGGTGACGTTGAAGGGCAAGGAAGTGCATCTGACGGCGACGGAGTACGCGCTGCTGCGGGAGCTGGTGCGGCACGCGGGCAAGGTGGTCATGCACGCGCAACTGTTGCGGTCGGTGTGGGGCCCGAACGCCGAAAGCCAGTCGCAGTATCTGCGGGTGTACATCACGCATTTGCGAAAGAAGCTGGAGACGCCCGGCAGCGGCAAGTTGATCCAGACCGAGCCGGGAATCGGGTATCGGTTGGTGGTGGGGGAGTAGATACGAAGCAACCGATGGTTAATGGCTGATGGGCGATGGGCTGGGGCAGAAAGCGGCAGGAGTCAGGAGCCAGAATTCAGGAGCCAGTAGGCGGGCGGCAGGGGCGTCGGTTGGCGGGGGCTGCTCGCTGGCTGCTGTGAAAACTGGAAAGCGCTGACCAGCTCGTCGCCTACCCGACCGGTCCCGGGAGAACTAGTGCGGCGACACGTCGTCTTGGGTATTCGGCGATGTTCGGAAGTGCCACGGCCTGAACCCTCCATTTGCCAAAGCCCGGTATGTCCCACGCCTCCGTTCCCTCTGCAATCTCGTTTGTGACGAGACACGAGTAGGTGACCGAGTCTCTCGGAACTGATTTGTCCTGCGGGATGAAGACGCTAAAGCCGCTTGCCGCTCGAACGTAGTCGACTCTCAATTTTGGCGCGATGGGAGGCAGTCCCAAATTTAACTCCGCGGTCTGGCTTGCCTTCAGTTCGGCTGGCTTAAATTTCTCGCAGAGAAAAACTACTGCGCATGGCTCTTTGCTCAGTTGTGACACCCGAATGAGAACGGCTTCGCTAGAGGCTGCGTATAGGTCACGAAGTTCGCGGACCGCCTGTAGCGATGTTCCCCGGAGGGCAAGATCCACGGCGAAGGAGACGTGCGGCATCAGGAGCTCGGCAGCTCCCATGTCACAGAGCCATTCGAGCTGCAAATGCTCCGCGTCTTGGAACTGCTGTTTTCGTCGATGGCGGGAGGTCTCGTACGCGTCGGGGAAGAATGTGTGCGCAATCTCGTGGCAAACTGAGAAGTTGATCCTTGATTGCGGCTTTGAGGGATCGTACTCGATCTGTAGCTTACCCGACGGGAGCGGGAATATACGGGCGTCCGAGCGGATGTCAGAGGCTGCCGGTTCGACCGAAATCCCGCGGAAGCTTGCGAGCACTGTTGGATCGAACGGTGGGCCTGACCAGCCCTCGGCAATCGCCTCGTCGACTAGGGTGCGGGCCAAGCGGATGATCACTTCTTCGGGCTCTTCTCTCTCCTCCGCGAGGCGCATTAGCTCAATTACAGACTTATGGGACCATACACGTGTACGCCCTTTGAAGTATCTGCGCTCGGCTGGTGGGAAGAACGTAAAGTGCCTGGAGCGTTTCCTCGGGAATGATTTGCCCCGCTTTGTGGGCATCACTCAGGAACTCCTTAAGAGTCTCTTCTATTTCTGCGGGTACCAGCCGCTTCGCCTTTACGGACTCTTTTTCAAGGAGTTCCGCGAGGGTTACGTCGAGCGTCGACGCGAGTTTGTGAAGCGTGTCCAACGAAGGATTCGTTTTCTCGTCGGTCTCAATCTGGAAAAGAAATCCTTTGGAGACTTTCGCCTTTTCGGCCAGCTCTGGCAGGGTGAGGCCCTTCCCCAGCCGTAAAACCCTGATTTTCTTACCGAGATCCATCCTGCGCAAATATGCGAGTGTTAGTTCTTTATGTCAAACCAGAACTTCGATCAGGTTCCGGATGCTTGACTGGTTCTGTAAACTGGTATATAGTATGTTGGTATGCTGCTAAACAGAACCGGCGTAAAGAGGAATGGAGAACCAGCATGGCACTCTACAAATACGACAAGTGGGTGAAAAGATCTGATCACGAAGCGTTCGACGCGCTTCACAACCCCGGCGCGACAACGCCCGACTCCGGTGTCTATCGGTGCGAGAATTGCGGTCACGAGGTTGTGTCGGAGAAGGGCAGTCCCCTGCCACCACAAAACCATCACCAACATACTCCGGGGCAGGGGAGAATCGAATGGCGGTTGTTGGTATTTGCCCAGGGTAAGTAGGCGCAAGAAATTCAAGAGAGGAGACCATATGCAGACAAAAGAAGAGGCTGTACTTAAGCAAGTGCGAATTCACATCGATGAAAAGCCGCACCAGTCGCCCAACCAAACGACAGGGGAGGCGTTGTACCTGCTTGGGAAGGTGCGACACGGGCACGAGCTGTATCGGGAAGTGGAAGGCGACCGAGAGGATGAGGCCGTGCCGAACGGTCCCGAGGGGGTCCACCTTAAAGAGGACGAGCATTTTCACAGCGGCGCTCCCGAGCGAAGACACTTGGTCGAGGTGTACTTCGACAGGCAGCCCTACGAAATACCCCGCGGGGTGTACACGACCGAGGAGCTAATGGCAAAGTTCCCAATCAAGGCCGGGTACCTGCTGGACCTGAAAACACGTGACGGTGAATTGGTGACGCTGAAACCCGGCGAAAAGATCCGCGTGAAGCGTAGGATGGAATTTTTCAGCCAGTCGCCCGGCGGGGGATCGTCGTAGTGGATGCCGCCGTCGAATTCGCCGTGCTTCAGGCGATGCACCCCGGCGCGTCCTTTCACCAAGAGGGCGGTACGCCGGTGGTGCTGTTGCCTGAGGTCAAGTTCCGCGCGGGGGCAAATACCCAGCAGATGACTCTGCTACTTTACCCCTCCAGTCACAGTGGGTACACCACGCGCCTCTTCTTCGAGCGCAAACTGGAGGGCGTTGGGCAAAGCAGGAATTGGACGGCTCACACTGTCCTAGGCCGGACGTGGTGGGCTCCGTCTTGGAATAATGTCGGCGGAGAACAACCGTGGACGAGCATGCTGTACGCACACCTGAGGGCCGTGGCGTGAACGTTCAGCTTAGGATCACGAGGCACCTGCTGCATACGGTCAGGCTCGATCTGGCCCGCCCTCACCCGTTCGCGTATGAGCGCGTTGGGTTTCTCGCGGCGGGTTTGTCATCCAGGGCCAACGATCTCTGGGTGCTTGTGCGGAGCTATCGGGCAGTGGCGGATGGGGATTACCTTCACGATCCTTCCGTCGGGGCGATGATGGGCCCTGAGGCCATTCGGAAGGCGCTTCAATGGGCGATGTCGGACGGGGTGGCCATTTTCCATGTGCACGCTCATCCGGGGCGTGGTCACCCGCGCTTCAGCGGACTCGATTTAAGGGAACAAGCGAAGTTCGTCCCAAATTTTTTCCACGTTGCTCCTCAGTGTCCGCACGGTGCGCTGGTCTTGAGTGATGTATTTGCCTACGGACACATTTGGCTCAGTGAGGATAGGCCGTATGATGTGATCACCCGTTTTTCGGAGGTAGGCGTGCCCCTCAAAGAGTGGAGTCCCTTATGAGCCGTTTCGACCGCCAGAGCTTTTTGGGTTCGGACAGCGAAGAAAGGCTTTTTGGGGCAATGCTCGGGCTGGTCGGGCTCGGCGGCGGCGGCTCCCATGTGGCGCAGCAGACTGCTCACCTCGGGATTGGCGGATACGTGCTGGTTGATCCTGACCACATCACCGAGACGAACAC
>JBEKUF010000004.1:0-49627 GCA_049515295.1 Verrucomicrobiia bacterium | reverse complement strand
TGGAGGCGGTGGTGAAGAGCGATGCGGCGGATTCGGTGCGGGAGGCGGCAGGGGAGGCGGTGGGGAAATTGCGATCGGGGATCCGCTGGGTGCGGACGTTGGCCGAGGCGAAGGAGAAGGCGCGGCAATTGAAGAACCCGGTGCTGGCGTACGTATTTCTGCGAGGCTCGGACTACTGTGAGAAGTTGGAGGAAGGCGTGCTGGCGGACAAGTCGGTGGTGGCGGCGGCGGAGGAGTTTGTGTGCGTGCGTATCGATGCCGCCAAGGACGCGGACGAGACGCGGCGGCTGGACGTGCGCGGCGCGCCGACGATTTTGTTTTTGAATGGCGAAGGCAACGAGATGTCGCGGGTGGCGGGGTTGGTGGACAAGGAGCCGTTGCTGACGAAGTTGAGCGAGGCCAAGCGCAGCAAGCTGACGTTCCGCGAGGCGCGTCGGTTGGCGATGCAAAATCCGGGGGACGTGCAGGCGAACTGGAAGGTGGCCGAGACGTATTTGGAAGAGGGGAATGAGGATTTGGCGGAGCCGCATTTGCGGAATGTGATCGAGCACGACGAGGACAACCAATACGGTTACACGGACAAGGCGATGTTCGCACTGGGGTTCGCCCTTGGAAAGAGAGGCGAATATGGGCCAGCGGCGTACAGCTTCGAGAAGCTGCTGCAGCGCTGGCCGGATTACAAGGACAAGGACAAAGCGCTGTATTGTCTTGGATTGAGCGAACTGGCGATCGGACAGAAGGACAAAGGGCGCGCCCGTCTCGAGCAACTGGTGAAGGAGTTTCCGAACAGTTCGACCGCCCGGAGCGCCCAGACCGCGTTGGACAAGCTGAAGAAGAAAGAGGGGAAAAATGAAGCGGGCAATTAAACTATTCGTCGTCGCGGTTATCGTTGCGACGCTGCCGGTGACCGTGGCTCGGGCCGAGGACGCCTCCACACAAGACAGGGGCGCGCTGGGTGAGGCCAACAAGTTTTTTGAGCGGGGCAACAAGTTTGTCGAAGGAGGGTCGCTGGCGCGCGCCAAGCAGGAATATGAGAAGGCGGTGAAGATTTACCCGAAGCATCTGAATGCGCTCTACAATCTGGCCATCACTTGTGAGCGGCTCGGTCAGAAGGGAGAGGCCATCGATGACTACCAGCGGTATCTGGCGATCAAGGGGAACGACGCTGACGTCTGGACGCAGTTGGGGCTGCTGTATGACGACGTTGGCAGCAAGAGCGAGGCCCGTCACGCCTACGAGAAGGCACTGGAAATCGATCCGAAATTCGGGCGCGCGCACCATGATCTCGGGGTGTTGTTGAAGGAGCAGGGCGACCTGAAGGGGGCGGAGATGCATCTCACTGCATTCGTGAAGCTCGAAGAGCAAGCGGGTCAGCAGAACGGCGACGCGTACTACAGCCTTGGTATTTTGTATCTTCAGGAGTTGCGTGACAAGGAAGCCAAGGCCGCCATGCAGAAGGCGATCGATATCGACCCGAGCGTCCCGTATTTCAACAATGCGATGGGGGACATCTATCTTTTTGAGAAGCGACCGGACTTGTCGATTGTCTACTACCAGAAGGCCCTTGAAAAGGATCCGAACTACGTCCTGGCGTACAGCGGTCTCGGAGATGCGTATGCCCAGATGAAAGACCGTGATAAGGCCCTGGGCTCGTACCACAAAGCGCTGCAATTACGTCCCGACTATGCCCTGGTGTACTACAAACTCGGTTTGCTGTACGAGGACGGCAACCCGGCGGAGGCGATAAAACAATTTGAAAAGTACCTGGAATCTGGTAAAACGCCCGAGTATCGCGACGAGGTCGCCGCGAAGATTGAAGCGCTAAAACTGACGCTGAAGCATTAACTGAGAAAGTCTGTCATGTCACAACACCGTAGTCTCAAGGGAGCGAGCAAGATTCAGGCGCGCCGCAATGTGTTGAAGCGGTTCGAGCGCGTCGAAATACTCAAGAAGCAGGGCCGTTGGAAAGACGGCCAGCGGGTCTTTGGCCTGCCGAAGACAAAACCGGAGTAATCGCCCTTCGTCGTGCTCGTTCGTCTGCAAAAGTATCTGGCGGAAGCGGGCATAGCTTCCCGACGCCACTGCGAGCAACTCATCGAAGATGGCCGCGTCTCCGTCAACGGCCGGCCGATCCGCCTGCTCGGCACGAAAGTCGATGCGGAGCGCGACACGGTGGCGGTTGATGGCCAGGCTGTCGCTGTCGAGCGAAAGGTGTACATCGCGCTCAACAAGCCTGCCGGCTTTCTGTGCACCAACCATGACACGCACCAGCGGAAGCGCGCCGTCGATCTCCTCCCGCTCGCGCTTCCCCGGCTGTACACGGTCGGGCGGCTTGACAAAGACACCGAAGGACTGTTGTTTCTGACCAATGACGGCACTTTTAGCTTGCGACTGACTCACCCGCGTTACAAGATGAGCAAGACCTATCTGGTGGAGGTCGAGGGGGAATTAACCAGCGCTGAGATCGCGCGTCTGCTGAAGGGAGTTCGGAGCGAACGCCAAATGTTGCACGCCGAGAAGATATTTCAGGTGCGCTCGCTGGCGAACACCACTGAACTACGGCTCGTTCTCAGCGAGGGAAAGAAGCGACAAATTCGCCGGATGATGGCAGCCGTCGGCCATCCGGTGAAGCGCCTTGTGCGCCTCGCGGTTGGCCCGGTCAAACTGGGGAACTTGGCAACATCACAATGGAGGTATTTGACTCATGAAGAAGTGTACAAGCTTATGCAATTCTCACCGGCAGCTTTTTGTCCTTAGCGTGGCGCTTGCGTGCGCCGCAGGAGGGGGCGTAGCGCTCAGCCGCGCCGATTCCGGGGCAGTCGCGGTAGCGCAAGCCGCTCCGGTAAGTGCGGCGACCCGTGGCACGGTGAAGGGCGAACACAGCAATGTCCGCTCCCGCCCAAGCCTGCATTCCGAGGTCGTCGCCCAACTTCACAAGGGCGAGGCTGTGGACGTGCTCGAACACAAGACGGTGAACGAACACGAGAAGATGATGGACTGGTTGAGGATCGCGTTACCGGAAACAGCCAAGTGCTACGTCAGCGCCAAGCATGTGGTGGACGGTGCCGTGGATGTCGACAATCTGAACGTGCGCTGCGGCCCCGGGGCCAGCTACCGCGAGGTTGGCAAGTTGCCGAAGGGCGCAAAGGTGGAGATCGTCCAGAAGAAGGGCGAGTGGGCGCAGATCAAGCCGACCACGGATTGTAGTGGTTGGATCGCTGCCGAATTGGTGGACGTGGAGGTGGCGCCGGCTGCGATCGCCGCGCCCCAGCCCGCCCAGTCTGCGAACTCAGGCGAGATTGTAACGCCGCCCGTTACGGCACCGGTTGGGCCGTCGGTAAGCGTCGTCAACACAGACCCGGACGTGCTGGTGACCTACGCCGTCAAAGACGGGTACCTGGCGTCTGTGACCGAATCGAACGCGCCCGCGTCCTTTGAACTGCGCACTCCGGAGGTGGACCGGTTGAGCTTTCGCGTAGCCTATTTGGAGGCCCCCGGCCTAGATTTGAAAAAGTACAGCAGCAAGCATGTCCGCATCGTGGGGACCCAGCGCTGGCATAAAGGTGACCGCTACCCGGTCATCACCGTGGAACGGATCGACATGATTTGGTAGTCGTGGCGCGATGCCTGCGACAATCATTGACGGCAAGGCCATCGCGGAGCAGATCAACGCCGAAACCGCTGTCGAAATCACGCGCCTGAAGAACCAGGATCGCGTTACTCCCGGCTTGGCGGTGATTCTGGTCGGTGAGAATCCCGCGAGCGCCGTGTATGTGTCGATGAAGGACAAGATGTCCGCGCGGCTTGGGTTTCATTCGGTGCGCGTCAATCTTCCCGCGTCCACCCGCGAAAGCGAACTGCTGGTCTCCATCAACGACCTCAATTCGAAACGGGATATTCACGGCATCCTGGTTCAGTCGCCGTTGCCTCCACAGATCTCCGAAGAAAAGGCTTTTGCCGCCGTCGATCCGGCCAAGGATGTTGACGGATTCCATCCGGTGAACATCGGCAAGCTCGCCATTGGGGACACGACCGGCTTCGTGCCGTGTACGCCGGCCGGCATCCACGAGCTTCTCGTCCGTAGCGGCGTCAAAATCGACGGGGCTCACGTTGTGGTGCTGGGGCGGAGCCGGATCGTCGGTCGCCCCATCTCACTGATTCTATCGCAGAAGGCGGCGCACGCGAACGCAACCGTGACCGTTTGCCATTCACGGAGCCAGAACCTCGCGGAAATTTGTCGGTCGGCCGATATTTTGATTGCGGCAATCGGCGCGCCGCGATTCGTGAAGGCCAACATGGTACGCGCCGGCGCTGTTGTAATCGACGTGGGGATTAATCGCGTCGAGGACGACAGGTCGGAAAGGGGGTACCAGATCGTCGGCGACGTGGACTTCGATGCCGTGGTTCAGAAGGCATCGCTTATTGCGCCGGTGCCCGGAGGTGTCGGCCCGATGACCATTGCCATGCTGATGCGCAACACGGTGCGCGCCGCTCGAATGCTCCACGGCGTTTCATGAACGCCATCACTCTGTTCGTCGGCGTGTCGCTCTTGGTTGGCTGCAGCACAAAGCGGTTGCCCTCCACGGAACCTTTACGGGCGCCGATCAAGCCCGAAGCGTCGTTCCCTCCGCCGACAGCATCTCAGAGCAACCAACT
Organism: Verrucomicrobiia bacterium; assembly: GCA_049515295.1. Lineage (GTDB taxonomy): Bacteria > Verrucomicrobiota > Verrucomicrobiia > Palsa-1439 > Palsa-1439 > Palsa-1439. Next base: position 44,971 of record JBEKUF010000004.1, on the reverse strand, counting down.
GGCGCGGCTCGACGCGTTGTTGCGCGGTCCGCTCACGACGCTCGATCTTTCCTGGGTGGCCGGCATGGGAGAAGTGGCAGTTCCGACGTGCGTGCGAGAGGCTGGCGACCAAACGCTGTCGGCAGGTGCTCGGGATTTGATGTTGATTGTCTTGGGAAACGCGCTGCAGAAAGCCGAGTTCCATGAAGATGCCGGCGCGAAGAACGATCTGGCCGTGCCCGTGCTACTGGAGGCGCTTAATGACGAGGAGCCGCGCGTGCGACGATCCGGCGCGTATGCCGCGCGATTCGTGGATGATCCACGGCTGGTGCCGACGCTGACCGCGCGGTTGACGGATACAGCCGTTGTGCGGGAGCAAGCGGTGCTGGCGTTGGGAACAAGCGGCCGCGAGTCAGAGATTGTTCCGATCATGAAGTTGTTTCTGGCAACCGATAATGGCACGTTTCGTTACTCCTGTTTGTACTCACTGGCGATGATATGCTTGCTCCACGACATCGACGTGGCATCGGTGCTGGAACAGAACGCGACGACTTTCGGAGAAGAAAATGAGTCGAATCTTAACAGCGTGAGTCGACGGTTTATTGATTTTAGAGGGATGGCCGTGCTGGTGAGGAGATTGTCATCGAGCGATCTTTCGGAACGACGCGAAGCCAACGAGAAGCTCCGGACACTCACCGGCAAGACGATGGCATTTGACCCCGACGGCGATGCGACCGGCCGCCAACGCGGGATCGAACAGTGGCGGAAGTACTTCCTGAAGGATTATTGGCTGGCGCCTTTCCCCTCCAAGCCTTGAAACCAGACGCTGAGACCGTGAAAAATACCGGTTACCGCCGGACGCTGGACGTGCTGGCGGTGGTACTGGCGTTGTTCGGGGTTGTGCATGTGGCACTGGTTCTTCCGTCGCGGGCCATCCGTAACGACTTCGCCCACTACTACATCTCGAGTCGTTTGTTGCTGTCAGGCGCGGATGTCTATTCGACTCCGCTGGAACCGGAGTATGCCCGATGGGGATTCCGTTACGCCGCCGCGATTCCGAGGGCGACCAATCCTCCTCTTCTGGTCGGGATATTCGCGCCATTTGCCGCGTTACCAGCGCGCGTGGCGTTTTGGGCGTGGACGTTATTGGAGATCGTCTGCTTGGGCTATGTGCTGGTGGAGGTATGGCAGGCGACTTCCTCAACGCTTTCCGTGCACGCGCGGAGTTTGCTGTGCAGTGCCATCATCGCCTCGGCACCGGTGTATTGGCATTTTTTCTTCTCACAATGTCAACTGCTTATCACGACGATGATTCTGGTGGCGTACAAGCTCCTGCAAAACGGGAAGCCAGAACGGGCTTGTCTGGTGATTACCACGGCGGCCTGGATGAAGTTCTTCCCCGCGGTGTTGTTACCGTGGTGTTTGTGGCGCGCCTCAGCCAACGGGAACAGGCGCTGGAAATGCTTGGGGGTGACTGTGGTGTGGAGCATCGGCGTGGCGTTGGCGACGGGTTGGGGATCCTGGAAACAGTTCTGGGCAAATGGCATGCCGGTGCTGGAAGCGTGGGCCACGCAGCAACGACATTTCAATTTCACGGTGCCGTCGTTCGTGAAGAATGCCGCCTGGTTGGTTCACGGCTTCCGTCCCGAGTGGGATGGATTGGAGGGCTGGATGACGGCTGGGATTGTCCTCGGCCTCGCGTTGATTGTTCTGGCCTACGGTCTGTGTTGGTGGATCGGGAGAGGGAAGAAGGACGTGGATCTTGATCTGGAGTTTGGCTTGCTCAGCGTGGCGATGCTGGCTGGGATCACGGAAGCGTGGGGCCATTACTTTGTGATCCTGGCTTTCCCAGCTGCGGTTGCCGTGAGTCGGATTGTCCAGCGACCAACATTGGGGCAGACGGCGATTCTGGTCGTCGCGCTTGTGATGCTAAATGTAATGACCAGTTGGCAGAGCCCCTGGCTGGAGTTTGCAGTCAGTTACGTTCCGCTCTACGGACTGCTGTTGCTGGGAATCTTCTTCGTCCGGGAAATGTTCAGCGGTTCCCGACGAGCGACGGACTCTACCATGTCTGTTCCGCAGCCGTTGTGACCGCACCGCCGCGTTTGGCGGCGGGCAGGTATGCCTGTTCGGTGTAATCCCGGACCATGCGCGCGGTGGAGAACCGCGGTGTGACCGTGGCGATAGAGGCCTTCATCATTTTGATCCACCCGACGGGCAGGCCGTTGGCGTCGCGTTTGTAGAAGAGCGGAACGATCTTGTCTTCCAAGATGTCGTAGAGCGACTCGCTGTCCTCCCGGTCCTGCTTGTCCGGGTTGTCGAATTCTTCGCCGTGCCCGATGGTCCAGCCTGCATTCAGGTTTTGCACCTCGCACCACCAACCGTCGGCAATGGAAAAATTGATTCCCCCATTGACGGGGGCTTTCATACCGCTCGTGCCGCTGGCCTCGTGGGGACGTCGCGGATTGTTAAGCCAGACGTCGACCCCTTGCACCAGCATACGGGCGACACGCATGTTGTAATTCTCGATGAATACGATGTGACCATGCAAATCCGTGTTTCGCGAGATGTCGAAGATGCGTCGAATCAATTCCTGGCCGGGCTTGTCCGCGGGGTGCGCCTTGCCGGCGAAAACGACCTGCACCGGGCGCTCGGGGTTGGTCAGGATCGAGCGCAAGCGATCGAAATCACGGAATAACAAGTCGGCGCGTTTGTAGGTGGCAAACCGCCGCGCGAACCCGATGGTCATGGCCTCGGGATTGAGCAGTTGCTCGACTCCGCGCAGGTCGTCTGGGGAGGCTCCGTGACGGGCAAGATGGGCTCGCTCGCGCGCGCGAGTAAAGCGGATGAGGTTCTCCTTCTGAAGATTGTGGACGTCCCACAATTCCTTATCGGGGATGTTGGCGACACCGCGTTTCCAGAAGAGTTCGTCCATGAGATTGTTGCGCCACGCGGGCGTCAGATACTTATCGTAAAGCTCGCTGATTTGGTAGCCCATCCAGGTTTGCGTATGAATGCCATTGGTAATGGCCTGAATGGGGTTCTGACCCGGCTTCAGGTCTTTGTAGACGTGCCGCCACATGTCGTTGCTGACCTTGCCATGGAGCTGGCTGACACCGTTGCAAAAAGTGGAGAGACGGATCGCGAGCACGGTGAGGCTGAACGGCTGATGGCCCCGACCGGGACTGGACAACCCGAGATCGATCAATTGATCCAGTGAAATGCCGATTTCCTTGCAATAGTTCTTGTAATACTTGCGCACCAACTCGACGTCGAACGCCTCGTTGCCTGCGGGGACCGGCGTGTGGCTCGTAAAAATGGAATTCTTGGCGACCTCTTTACACGCGTCGGCAAAACTCGCACCACCCTTGACGTAATTGCGGATGCGTTCGAGAGCGAGGAACGCGCAATGGCCCTCATTCATGTGCCAGCAGGCCGGCTCGATGCCGAGCGTCTGCAGGGCACGCACGCCGCCGACGCCGATCACGATTTCCTGGCAGATGCGCATCTCGCGGCCACTGACGTAGAGTTGGCCGGTGATCGGGCGATCCGCGGAATCGTTCTTGGTCGTGTCCGTGTCGAGCAGCAACACGGGCACGCGGCCGACCTGTGCGAGCCACACTCGCGCGTACACGGGACGGTCGGGAAAATCGATGGTCACGGTGAGATGGCGGCCATTGTCATCCAGCAGGGGTTGGACGGGCAAGCGCGAGAAATCATACACCGGATAGAAATGTTGCTGCCGCCCGTCCGGTTCGACTTCCTGTTCGAAGTATCCGTGTTTGTAGAGCGGACCGATGCCAATGAACGGTATCCCCAGGTTGCTGGCGGATTTGCAGTGGTCTCCCGATAGCACACCGAGGCCGCCGGAATAAATGCGCAGGCATTCGTGGAAGCCGAACTCAGTTGAGAAATACACAAACGGTCCGCCCTGATAGCCGGGATGGTTCTTGGCGAACCAAGAGTCATTGAGCGATTTCATGTACGTGTCGAACTCGCGCAACACGGACTTGTACAGGGTGAGAAATACTTCGTCCTCAAGCAGGGTTTCCCAGTGGTGAGGTTCGATGTTGATGAGTAATTCAACTGGATTGCGATAGATTGCCCACAAGCCGGGCTGGATGTGCGCGAACATTCGTCGGGCTTGCGGGTTCCATGTCCACCACAGGTTGTAGGCGAGATCGCGCAGGCCGGAAACTTCCTTGGGCAGTTCGATGTCGGCCAGTGATGTGGAACGGAATTTCAAGGGAGCTTTATCCATAAGCGATAAGGAATGCTAGGGGGGTTCGGGTTTACCATGCGAGAAGCAATCAGCGCAGGGCCGTGCAGCGATCATGGGTGCGGGGCTATGGCTTCTGTGGCCGCAATCATCTCGTCCACGTTGATACCGCGCAGATTGAAAAGTCGGCGGACCGTATCATCGATTAAATTGTTCGGGCAGGATGCGCCCGCGGTAATGCCCACGTAGATGTTTCCGCCCGGCAGCCAGCTTTCGGTAAGCACTTCCTCCTGTTTGTGGAGGTTGAAGTGCAGGATCGCTTTGTCCGAAAGAATCTTGCTCGCGTTGCGGATAAATAACGTCGGCATGCGCTCTTCGCTCATTTCGGCGAGGTGTGACGTGTTGCTGGAATTGTATCCGCCCACCACGATCATCATGTCGAGCGGTTCCTGCAACAGACGGATCAGCGCATCCTGCCGCTCCTGCGTGGCGCCGCAAATTGTGTCAAACATGCGGTAGTGCCGGTCGAGCTCCGGTTCGCCGAACCGGTCCACCATGGCCTGCCGCAATCGGCGTTGAATCTCTTCGGTCTCGCTGCGCAACATGGTGGTTTGATTCGCCACGCCAATGGAAGTGAGATGTTGGTCCGGATCGAAGCCCGGCGAGTGCGCACCGCCAAACTTTGCCAGGAACTCCGCCTTGTTCCCTCCATGACGGATGTAGTTACAGACGTAATCGGTCTCGGCAATGTTGAGCACGACGACATAGTGGCCCGCGTGGTTGGCGGTGGCGCGCGAACTGGTGGCTTTGGTCTCCTCGTGTTTGGCTTTGCCGTGGATGATGGACGTGAATTGCTCGTTGGCGTTTTGTGTGACACGCTTCCAGACGCTCATCACGTCGCCGCAGGTCGTGTCCACCAATTGACAGCCCTTTGCTTTCAGCTTGTTCATGGTGGCGACTTCCGCTCCGAACGCCGGGATGATCACGACATCGTCTTCCTTGAGGTCGTCGATATTGGCGCTTTTAATCGGCCCGGAGAGGAATTTGATGGCCATGGCAATCAGCTGCTCGTTGACCTCGGGATTGTGAATGATTTCGCCCAGAATATAGATCGGCTGGTTGGGAAACACTTTGCGCGCCGCGTACGCGAGGTCGATGGCGCGCTCCACCCCGTAGCAGAAACCGAATTCCTTGGCCAAACGGACTTTCAGCCCGCCGGCTTCAAGCACACCGCCGCGTTGGCGCAGCTTCTCGACTATCTGGCTGCGATAATGCAGCTCAACCTGTTCGCGAACGGCCTCCATGATATCAGGCCGCCGCAGGTTAACTCGCTTCGGTTTCGGCACTTCTGCAACGCTTGCGGTACTCATCTATCCCACATTAATACTTTAATTCGGTGCGTAATTCAACTAAAACCCCTGACGGATGCGAACGGCATTTTGGCTGTTGATTGCGGCATCGGTGCTTGGAGGGCTGGGGCAGGCGCAGGCCAACGACGTGAGGCTCCTCACCGGATTCGAAGATGAGGCCGACCTGCTCCAGTGGGAATGGCACGGAGCTTCAGCCGTGCGCACGGAACAAAACGCCACCCAGGGACGGTTCTCGCTTCAACTGACGCTTTCGCCCGGCCAGTACCCCGGTTTGTCGCTACCGCGCGGCAGCCGCTTGTTGACGGGTTGGGACGAGTACGACGTGGCGCGGTTCGATGTGTTCAACCCACAGTCGCGGCCCGTTGGTCTGACGGTCCGCGTTGACGACTGGCACAGCGTCAACTTTGCCTCGCGGTACAACGAGGGGTTCATGATGCGGCCGGGCAGGAACACCATCGAACTCCCCGTGCACGGACTTCACACCAGCGACCGCTCGCGTAACCTCGACCCGTCCCAACTCAGCCAACTGTTGATTTTCGCCTCGGACCTTCCATCGCTGACGGTTCTGTTTCTCGACAATTTCCGGCTGGAAAAGACCTCGGTGATAGCAACCACCGCCGCGGTGCGGGCCTTCGATTTCGGGCCAAAAGGGTCGCCGGTCATGGAGGGATTCGTCGGCGTAAGCGCGGCGGATCGTTACAACAAGGCGCGTGGATACGGCTGGTTGCCAACGGACCGACTCTGGGAGTTTGACGATGAATTACCCGATTCGCTGTGCCGCGACTTCATCAGTGGCGATCCGACGGCGAACTTCGTCACTGAGTTCGCTGTGGATGTACACAACGGCACTCAGCAGGTCGTCGTTTGCGGTCAGAGCCTGCTGAATGGGGCGGTGCACGTGCCCGCGCGAACCTATCGAGTGTTGGCGAATGGCGTGGAGAAGGTGCGTGTGGCGGTTGACGCCATCAATTTTTTCACGGACAGGTTTTTGTTCCGCGGAATTGATCATGACTGGTGGCCAGGCAAGGACGTGTGGAAGGAGGAGATTCTACCACGGTATCCTGAATATACATTTCCCATTGTCGTCACGAACGGGCAGCTTCGGTTGCAATTCGACACGATGGCGGTTTACTGGCTCGCCATTGGCGTTTCGGATTCCTGGTTGGCCGGCATTCATTCGGAGCGGCAGCGTGAGTTCTACAGCAGCTATTTTTACCTGGAACCGTACAAGATTCCAGTTGCGGCCGAGAAAATCTCGCTCAACGCGGCTCGCGGTCAGACAGTGTCGGCATTTTTTACGTGCCCGAAATCGGGAGCGCCGGGTCTGGCGCCTTCGTTTCCCGGCTGCACAGCGGAAGTCCGCGCCATCCGCCTCACGGAGCGGCCGATTGCCCGGGGGATCTACCGGATTGAAGAGTCGACACTGGGACCGTTGTCCAACCATCCGCATGCGCAACGCTTTGCTCTCACCGTAAACGTCGGCAAACAGGCGGTACCGGGCGTTTATCACGGTGAGGTCGCCGGGATTCCCGTCGAGTTGAACATCTGGGCGTTCGAACTACCTTCCTCCGACCAACTCGACATGACATACGGCTGGTACTACAACGAGCCGCGCGATCTGAATTATTACTTCGGTCACTTTCCCGGGAAGGCGGCGGAAATTCGGACGATGCGCGACCGTGAGTTCCGCGACATGGTTGAACACGGGTTCAACAGTGTGACGGCGATCCGTCCGGTGGTTCGCGCGGATGGCTCATTGGATAACGCACAAGCCGACGAATTTTTGGCGGCGGCGGGCCGCGCAGGATTGGTGGGCAGACATCCGGTTCCCGTGGAGACACTGGGCATCGCGCGGCGTCTGTCACACGTGATGGGCGCTGCGGAATTCAGCAAACCATTCCTGCCGGTTTATCAACGGTCACTCGCCGCATTTCGGGATTGGACTCACCGCAAATCATTTCCGATCTTGGCGTACGTGGTCGACGAGCCGCGAGAACAGGCCCTGAATCCGTGGAACAGAGATTTCGAAGACACAAAGCGATATTTGGATCTGCATCGTGCCGCCGGTTTGCGGACGATGGTGACATTGGCGGGAGACAGTTCGTTTGGGAAGAGCTATCTGCCGCTGCTTGGCTGGGTGGACGTCGTGTCCACGCACCCGACGGAGAATTCACGGAGAACTCTCGAGGCGACTCGATCAGGGAAGCCACAATTGTGGCTCTACAACGCAGGGATGAACCGGTTCACATTCGGTTTTCTGCCCTGGGCGGACGGTGCGACGGGGCGGTGGGAATGGCACTATGAATGGTGGACGCAGGCATACAGCCCGTTCGCCCGTGTGGACGAGAATGCCTGGTCCACCGGCTGTGGCGCGGTTCTGCCGTCGCCGGATGGCCCGGTGACGACGGTGGCCTATGAGGAAGTGCGCGCGGGGATCGATGATTACCGCTACCTGTTCCTGCTGGAGAAGCTGATTCAGGAGCACAGCGGCAAGACAGCCGAAGAGGCACGACATCTTCTGGAGGGTGTCCGCAGCAAAATACCGCGGTATACGGATAAGGAGGGAGTGGACGAGGCGACGCTCGACGACTGGCGGGAGAAAATCGCCCAGTCTATTGTCGCACTGGAGGGGGAGGCAGGACGAAATCGCGATACTGCTTCGGATCACTCGTCTGGCCGGCCTCGGCAGCCTTGATCAGATTGCACATCTCGCGAGCCGTGACATAGTGCAGCAGGAAATTCGAGCCATCATTACAAATCCTCTGCAGATGACCGTGCATCACGGCGGCTGATTGACCGAGTGCAGTATCAAAATTCATCTCCTGGCAGCCGTGCGTGTACACTTTCACAAACACCCAATCGGGTTTGCCAATCACGCCAATGCGTTGGGCGATCCAGTTGTGAATCCGATCCGGGGTCACCGGCGCGTTATGGGCCACCTCGCTGTTCTCGATGCGCGGGATCACATCGAGTTTGCGGTTGGTCCAGTTCAGCGCCAGCGGGCCTTGGACGACGAGCAGATCGCCGCTTGGTTTCCCACCGACGCACACGTCCACGCCCGTATCATGGGACTTGGGCCGCAACGGATCGTCCGTTGCATAGTAAATCGAATTGATCTTGTGCGTCTGGCACTCGCTTGGTGCGCTCGGGAGCGTGAAATCCGCGTAACAGCCGGTGTCGCTTAGCACTTGCAATTCGTTGTTTACGCCGCACCACCGTCCGTCGCGACGTGAATTGTCCAGCGACCAGTTGCCGTGAATGAAGCCATAGCGGCCTTGGGAGAGAAACCCGTGGTTGTGCAGCCTGGCCTTAAATTCCTCGATCGTCTGGCGAAGTTTCTCGGCCGTGTCGTTGTCGTGATGCAGGTGAATCTCCACTTCGCCGTAACCGCGCTGGCATAGTTGCGCGAGTAGGTCGAGGTATTCCGGCACGTACTCCTCGGCAGGATAGAAAAAGGTGTGTTGCGGCAGGTGCCCGTCGGCATCGTGAAACTGATCCGCCATTCGCGGGTAATTCTCGAGCCAATGCTCGACCCGCTCCAAGCCCTGGTGACGGGAAGCCTTGTTCCACAACGGTTCGTAATGGTCCACAAAGCAGAAGAAAACATGTGTCGGCGTGACCGGTTCTGGCGGCCGTCGCCGGAGATAGTAAGGCAGCCACAGGTGGACGTTCTTCAGCATCGCCATGACTCTCCGTCGACGAATTGTCGGTTCCACAATTCCAGGAACAGTAGTAGCAATAGCGCGGGACCGCGATCTTGTTGGCCGCTCATGTGGGCGTTGACCAATTCACGTACTCCGTCCTCGCGATACAAGCCGCGATGGAGCGTACGCTTGTCCAACAGCACGCTCTCGATGTGTGGCCGTAAGGGCCCGCGCAACCAGGCGGGAACGTCCACGTAGTGCTTGTAGCGCTCGTAGCCGAAGAACCGCTTCAGATAGCCGTTGGTCTTGCGATACAAGCGCTGTGTGAAATCGCCCGCGCCGGATGGTGCGCCGGTGTTGGCGTTCGTGATACGCAACAAGTCAGGGTTGTGCCGCGCTAACAAGTGACGATGCACTCGCGTGCCGAGACGCTCCATCGGAGCGAGCTTCAACACCGCGTCCACGTACTCGCGGTCGAGAAACGGCATTCGTACTTCGACGCGGCTGCGCAATTGCGCGAGCGACGGCACGGATTGCCGTCGTAGATATTCCTGAACGAACACGCAACTGACCTGATCGATCACGTTCCACGAGGCATCCACTCCGTCGAAAGCTTCTTCCATAGATGCACGCGCGGCGTCGTGGAGGGGCTTCGCCAGTTCGGGTGCGAATAACGCGTCACAATCGGCATCGGTAAGACCAAACGCCATTTGTCGAAACAGTTGCGCCATCACGTCGGATTGCGTGCGGCAATCCCGGAGGAAGCGGTTGCAGGCCAGTTCATAGGCCCATTGCATACGCGCCAGTTCGCCGCCGTGGCCGCGCAGGGCAATTTGAATACCGAAGTCGCGGTACCGGTCGAGTGTGGACATCATCACGCACGCTTCATCGTAATACATGCCGTCGCTCAACCACACCATCTCACGGACGTACCGGGGCCATTTTGCAAAGAAATCCGTGCTGTTCTCAATGAAGTGATGGTTTGGCAACCCGCTCGTGCCGCGCGCGATTTGCTCGGCGATAATCTGGTCCGCACCGCCCCATACATCGAGTGTCAGAGTTTGAATCTTCGTTTGTGGATGATCGATGGCTGCGGTAATCGTGCGCGAGTCGTAGCCGCCCGACAGCGAAACACCGATGGGCACGCCGCCCGCACAGCGCCTGCGCACTGAGGATTTGAATTTGTCGGCGATCTCGTCGAGAAGGGCTCCATTCCTTCGCGAGCCCCGGCCAATGTGTTGACGAAAATCCCAGTTTCGCTCGATTTTGGTCTGTCCGGTGCGCGCCTCACACCGCAGCGTTGACCCACCGGGCAGGCATTTCAAGCCCTGCACGAGTGTCCTTTCGCCAAAGACAAAACCGTATGCCATGAGGTCGGCGAGGCCTCGTGCATCCATGTTGGGACTGACCGCCGGATGGGCCAGCACCGCTTTCATCTCGGTGCCGAAAACGAACAGATTGGCCTTGTGGTAATAGAAGAGGGGCATCATGCCGAATGCATCATTGGAGATGGTGAGCTGTTGCGTTGGCTCGTCGTAATCAACGCGGGTGAAACCATCCGTTTCCTCGCCATGAAACCAATGGTGTGAGGAATTCTCGGTTGGCAGAATGCCGAGATGAACGTGAGCGCAGGCGAAAGTGCGCAGTGGCGAGACGAACTGGTCGACGTTGTACCAGTCGAAATGCCGTACCGACGCGATCATGCGCGACAGGGTGCGCTCGATGTCGTTCTGTGGGGTGGAGGAGAAGATGCCGACGAGACCGGGCATGATTAGCAATTGGCCGAGAGTGACCTGGGTGCGATCGGGGGACTGGAATCGTCGATGTACTTCCGGTGCCACAATTCCAGCAGAATGAGCGACCAGATCTGGTGTGCGTTGTCGCGGTGACCGCTCAAGTGATTGCGCCAGAGGGTCTCCAACTCGGACTTCTTGAAATATCCCCGCTGTGTCGCCGCCGGTCCCAAGAGGAGGTCTTCAGCGGTTCCGCGCAATTGGCCCCGTAACCATTCCGCAATCGGGAGGCGGAACCCCTGCTTCTTGCGCGAGAGAATCTCCTGCGGCACGAGGCGCGAGGCGGCTTTCTTAAGGACGTGTTTACTCTCGAAACCTTTGAGTTTGAAACGCGGCGGCAACGTGGCGACGAACTCGACGACTTTGTGGTCCAGCAACGGCGGACGTGTCTCCAGCGAGACAGCCATGCTCATGCGATCGACCTTGGTGAGGATGTCGTCGACGAGATACGTCTTCAGATCCACATACAAAGCCCGGTTGAGCCAGTCGTCGGGCGCCGCATGCGCCTGGCGATACACCTCGCGGAACTTGGCGGCGTAATCGTGCGTCTCCGGTTGCGCCATGAAGTGCCGCTTCGCCTGTGCGGTGAAGAGGTACAAGAAGTGTTTACGCGCACAAGCATCGTCAGCCGTGCGCGTGATGCTTTCCAGCGAGTTTTTGGCTTTGAATCGCACATCATCGGGCAACACACGCGTCATCGCGCCCAAGAACCGCAATGGCCCAAGCGCACGCCGAAGTCGATGCTCCAATTGCCCAAGCCGAAACCGCGCGTAACCGGCAAACAGCTCATCCCCGCCATCGCCGCTGAGAGCGACCGTCACGTGTTCGCGAGCGGTCTTGCTGACATAGTACGTCGGGATGGCCGATGAATCCGCAAACGGCTCATCGAACGACCAGACAATCAGCGGGAACAGGTGCTCGACATCGGCGTGGACAACCTGCTCGTGATGCTCCGAGTGAAACCGTTCCGCCATCTGGCGTGCGTACGGCAGTTCGTTGTACGCTTCCTCTTCGAATCCGAGGGAGGAAGTTACCAGGTTGCCGGTGATGACCTCCCGCATCAGGCCGACGATGGTGCTGGAATCGACCCCGCCGCTGAGGAATGCGCCGAGAGGTACGTCGGACAGGAGATGCTCCTTGACCGTGCTCTTTAACAGATCGAAGAGTTGCCCCGCCGCCTGTTCCTCGGTGAGCGATTCGTTCACGTCGTAACAGACGTCCCAGTATTGACGAACGCGCACGCCGTTGCGGTCGCAGGTGAGCGTGTGCGCCGGGGGTAGTTTCTGGATCCCGACAAACATCGTGCGAGGGTCGGGCACGTACAACAGACTGACGTATTCGCTGAGCGCCTCAGGGTTCACACGGCGCGGAACGGCTTCGTCCTGCAGGATGGCTTTGATTTCGCTACCGAACACCAGCGACTTGCCACTGAGCACGGCGTAATGAAGGGGCTTGATGCCGATCCGATCGCGCGCGATAAACAACTTCTCGACACGGGAGTCCCAGATCGCGAACGCAAACATTCCCCGCAACTCATCGACGCAGTTCTCACCCAGTTCTTCGTACAGATGAACGATGGCTTCCGTATCGCAATGGGAACGGAACCTGTGCCCTTTCGCTTCGAGTCGATCACGAAGTTCGGGGAAATTGTAAATCTCGCCGTTGAACACAATCCAGATCGTGTTGTCCTCATTGGTCATCGGTTGGCGGCCGCCTTCCACATCGAGAATGCTCAAGCGTCGATGCGCCAGCCCCACACCGCGATCGAAGTACTCGCCGCTGCCGTCCGGCCCGCGATGCGTTTGGGCCACATTCATACGCGCGATCAACTCGCGGGAAACCGGCGCGTTGTCGGCAAAATTAAATTTGCCCGCAATCCCACACATGACTTACCGAGCCGTCCGTTTCCAAGCGGCTTGTTGTGTTCCGGTAATGAAGCGGAAGAACCCGAACAACAACGCGAGGTTGATTGTGACGAAATAGCAGGGAGCGCTGAACAACACCATCTTCCGTCTCCGGATGAAAACACCAAGAAGCGCCAGGCCGTAAAACACCAGTTGTAGCGCCAGCAGCGCCGCGAAGAGCGGGTGGGGCAGCAGGGCGACATTCGAGACCAGTGCCGCGATCATCAAGAACGGGGTGAGCCACCGCAAGACCTTGTGCGACCAGAACGCGATCGAATAAAACCCGCGCCATGGCAAGAGTGAACGCCAACACAGGAATAACGCTTGGAAATCGCCCGCGCCGATGCGTATGCGCCGGATCATTTCGTGGCCCACCGATTGCGGCAATTCCTCGGTGGCCACCGCCTCCGTGTCGTAAATCACGAGGAGTCCCTGCTCGCGCACCCGCATACCGATGACGAAATCATCGACGAACGTGTTGTCGGGTATGCCGGGCCAGCACGACTTGCGAATGGCATAGATGGCCCCATTGGCCCCGAGACAGGAATCCAACGCACTTTCTCGCGTCTTCAAATACGTCTCCAGTTTCCAGTACGGACCCTCATCCGTCTCACGACTGTCGCCGTGGAATACGAGCTGTCCACACACGCCGCCAATCCGCGGATTTGCAAAATGTCGCGCCAGTTTTCGGAGCGCGTCTCGAGCAAACATCGCGTTCGCATCGCTGAACACGAGCAGCTCAGAACGTATTTGTGGCACGAGTCTGTTGAGCACGCCGGGTTTGCCCCCGCGTTGCTCAAACGTGTACAGTTTCACGCGCGCGTCTGGAAACGCCCTCACCAGGTCGTTGGTGCGGTCAGTCGAGGCGTCCGATCCAATCAAGATCTCCAGTTTGTCGCTTGGATAGTCGAGGGCGAGCAGATTCTCAAGACGCGTCACGATGTGCTTCTCTTCATTGTACACGCTGATCAGCACTGAGAGCGTCGGCCAATCGGAAAGGTCACCGGTTTGCTTGTGGCGACGCACGGGCACCAGCGCAAGCAACAACGGATAGATACCATAAGACCAGACGATGGCCCCAGCGGAGACGACAAAGACAATTATCCAAATGCTTGTCATATTGGCCGAAGCAGCAACCTGCTATCTATTTGAATGCCAACAACTTGCGTAGTGCATCGCGGGTATGGGCTTGCGGTTCCCAGTGAAGTTGGTCACGCGCTCGGGAGCAATCGAATACCAGCGGTGCGACAGCGGAGCGCAACCGGTATGGCGAGACCGGCGCGGGGCGACCCAGCATCGAAGTTAGCCAGTCGATTCCGCCGGCCAGGAAACAGGCCGGCCCAAGGGGAATCCGTATGGCGCGGAGTCGGGGTTCGCGCGCACGGGAATACAGGCGCACGAGTTCCTCGCGGCTCATTAACTCATTGTCCACAACTTGAAACACCTCACCATGAGAGAAGGGGCTTTGCGTGGAGAGGACGATGGCTTCGACGACATCGTCCACGTGAACGAGCGGCAACTGGTTTGAATCGTCGCCGATAACGACCAGCCAGTGGCCGAAACGCACGCCGACGGCAGCGGTGATGAGCGGACTGCTCTCAGTCCAGATTTGGCCGGGACGAAGAATAACGACGGGCAAACCGCGTTCCTGCGCCGCCGCACGGATGATGCGCTCGGCTTCGAGTTTGGCTTGCGTGTAAAAGCCGCGCTGCCGGGGAGCAGGTTCCAAGGTTGCGGATTCGGTGACCGGTTGGTTGGCGGGATGGCCTGCCCAGTCAATTACCGACAGGGAACTGATGTAAATTACCTTGGGCACTTCATGCTTCAGGCATGCCTCAACTACGTTGCGGGTGCCCGCGATGGTGGCAGCCTCGTGCGCCGCCCAACCGCCGCTCATGGCCGCACCGATGTGAAAGACCGCGGTCGCCCCGTCGATAGCGCGATCCACCGCATCGGGATCGCCAAGTTCACCGAGGACAACCTCGATTTGCGGATGATCGGCAATCTCTGGTGGGGGTAGACGTCGCACGAACAAGCGGACATACTCGTCTTCGTCAATAAGGCGTTTCACAAACGCGCTGCCGAGGAGGCCGTTCGCGCCCGTGACGACGACTGCGGGATGGTCGCTCGGCTGATATTGACCATAGAACTCGGCCTTGGCGTGGTCGGCTTCGCGCGCGACCTGCTCCGTCCAGCGCACGACTTCTCGGGCCTGTTCGAGACCCGCCGGCATCACGTTGTTGGTAGCGAGAGATTCGTAGAATGCGCCGACAAAATTGTGAAGCCCTTGATACGGCTGGAGCTGGCCGACTGCAAATAGCGAGGCGTTCCAAGTCAATTGCGCCGCGGATGAGGCAGATTCTGCCAACGCGTTGACCACGCGCTCGGCGGCCTTTGGCAAAGGCGTGTGGCGGCGGCGCGTCAGGTATATGGCAAATAGATCCGCCCGCAAGGTGCCGCGAGTGCCCTGAATAATCAGTTGATGCTGGAGTGGCTTGACATTCCACGAGAGCTGAATGTTACCGGTGCCCTTGGCGCAACGGACCAACGCGCGCCACTCGTCGAAATGGATGTTCGGATCGCTGTCCTTCAGACCTGACGTGCGAAAGTCGGCCTGCACATCCTGGATGTTCCCCAGAAACTCCCGCAGCAAATACAGGGCATGCACACCGAGGTCGCGAAACTGGTAGCCACCCTCGCGATAGTGTGGGGGGAGGGGACCGCCGCGGTACGGCGGGTAATTTGAACTGCGCAGGTAATCGACGGCGAGAACGTCGCCAATGGCGCCCGTCTTGACCAGTTCCAGCGCTCGTTTGATCAATGGATCGCCCAGCAATGAATGATTTACACAGACTCGCAGTTTACGCGACTGGCTTTCAGCAATGAGCCGGTCGCAGTCCTCGACGCTTGTAGCCAACGGTTTTTCCACGAGCACGTGGCAGCCGAGAGACAACGCTTCCAGCGCGACATCGACATGGCTGTTGGGCGGGGTGAGGACATGGACGACATCGAGGCCTTCCGCGGCCATCACCTTCAACGACGGATGCGACGTGATGCCGAACCGTTGGGCGGTGGCCCGTGCGCGCCTGCCATCGAGGTCGGTAATGCCCACAATGCGCACGTTGGGCAGACGTTTCAACGCTTTGATATGAAACTCGCTGACGTACCCTGCGCCAACGAGGCCGACACGATAACTCCTGCCGTTTGTCATTTCCGTTTGCGGACTGCCTCCTGAAATGCCTCTTCCAGTCGTTCGTAGATCGCGCGCCAATCATAGCGATCGAGGACAAGCTGACGGCCTCGTTCGCCGAGCCTCTGGCGCAACGCCGCATTTTGTAGCAGAGAAACCGTGGCGTTGGCAAATGTTTCAGGATCGTCCGCGAGCAGGGCGGTTTCGCCGTGTGTGAGGGCAATGCCTTCGGCGGCCACAGATGTGCAGACCAGGGGCTTTTTCATGCACATAGCCTGAAACACGCGGTGCTTCGTGCCGGCCCCGGCGCGCAGCGGCATCACGACGATGGCGGCGCGGGACACGTAATCGCGCATGTCGGGAACGAAGCCGGTGACAATTACGCGGTCGCCCGCGAGAGCTTTCACTGTGTCAGGTGGGTTCTGTCCCGCGATATAGAACGTCACATCCGGCACGCGCTGGCGAACAAGGGGAAGAATCTTGTTGTGGAAGTGAACGGCAGCGTCGGCCTGCGGTGGCCAACTCAGGTTGCCAAAATAAAGTATGGAATCCGGTTCGGTGGCTCCATCGGTATCGCGCGGAGTCCAGTACTCGACGTCCGCGCCATTGGGTACGGTGGAAACATCGGCTTCTGGACAAATGCGCAGGTATTCGACGCGATCTTCGTCGGAGAGCACGACGCATTTCTCGCTGGCGCGTGCCACGTCCTGTTGGAGCCGAACCAGCTTGCCGTATTGGGAACGGATGAACGCCTTCTTGAATGGATTCGCCGTGGTGCGCTCCATGCGCTGCCAGAGGACGTGTTCGAGATTGTGCGCGTCGTGGACGAACGCCGCGTTCCGCTTGTGGCCGACATATTGGCTCATGTGCAGAAAGTGCGAGTGGATGACATCGATGTGTTCCTCCTTGACGAATCTTTCCAGGGCGTGGGCCATTTCCGTGCGCCAGTATTCGCGAATGATGAAAGGATCTGCGGTCGCGAGGCTCTGAGCTGCGTTAGTCAGCTTCCGCCATTTCGGGCGCGCGAGGTCAATGCCAACGATCTCTTTGCAATAGGGGCGGAGCGCGTTGAAGTGCTCACGGTCGGTCGGCTTAAACAGGAAGCAAAGCAGCGATATGTCATGCCGCTTGGCGGCCTCACGAAGGAGATTGAAATCACGGATTACCGCGCCGTCGGTGAGCGGCCATGGAAACTTCGAAATGAGCGCGAGGATTTTCACCAGTACAGGCCGTGATACCGCGCCGTGGGGACGTTGGCGTTCTTAACGGCAGCCACCAGGTCGACAACATGGTGATGAGGAGATAGCGCTCCGGGCAACGCGCGATATTCGGGCGCGTTCTTACAAATCACCAGTGTCTTGCTTCTGGCAACGACATCCTCTAGCGATGTAGCCAGCAGCGAATTGATGTGCGGCAGTTTGTCTTCGAGGAACCGTTTGTTGGCGCCGGTCAGCCGGGTCAATTCCACTTCGGAATCATGAATCACCAGTTTGAATCCCTTGCCGAGCAAGGTTTCCGCCATGATGACGATGGGGCTTTCGCGCAGATCGTCGGTGCCGGCCTTGAAGCTCAGCCCGAGAATCCCGACCTCGCGATGGCCGAGTTCGGTAATGAACTCGATCGTGCGCTGAATTTGGTTGAGGTTGCTGCGCGCAATGGCGCCCAGCATGGGCAGTTCGATATCTTTTTCCTGCGCCCGACCCACAAGAGCGCGCAGGTCTTTCGGAAGGCAGGAACCGCCATAGGCCAGACCGGGTTTGAGGTAGGTTTTCGAGATATTCAACTTGGTATCACGACAAACGATGTCCATGACTTCGTGGCTATCGATGTCGTGAGCCTTGCAGAATTGGCCGATCTCGTTGGCAAATGTGATTTTCATGGCGTGGAACGCGTTGCAAGCGAACTTGATGGCCTCCGCGGCGCGGATCGTGATGCGCACCTGGGGCGCGTCCACGCAGCGGTACAGGTCCGCGAGTGAATCACCCGCGCCGGTGTCGCGTTCGCCGATGACAACGAAGGGGGGTTCATAGAAATCGCGGATGGCGGAACCTTCGCGCATGAACTCGGGATTGGCGACGACGTGAAAGTCCCGGCCCTCACGTTTTCCTGAAGCCGATTCGATTTGGGGGATGACGACGCTCTCGATACTGCCCGGCAACATCGTACTGCGGACGACGATGGTGTGCAGGGCATCCTTGCCGCGCAACGTCTCGCCGATTTCGCGCGCGACATGCTCGACGTGAGACAGATCGGGCTGACCTCCTTTCTTGCTCGGGGTGCCGACGCAGATGAATGATACCGTCGAGTTTTGAATTGCTTCTACAGGGCTGGCGGTGGCCGTGAAGCATCCGGTGTGGTGAACCTTAGCCAGCAGTTCCGCGAGGCCGGGCTCGAACAATGGAGATTGGCCCGCGCGGAAGAGCGCGAGCTTGTCGGGGTTCGCTTCGATGCCGATAACCTGGTGTTCTCGGTCGGCCAAACAGACCGCGGTAACCGAGCCGACGTATCCGAGTCCGAAAACGCTGATTTTCATAAGGGCACTTTCAGTGGGTTGGGGTGGAATTCTTGACGGCAATGGTGGTCAATTCATCGCCCACGCCGAAGCCGGTGGCGGCGAGATTCACGGCGGATTTGACAACGCGTACGAACGGGCTGGTGGATTCTTGGGTGGAGGCGGAAGATTGGACAACGCCGGTTGCGCCAAATGAGTCATGTCGCCGGAGCAGGATCGACAGGACTTTCTGCAATTCGACGTTCTGACGCGAGAAGTGGACGGAGAATCCCAGTTGCCGCAGACGGTTCTCGAAAACCCGCTTGGTGAAGTACGATACGTGGCGCGGCGGTCCTTCACCCGACCATTTCCTGAAGCAACGGTAGCTGGGAGAGGCGAACTGGGTTGGCAGCACGGTGATGAGCGCGCCGCCGGGACGTAGTATTCGGCTCATTTCCTTGAGGAGCGCAACCGGTTCTCCCACGTGCTCGATCACGTGCGAACTGAAGACCGCATCGAACGACCCGCCCGGAAAATGTGCGTCTTGGAGGAGACCTTGAAAGACGGGGATGTTCAATTCTTCCCGCGAAAACTTCACGCCGAAATCCGAAACCTCGACGCCTTGCACATCCCACTTACGGTCCCGCGCCAACTTGAGGAAGAAAGCCGCACTGCAACCGACATCGAGAAGGCGATTTGTTTTGCGGAATGGTTCGAGACGATCCAATAACGCCTGCAACCTCCACTCGTTGCGGACCGTGTATTGGCCATGCGAGTAGATAAAGGTCGGATGAACCTCAGTTCTCGACCAGTCTTCGTCGTAGAGTCCCGGAGCCGATGAGTCCGTCGAACTGGGGACGAAAATGAACCCGCACGCGCCACACACCATCATCTCCTTGAAACGGCAGGGCTTCTGGGAAACTCTGGTCGAATCACACAGCGGGCATTTCATGAGGAACCCTTTTCCAGCAAGTCGGGCTCAAACACTTCCGGGAAGCGCACACACAAGTCTTGGTAAACCGGTCGCATTTCTTCGCGATCTCTTGGATTCAGGAATATCGGATAGGGCCGCCAGTAGGGTGTTTTCAAATCGGTAGTCCATGGGGCGTGAGCGAGTTCCGCGTGGGAACGCAGCAACGCGTTAACTTTGGAGATGGATTTGCGGCACGAAATGTTCTCTATCGCCCAAGCTCGTGCGTGAAGGCCCGCGGCGTTGTCGAGGAATCGCTGCAACTGGAGATCCATGCGATCAGGTGTTAACAGCACACCGGTGTCTTTGTTGACATACGCCCTGGGCCCGACATGGGCATCATGCATCATCCCGAGCGGCGAGTCGGCAAACAACGACTCGACCGCGGCAACGCAACAACCTTCGCGACGCGAAAGAATCAGCGAGATCTTGCTGTCGCATTGATGGCGGGTTACTTCGTCGATGCTGATGTTCTCCACGAAGTTGATGTCCTGTTTCCCGCCAAACAGCGCGGCTTGGTCGCGCAGCATCGCGAGCGTGTGACCGCCTTCTTCCTGCCCGATCATCGTAATCCGTAGATCTTGCGGCATCTGTCGCAACGCGTCGAAAAGCTGCCAGTGCCGTTTGAATGGCGCCCAGTTGGCCACCACCAAGATGTCGGTTTGCCGCTGGGCGTGCGGCTTGGGCTGGTAACAATCAGGATTGATCCAATCACAAGCGATACACGGCAGGCATTTCAATCGCGGGCTGAATTCTTCGATCCATGGTATCTCGCCATAGTTGCACGCCTGGACGAAGATCGTCCCGGGAAGCGACTGGAGCGCCAGCGCTAGCAACGCGTAATCCGTGGGCGACCAGCTTGTCGACAGGATGATGTCGAAGTGTTCGCCGAGCCAGCCAAGGTCCTTCACGTTGGCAAGCAGCCGCAGCCAGTTGTACTCGAACATGACGAGCAACACGCCTTTCTCGCCATTCGACTGCGGGGCTTTCAAAATGATGCTGCGATTGACATGCGAGTTTTCCGCCGCTCGCGGGTACCGTTCCCAGCCGATGCGCTGTTCCCGCCAAATGTTACCGTTCGTACCCTTCAGGTGCCGCTCCGCATCGACGCGCAGTGCCCGGCGGGTGGACTGCGTCCCAGCCAACCGGTAGGCCCGCATGAGAAGTTTGGCGCGTTGAGCATTGTTCCGAACGAACCGAAGGCGCGCGTTTGTGCCTGCCAACAGCACGTTGGCCGTGCGCGACGAATACTTCACGGCATCCTTCGATCGGATGACGGCTCTACGGATCGCCTTCACGACTGATCGGATCATAGGGCGAGCGCTTTCCTCAGCGCATCCAGCAGGGTGCGCGCGTTTGCTTCCCAATCGAATTGGGAAACCGACGCCCGAATCGATTCACGATCCCACTTCATTGTGAAAGCGCGGCGTAGCGCGTCGGCAAGCGCGCGGGGATCGGATGGCGGTACGAGAAGACCGTTTGTCCCATCCCGGACCACCTCGGGGACGCCGCCAACGCGCGAGGCGATGACGGGAAGCCCGCACGCCATCGCTTCCAAGGCGACGTTGGGCAGGCCTTCGCTCAGGCTCGGCAGGCACAACACATCGCAGGCGTTCATCCATAGCGGGATTTCCTCGTGTGGTCGCGCGCCGACGACGAAAAAGCGGTCGCCCGCGGGTAACTTGGCAGCTTCCGATCCTGATCCGACAAACACCAGATCCACATCCCGCAAATCGACGAGTTGCTTAAACGCAGCGGCGAGAGAAGTAGGTCCTTTGACGGGAACCAGGTTGCCGACAAAGAGGATGCGACGGCGATCTGTTGGGAGACCCAATGCCGCACAAGCTTCCGTGCGGTCGCACGGGCGGAACCGCTCCCGGTCAATTCCATTGTAGACCGTAACAGCGTCAACGCCCTCATCGGCAAGGCGAGCCTGCAGCGCCTTGCTTCTGGCGAACACGGCGCGACTGGCACGCAGCGCACGGAGAACCTGGCGTTTGCGTGTGGCACTCCTGAAGAACACATTGACGTCGCTGCCCTGTACCGTCGTGGCGAACGGAAATTTCAGCTTGGCGGCCATGAGCATCACGCCATAGGCATCCGGGTATGCCCAATTGACCAACGCAACGTCAAATCGCTCTCGCCGGATGACCGGTTCAACGGTGCGCGCGAATAGCCAGCCGTTCAGTGGCCGCGAAAGCAAGGGGACGCGGACGAACCGCGGGTGCGTCACGGCTATGCCCCGCCAGGTTTCATCGGGGACGGGTTGGTGCATGGGAGAGATGACTTTGATTTCGCATTGCTTGGAGAGCGCCGCGACTTGTTGCGCATTGTGCATCCCGCGTGTCGGTTCCACCCCGTTCGGAAAGAGGTTGGAAATGAACAGCAGCTTCATGCGGCGAGCCGGCGCCATAATTCTTCGTAACGCTCGGTCATGGCTTTGACGCTGTGGTGCTTCTCCACAGCAGCGCGCGCCGCCGCGCCGAGTCGGGCGGCCAGCGCTTGGTCCGCCAGCAATCGCTCAATTGCAGCGCGCAAAGCGGCTTCATCGTTGGGCGGTACGACCAGACCGGTCTGCATGTGGTGGATCAATTCGACGTTGCCACCAACGGCGGTGACCACAATCGGGCAACTGGCGGCCATTGCTTCCAATAGCGCAATGCTCATCCCTTCCGTGTTCGACGGGAGCACGAACACGTCGAAACCCGCCAACAACTCGGACACATCGGCGCGCTGGCCGAGAAACGAGACGAGCGGTCCGGCCTGTTTTTGGAGTTCCTCGCGCAACGGGCCATCGCCGACGAACACCAGCTCCGTATCGCGAATCGTGGCCGTGGAGCGCAACAGCAGCGGATAATTCTTCTCGGGAACGAGTCGTCCGACCGTGCCGATGCGGCGACCCGCGCCGTGCCGAGGCGCGGCCAAACGGTCAACGCGGATGCCGTTGGAAATCACCTTGAGGTTCGCCGGGTCGGCGCCTTCATGTGTGGCTGCTATTTCAGCATTCTTCTTGGAGACGGCGACGGTGAAATCGGTGAAACGAGCTGCGATGTAGTTGAGGCGATGGTAACGAACTTCCTCGCCGACGTTCTTGCCGTGTTCGGTGTGTAACACGCGCGCCTTGGTGAATTTTGCGGCGATGGCTCCGTAGAAGTGCGCTGTCGCATTGTGCGTGTGGATCACGGTAACATTTTCTGCGCGAGTGAGACGGGCGATCTTCCAGAACAGGCGCCAATCCACACCGGGTTTCTTGTTGAGTGCCACAACGTTCCCGCGGTTTGGTGAAATCTCGCTGGCCCACGGGCCGGTTTCTTCCAGGCAACACACAACGAATCGAAAGTCGTTCGAGGCGTGGTTGACCAAGTCAACGACCACCCGCTCGAGTCCGCCAACCCGCAGACTGAGCACGACTTGCATGATGGTTTTAGGCGGCGGCACGGAGGGTGTGCACGACGGCGTCGATTTGCTCAGGGCTCAACTCAGGGTAGATCGGCAGCGAAAGGCATCGGTCGCAAAGCCGTTCCGCAACCGGCAAGTCGCCGCGATGATAGCCGAGCGAACGATACACCGGCTGTAGATGCAAGGGCACCGGGTAATTGATGGCCGTGTCGATGCCGGCATCCGTGAGGGTGGCGCGGACACGGTCGCGGTGTTCACACGCGATGACGTAGCAGTGCCACACGGGCTCGGAGTCTGCCGGTCCCGTTGGCAGACCGTAGTGCGTGCCCGTGAGCAGTTGGGTGTACCGACGGGCATGGGCCGCGCGAGCCGCGTTCCAGGCGCCGAGGCGTTTGAGTTTCACGCGCAACACGGCGGCTTGAAAACTGTCCATCCGATAGTTGTAGCCGACTTCCTCGTGGACGTAACGGGCGCTTTGCGCGTGCTCGCGCAACGAACGGGCACGGGCCGCGAATTTGTCGTCGTTTGTCAGCAACGCGCCACCTTCGCCGTACGCGCCCAGGTTTTTTGTCGGGTAGAAGCTGAAACAGGAGATCGTACTGAATTGCCCCACACGTTTGCCATGGTAGCGCGCGCCGTGCGCTTGTGCCGCATCTTCCACGACGAACAGTTTATGTTTCTTGGCGATAGCGTTGACGGCATCCATATCGGCCGGTGTGCCGAAGATGTGTACGGGCATAATCGCCTTGGTGCGCGAGGTCACGGCGACTTCCAGTTTGGCGGGGTCGAGCGTGCGACGCACTGGATCGATATCGACGAACACGGGCGTGGCCCCGACATAGCTGATGGCCCAGGCGGTCGCGATGAAGGTAAAGGGCGTGGTAATCACTTCGTCGCCAGGGCCGACGTTGAGACAGCGGAGGGCGAGGTGCAGCGCGCTGGTCCCGCTGTTGAGGCTGACACAGTGAGTGACGCCGCAGTATGCGGCGAACTCCTGTTCAAATGCTTGTGTGGCTGGACCCTGCGCGAAGCGGGCGGAATCGCAGACTTCAGCGAGCGCAGCCTGTACCTCATCGCGGATAGTCGCATACTGGGCTTTTAAATCGAGGAATGGGACGCGGGTCATTGTTTCAGAGGTTCCAGATGGGTCACGATGGACGACGGAGTTTCCGCGGTTTGCAGTAGTGCGGCCAGACCGGCCGCCGCGGCGGCCAGCAGGAATGGGATGGCCGGGACAAAGTACCGAACCATCGGCAGTCCGGCGGACACGACGGAATAGTAGTACCCGACGTAGAGCGTTAGCACCCAGGCCAACATGTGGGTCTCAACTCGCCTCCATAATCTTGCGATTCCGTATATGGCGAGCAGAAGAGTGGGGACTTGCAACAGAATCATGGGCAGATGACCGGAGGGGCGGTCTTCGCTGGCGTAAAAAGTCCGCGTGGCTTTCAGCCACAACACATGTGCCAGAGTGACGGGTTGGTGCAGGAGATCCTCGTATTTTTGGATGGCCATCTGCAATTGCCAGTGTTCTCGGTCAAAGACGTTGCTGCTTGGCGGTGGCTGAATTCCGCGCGCGGTCATTTCGGCCGCAAGTTCGGCGGCCTCCGCTCGTTGAGCTTTCCCATAACTGGAGAAAATACGCGGGTCTGACCCGAACCACAAGTTTTGTCCGATGCCATGAACGTTGAACGCGAAGTGGCCAAGTGCGACGTAATTTCGATAGGACCACGGAACCAACACGGCGACCGATGCGAGCAAGTATACAATCCAGTGGCGAAGTGAAGGAGTGCCGGCCTTTCTCGTGGCCAACCATAGGGCGCCGGCCAGGAAGAATGGCAGGAAGATGGCCGTGCTCTTCGTGAAGATGGCGACCCCGACGGCTGCTCCCGCAATCACAAAGCGCCAGAAGGATGGGTGATTAAGAGCGCGGTACAGGGCCACAAAACTGATCGCGATGAGGAACGTGACAAGAGGTTCGTCATTCACGTTGTTGCAGAGCAGGAGAAACAGCGGATGGAGCGCGAATGCCACGGCAAGCAGGATGACAGTCAACGTGGAACAAGTGTCCGCCAACACCCAGGTCACCGCAAGGGCCGTCCCGATATCGAAGGCGATGTGTGCGATTTTGATCGGCCACAGCGAGTCCCCGAAGGCAAGCCGGCACAACGACAAAAAAATTGGATAGCCGGGGTTGAAGTCGCTATCAGGTTGTCCGTTGGCATCAAGATAGCCGTGACCTCCAGCGACGCTGCGCGCGACAGCCAATTCGCCCGGGGCATTGCCGTAGACATTGCGGCCGGGAGAGACTGTGAGGAACACAAGACGGGGAATGACGACAGCCAACGCGATCCACAACGGAAGCCGTGGACGGAGGCGTTCGGCAAAGTGATTGAGATCTTCGGAGAGACTGGACACAGGATTCCGATACTCAGGTGGCTAACGTTTTCGTTGGCTGAGGCCCGCCGACCGTTCTGTCCCAAAGCCAGACCACCGTCCCGCTCGCGAGGATGATGCAAAAAGGTTCCATGGGATACCGGAGGCGCGGCATGGCGTAAAAGATCAAGGCGATCGCCAGATTCGACAGAATGAACAGGTGCAGGAGAAGCCCCGGGTGACGTTGTCGGAGGAAGTTGACCAGTGTCACGAAGAACGCAGGGACGAAGAACACCAACACGGGACCCCAACTCAGCAACATCAGCAGTCGATTCGCGCGGTTGTCCTGGTGCAGAAATGGCGACCAGAACCGTATGAATTTGCTGCGGAACAGATACCACCATTTGTCGGGATGGTCGGACAGCCACTGAATCGCCAATTGTCTGGCGATGGCTTCCCGTCCGATCTGGGGAACACCGTCGAACTTGTGTTCCCAGCCGGGTACCTGGCTGTACCAAATACAGTAGCCCGCGTATTTCGGGTCAGTGGCGACGACGGGATTATTACCCCCGAGGATCTCGGTCCAGGTCCTTGGGGCAACCAGGATGAACCGATGGTAGAGAGAGTAATTGCGTAGCGACCATGGTACCGTAGTCAGATACGTCACCACGACGACGACAAAGATGAGCGCCTTGGCGCGGACGCCATTGAGGACGAACAATCCCCAGAGTGCCAGCAAGGGCATCAGTAGGAAAATGGTTGGACGAACCAGCGCCGCGAGCCCGAGAGCGATTCCGCAGATTACGGCACGTGTCCAGTTTGGCCGTGGCGCGAACCAGGCGACGCAGAGCCACAGGCAGAGGATGAGCGAGAACGTGTACAGTGTTTCCGTCAGCAACAGGTCGCTATAAAAGATCGCGCTGGGATACAAAGCGTACACTGCGGCGGCGACGTATCCAGCGCGCTCAGTAACGACCGCCTTTGCCAGGAGGAACAGCAGAAACGCCGACGCGGCGCCAAGCAGAGCGTGTACAATGCGGACAGTAGCGTAACTTTTCCCGAAGATGAGATACACCACAGCGAACAGGGCCGGTGCCCCCGGCGGCAGGTAAGTCGACAGTACTTCACCGTCCACACCGGGTTCGGGGCCGCAGAAACCGTTTCCCTGCGCTAGGTTCCAGGCGTAGCGGTTGTAGAAGGACGCGTCGTCGGAAGGCCGACCGGGTTCGCGACCAATGCCCCTGGCCAACGAGTACCCGACGCGAGCTCCGAACGCCACAATCAGGATCAGCGCCAGTAGCAATTGTTTCTGCTTCATGGAGAAGTTCCCTTGGGGGGATCGACGGTGGTGGCGTTCGCAGGTTTACGTTGAGAGTTTGTCTGGTCGGCCAATTTGGCCTCCAGAACGGCAACGGCGCTGATCAATTGCAGGACCTGGTTCGACAGACGGGTAACCATGGAAGTGAGGAAGAAGACGTACACAAGCAAGAAACTGATGAGCGCAATGTAAATGATGTGTCGCGCGTCGAGGATGCCGATCACCGAGGTGGCGATCCACTTGTAGAGCGGTTCCAGCACCGCAATAGACAGGAGAAACAACGACATGCCCAGCCACAATACAGCGTAGCTGGGACGAAACGTGTTCCGCTTCACGTTGCGCAGCACCACGCAAAAGAACACGAGACCGAGAGCGAAGGCGATGAGTTTGATTTTCAGTCCCATAGCTGTTAACGCCTTTTGACTTGGATCTGTTGGCGCTGCAGTAGCGCGCCGGTTATACTCACGATTCCCTTGAGCGGAAACGTGAGCGCGTCCCGCAATCCGTATTCGGACTTTCCATGCGCACGCTGGCGCATGCGGATCGGCACTTCGGTGATCCGCGCCCCACTGAAATAGCTCAGGAGCAGTAGCTGGCTCGTATCATGAACCTCGTACCGATAGTAGGCCCCGAAAAACTCGATGACTTTTCGGCTGTAGGCCCGGAAACCGGACGTAACGTCCGTGACCTTCTGGCCGACGATGTTGGACACGATCCAGGAGAAGGACGAGATCCCGATTCGTCGCAGGGCGGTGGATTGAAACCCTTCTTTGGCGAGGAACCGGGAGCCGATCACATAATCCGCTTCGCCACGTTGAACCGGCGCGATGATCGCCGGCAATTCGGTGGCCAAATGCTGTCCGTCGCCGTCAAATTGGCAGAGGCAATCATACCCGTGGTCATAGGCGAAATTGAAGTAGCTGGTCACGGTGCCCATCGAACCGCCGGTATTGATGCAGTGCGAGACGACCCGCACGCCCAAGTCGCGGCAGATAGTGGTCGTGGCGTCATGCGAACCATTATCGATGACCACGAGGTCAAAGCCACAATTGTGCGTGCGCAGATCCTCAATCGTCGCGCGGATATTGGGTTCTTCGTTGTAGGCGATGACGCTGACGAGTGTCTTCACTACCGTTCTCCATCGGTTTGGCTGTGAGCCGCGTTCATTTCGCGCGCCGGGATGCCAATGTACACCCCGGGCTTGTCGATGCTGCGGGTGACGACGGCCCCGGCTCCGATGACCGCGCAACTGCACAGGTGCAACTGCTGGAGGACCCGGGCACCGGTGCCCAAAAGGATTTCGTCGCCCAGCACAACCTCGCCCGACAAGCTCGCTCCGGGATTAATCAGATTGTAACTCCCCAGAACGCAATCGTGCGCAATCGTGGCACCGGGATTAATGACGTTCAGTGACCCGAGCCTGATATCGGTCGTGAACGACGCGTTGTTCAGAACGATGTTACCCGAATCCATGGCGATCCGTTCCCAGTCTCCGGTAACCGAAGGATGGATGAGGTTGGGGAACGACAACTTCGAATTCTGCCGAAAGCGGTCGTGCAACGTGCGCAGCTGCGACGGCTGGCCGATGGCGATGGCCACGGCGATTTCCTTGGTGGATTTCGAAAGCCACTCGTCAGTTCCCCGCACGGTGTGCTGGCCCACGGGTTTGGAGAGTGACGCGGCGTCGGAGGCAATGTAGCCGAGCAGATTCCACGTGGGTGTTGCCCGATTGATTTCACCAATGAGGAACGCCACCTCACGCGCCAGCCCGCCGTGTCCGACGATCACGATGTCCTTCATGATTGTTGTCGCAAGACTTTGATCACACGCTGAATTTGCAGCGGAGTCAAGTCCACCGAGCACGGCAGGTTCAGTGTGACATCCAGCAAGTGGTTGGCGCGGTCAATTTGGTAATGCTGACAATTCGCATAGGAACGCTGTCGATGGTTCAACAGCCAGAGCGGGCGCGTTTGGATCTGATTACGGCTCATCTCGGCCATGAGTTGCTCTCGATCCAACCCGTACTTTGCGCTGTCGATTTGCAGCGCGTACATCCAGTGGTTGTTGGAAGCATACGCAGGACCTTCGGCGAGGTGGAGGCCGGGAATGTCGTCGATCTGCCTCTTGTAAGTCGCATAGTTTCCATGTTTCCGCTCCAGATACTTGCCGATCTGCTCCAGTTGAGCCACGCCGATGGCCGCTTGGACGTTCGTCAACCGGTAATTGTAACCGACATCGTTGTGAACAAACCGGAGGTCGTCGTCCTTGGCCTGGGTGGTGAGATATTTTGCCTGGTCGGCGAACTCGCGATGGTTGGTAAGGATCATGCCGCCGCCGCCGGTGGTGATGATCTTGTTGCCATTGAACGACAGGCAGCCAATGTCGCCGACGGTGCCCGTGTGCCCTCCCTTGAATTGGCCGGTCGCGTACCTCGTGCCGATACTTTCTGCGGCATCCTCGATGAGCTTGATGTTGCGCTCCCGGCACAATGGCAACAGTTCATCGAGCCACACGGCGTTGCCGAACACGTGCACCGGCATGACCGCGGCGATGCGGCGGCTGGTCTGGCGATTGTACGTGTGGCCGTCCCTGAAAACAGTCTCCTGCAGAATGAAGCTCCGCGTTTTCTCCACGTCGAGATTGTAGTAGTCGTCGCAATCCATGAACACGGGCTGCGCATCGACGTAGCGGATGGAATTGACCGACGCGATAAAGGTGACGGTAGGCACGATGACCTCGTCGCCGGCAGACACGCCAGCGATTCGAAGCGCGACATGTAGTGCGGCGGTGCCCGAGGCGCAAGCCACGGCGTATTTTGCACCCGTGAACTGGCTGGTCTCGTGCTCAAAGCGGTCGACGAATTTGCCAGCGGATGACACCCAACCCGTGTCGAGGCATTCCTTGACGTAGGTCCATTCGTTCCCCTGAATGACGGGAACGCTGAGCGGAATAAAGCTGTTGGAACCGTCAGACATTTTTGAATCGCGCGGCATCCGGATCGCTGATCACTCCGTGACGAAGCAGGACGGAGAGTTCGCGAATCCCATCGGGAACGCGCTTGGTGATTTGAAATCCGAGCGTCGAATGAATCTTCGAAAAATCGACGCGATAATCGCGAGGGTCTTCTGTTTTCTGTACGTAGGTGACCAGCGTGCGCGGCGCGTCGCGCAAGCACTTGAAGATTTCGTTTACGATCATTTCCTTCGTGTAGTTCTCGCGCGTATCGCCGACGTTGAAAACGTCCTGTCGGACTTTGTCGGCGGGGGATTCAAGGATGAGAACAACGGACCGAGCCAGGTCTTCGACGTGGCAGTAGGGCCGCCAAAACTGCTGGCCGAAAACGCGCAGTGTCCTTCCCAGAGCCAGATCGCGAACGAACTCATTGACCGTCAGATCAAACCGCATCCGGGGAGATACTCCGTAGACCGTGGCGAAGCGCAAGGCTGTGGCGATAAGATTCGGTCGCAGGACGGCCTGCAAGAGATGCTTTTCGAATCCAACCTTGAGTTCGGCATACAGCGAAACTGGACGAAGCGGAGAATCTTCCTTGACGTATCCATCGCCCTGCATTTTGCCGTAGTTGCTGCACGTGGACGCGAACACGAAACGCTGGACAGAGAGGTTCTCATTACAGAGCCGGAGCAACGTCGTGGACGCTTCGAGGTTGATCGCGCGAGCCAGGTCGGGTTGCTGGGCGCACGCGGGATCGCCAACGATTGCCGCTAGGTGGGCGACTGCTTCCACGCCGTCCAACGCGGCGACCAATGCCTTGTTGTCGCGCACGTCGGCGCGGACGAATTCGAAACGCGGATGCGTCATGATATCGAGCAGGGAATCACCACCGAAGAACAGCGCGTCCATTCCCCGAACATGGTGGCCCTGGCCAAGCAGCTGACGCGTCAGAACGGAGCCGATGTAGCCGGCGCAACCAGTGACCAGAACTCGCATGATTAATTCTCTTTGAAGTGCTGACGGTAGATGTCCTGCGCTTTTTCGAAATCGGTGATTTGTCCGATGTCGAGCCAGTATGCCTCGAGATTGTATTTGACCACCGGCAAGCCTCGCTTGAGCATTTCCTTGATAAGCAGATCCATGCCGAAGTAGGTGTCCGCCGGGATGATCTCGAAGATCTGAGGGCGCATGATGTAGATGCCCGCCAGGATGAATTTCACAATGTTGGGCTTTTCCTCAATCCCCGTGACGCGGTCTCCCTCGAAAAAGATGTCCCCGAAGGCATACGGTGTGATGTGCTGACGAATGGCGATGGTCAGCCAGGCCTCCTGCTTCATGGCGAACTTGTAGAAATCCGTGAAATCGATCAGGCTGAGGATATCACCGTTCATCACCACGAACGGCTCCGTCAGCTTGTCCCGCAGAAGCGTCACTGGTCCCGCGGTACCGAGCGGTTTCGTTTCCTGGCTGACCGTGACGCGTACGCCGTATTGCGAACCGTCCCCGACGAAGCGTTCGAGATAATCGGCCTTGTAGTTGGTGGCAAGGAAGATCTCGTCAAATCCGTACTTTTTCAGCCGCTCGATCTGGATTTCCAGAACCGACTTTTCACCGATTGGGAGCAATGGTTTCGGGATAATCTCGGTGAATGGTCGCAATCGGGTACCCAAGCCGCCGGCGAGGATGACTGCTTTCATAAGCTGGTCCCTATCTTCTCTGGTTGAATGGTTGTTTGCAAGGACATCGGGTGTGGCTCGCGACCGAGCGCAAGAGGACAGGTTGGCGTCTTCATCTGCATGATCGCCACCTGTTATCCGTCCTCCCGCGCGGTGCCGACGACCCGTTGTAACAACTCCTGCCGCATGGTCTGGCTCCAACTGGTTGGTTTTCTGAGACGTAGGACGCGGAAACTCGTAGACATGCGTTGGGTTCGTTTGGGTTTGTGTTTGGCGCAGGACGTTCGATGGCTTAGCCCGAGCCGCTAACCGCCCAATACGCGCGGATGATGAGCCAGATCAACGGAATGCTCGCGAGCGCGTAGATCGCACTTTGTCGCATGTCGCGCATGGAAATCTGTACCAGCGGCGCGGCAGCTGGTTGTTGGATCTCGACCCAGCGGATCAATCCAAATCCCATGCCGAGGAGGAAGAAGAGGACGGGGTTATAGGTTCGGGTGAGAAAGAAGGCCGCGGTCAGGTAGCCGACCTGGGCGGCGAACAGTCCGTTGGCGACCCGCCGCGTCTTGAAATCGATTTGGCCTTCGGCACGGGCGATGCGAAGCACGGACTTCACGATGAGAAGACACAGAGTAAACCAGCAGATGTAGCCGACCAGACCGAGTTCGCCGAAACAATTGACCAGCGAATTGTGCGCTGCCATACCGCCACTGTAGTCCGGCCACCGTTGGTACCCAAACCCGAACAACGGGTTTTCCTTCAGCATTTGGATTCCGTAACCCCATTGCATCACGCGTCCCGACGCCGAGCCTTCCACGTACGTGCCCCGGGCGCGTTCCGGGCCGAAGACCGCAATGACAGAGAGCAGAGCGACCAGTAGAAAGAGACGGATCAAGAGGTTTTTCGTGGTTGTCCAAAAATAGGCGATAATCATGGCGCAGAACCCGATGATGCCGCCACGTGATTGGGTAAAGTATAGCACGTACACCATGGGCGGCAGGCTGCATAACAAGAGCAGCTTGCCGGCGATCGACTCGCCGGCGGTGAGCAAACAGACAGCGAAGGGCATGGCCATCAGGTACAGCATGGCGAAATCGTTCGGGTCGGCAAAGATGCCGGAGCCGATGACGCGAAAGTCCCCCGTGTCGTACGAGCCGTACGGTTCAATATTGCCAAAGCCGTGTCCAGTCTGGACTTGCAGGTAGGTATGATAGGCCAGGATCATCGATGAGACGATGATGACCCACATCATGATTCTCAGTCGCCGCAGCGTATTGGCCAGGATCGCCACAAGGTAGAAAAGGATCACGATCTTTCCGAATTCCCGGACGGCGTCGATCGCGCCGGAGATGCGGAGGCGGACCAACTGGGACAGCATCACGGAAGCGAACAACCCCAGCATCGCCTGGGAAAATCGGTTGCGGAGGAAGAAGCTGCCGGTCTTACTCTTACTTTGCTCGATGAACGCGATCAGGATCGTCGGGATGGCGATGATGTTCACCAGTTCGTATCCCTTGACGGGTTCGTACCACTCCTGCGGGCGCAACAGCAGGACCGCGACGTACAGGCAGACCAGGAAAAACCCCATGGAACTAGCTGCCTCCTTCCGCAACGGGTTTTCTCACGAGACCATATCGCAGGAACATCTTGGCCCGCTCGAGATGTTTCTTTTTTGCCTGGCGGTCGCGCAAGGCGAATGGCCAGCGACAGCCTGAGCGCAGCAAGTCCCGCAAGGCGCCGGTGCGGTCTCCGCCGCTGAAGCGCATGAACGCCACCTCCCGGTGCATCCGTGCCTCGGCGATCCGGCGCCACTTCAATCGTCCACGCAATTGCGGGACGCTAACAAACAACTGATCAATGGCTCTTCGATGGTTTTGGAACATCCGGTCCGCCTGGTGGCTCATGCTTCCCGAATGCTCCCGCTGCCCGGTCAACGAGGCATTCAAACGCAAGACCCGGCTGCGCACCGCGATACGGATCCACATTTCCAAGTCCTCTGCGGCCTTCAGCCCCTCGTCAAATCCGCCCCCATCTAGCAGTGCGTCTCTACGCGTCAAGACCGAGGAAGGGCTGAAAGCCCCAAATTCCAGCAAATCACGTACCGTCAGTTCTCGAAAGCCTTCGCGCGGGCAGCGCTCCTTCTCAAAATCGAGCCGTTGTCCGTCTTCGCAGATCGTGAACGCCTCCGAGGCCACCAGTCCGGCATCGGGTTGGTGGACGGCGACGGCGACCTGTCGCTCCAGCTTGTCGGGCAACCAGAGATCGTCCGAATCCAGCAGTGCGATGAACGCTCCTTGCGCCGCCTGGATGCCCGTGTTGCGCGCCGCCGACAGGCCACGATTTTGCTGGCGGATGTAGCGCACACGGTTGCCGTAGGTGGCCAGGCGCTCACGGGTATCATCCGTGGAACCGTCGTCGACAACGATGATCTCGACCGGCGAGTAGGTCTGGGCGAGCGCGCTCTCGACCGTCTCGCAGATATAGTGTCCGTAGTTGTAGGTTGGGATCACGACGCTGACAAGCGGGGAGGTCATCGGTGTTTCAATACGGCCTCATACATGGCGACGATCTGGTCAACAACACGAACTCGATCGAACCGTTCCATAACCAGGTGACGGGCATTGCTTCCGCGTTGCGCACTCAGGAGGGGATTCTCGATGGAGTCGACTATCGAAAGTGCCAGCTTGCCCGGTGCTTCCATGTCGAGACAAACGCCGCCGGCCCCGATGACCCATTCGATCACGGGGAATTTGTGTCCGCGCATTCCCAGGCCGCTCGCGCCGGCTTCGAGCAGGACAATGGCGAACATTTCCGTGAGCGCAGCGTGGGCGAACACGTCCGCGGCCCGGTAGAGGTCCGGCATGTTCTGGCGCGGGATGTCCTTGAGAATCCACGCGTCTTCCCCGAGATACTTGCGAATGGCGTGCTCGACCTGGGGGGTTTCCGGGGTGGTCGCTCCGGCCACGATCAACATGATATGCGGATGTTTTTGGCGAGCGATGGCGATTTCTTTGGCCAGCCAATCCAGTCTCTTGTGAGTCAATTTGAGTGCGGCAGCGTCGAACACGACGAATCGGTCCAGAGGGATACCAAACTTTTGCCGGGCCTGTGCCTGATCCCCCGGCGCATAGACATCGCCATCGACAAAGTTGGGAATGGCAAACCATTCCCGGTCAGGGGACAGTCCGTTCCTGCGGTCCAATTCCAGATAGTACGGGGCCAGTTCCTGGACGTGTGCGAACTGGTTCAGGAACTCGAATGGTTCCTCGGTGCCATTGGCCAGGATGACTTTGCTGGAGTGATGGCCCGCCCGCCGTGCCCTCTCCAGGACCAGCGCGGTGCCGGGATCCTGGGTGTGGACGATATCAAACCTGCCCCGATGCAATTCGCGGGCGACGCGCCGTGCGAACACCACTTGTTGCATGTGCAGTGGTGAACCGAGCCCATAGCGCCACAAACCATGTCGGGTGAAACGCGTCACTTGCTTCCAGAATGGGGCCGTGTGATCCGGGCAGGGGATGTGACGGGCGTAGGAGGTATCGGGCGGGCCGCCGCCTTGAAAGAGCGTGACATCGATTCCACGCCGGTGCAGTTCCGCGGACAGGTCTTGCGCCCAACTTTCAACGCCGCGCAGGACGTGTCCCAGGAATGCAGACGCGACGGCGATTTTCATGAACCGCTCCCGTGCGTGACAGGACTGCGTTGGGACAATGCACGCCACAGTTTGGCCGGAAGCTTGTGAGCGACGCGCCCTGCGATCAACACGATCGCGTGAAGCCAGTCAAATGGCGTCGGATCGCGGCGTTTGATTGTGCGGTAAAGGCAGTCCTCTGGGCCAAAGCGGTGTACCGGTTCGAACCCGGCTGCTCGCATCAACTCATTGAGAAAGCGGCCTTGGATGGTCGCGCGGCTCAGGTGAAGCGGGTGGCGTTTCGTCTTGCCGAAGCTCTCGGTAAAAATGAGCAATCCTCCAGGGCGCAACGCACGATTGATGTCCCGCAGAGCACCCAACAGATTCGGCAGGTGTTCGAAAACTTCGACACTGATGGCGGCATCGTTTTCGCGGCTCTGGCTGGGATGGGTCACGACGGTTATCGGAACTTGTTGTTTTTGGAAGCGCCAGGAGGCGAATCGGGATGTCTGTCCGCGGGGCAGGTCGTAATAGGTCCATTGAAGTCCCGCGCGGGTGAACCACATCGCATCCGTACCGATACCGCCACCAAACTCGAACACGCGGCGAGCGCCGATCTTGTGCAAGGCGTGCATCATGGCATCACGGGTCTGATCGCGGAATGGATTCTCCCCGTCGATCAGTAATTCGTACAGATAGGCATCGGTCTCTTGATAGAACCGTTGAATCTGGCCGCTGGTCACCGGTCGTTTCGCACACCACTCCGCGGCGATGCGGCCACCCAGGCCGTGGAGTTCCTCCTGCAGTCGAGCCGCGACCTGGTCTACGGGTGTGCCGTTGTAGGCGCTCAGCTCTTGTGCGAATTCTTGCAACCGTGCGGACGAAACGCTGAAATCATTCACGTGCGCTGGTGGCATGCCAGCTGGGATTGCGTCTTCGGGCAACCCGAGGAAT
This sequence comes from Verrucomicrobiia bacterium, assembly GCA_049515295.1. GTDB lineage: Bacteria > Verrucomicrobiota > Verrucomicrobiia > Palsa-1439 > Palsa-1439 > Palsa-1439. Next base: position 9,105 of record JBEKUF010000004.1, on the reverse strand, counting down.
CTGCCGGGATTGGCAAGGACTTCGGCTTTCTTTCTTTCGAGATACTTCTCGACGAGGTTCCCCGGGACGGTCAGCCCCATCAAGTGATACATTTCCTTCAGGGCATTGGCAGTTGCACTGCCCGGCTGGTGGAAAAAGTGACCTTTCAGTTTGGACCGCTCCGTGGTACGTGGGTCCTCCCCCTTGGTCAAGAGCGCGAGGATCCCCGCAAGTTGTTTCGTGGTGGCCACGTTCCCACCAGCGGAACAGAGCAGGTTGTACTGGAAGCGGTCCCCGCCTCGAAGCTTGGCCTGTTCGTCAATCGCGAAGAATACCAACGGCCGGTCGAGCAACGAAAACTCAACAGGCGCCGAACCAAAATCGGCGATCATGATGTCCGCCAGCAGCATCAACGCGGTCAGGTTGGCGTAAGGCGCATGCAGGAATCCCTCATGATTCTTGTATTTCGCGAGGCGCTCCGCCCAATCCACCCCGCCGTTAAACCTGGGATCGGCCAGATACGAGCACGAGTGAAGCTTCACGATCAGATTCACGCCGGAGCGGAGACATTCTTCGATGATTTCCACGCCGAACTTGTGGGCCAATCCATCCGTTCCGTACGTGGGAGAGAGCAAGACCGTGGGCGCGCCTGGCTTGAGCCGCAATTGGCTGTGGAGCGCCGAGCGTACCTCCTTGGTGTTCAGCCACACCAGCAGGTCGGACCGGGGCATGCCCGTTACCCGTAGGGCTTCCTGGGTCTTAACAAACTCGGGATGTTCCTGGAATTGATCTGCCAGCCTCTGATTCGGACAGAGCAACTTGTCATAGCGCGCGGCCAGTGGATGCACCATGTACAGCCGGTTTTCCGTGGCGGTCCATTTCTCTCCGACACCATGAAACGTGTCCACCCAAGGCGCGGTGCGCGCCAGCCAGGCGACATCGAAGCAACTCGAAACATACAGGTCCCACTTCCTCCACTTGGCCTTGTGGTAGGGAACAAACCGGGTGTTCGAGGTAAGAAGTTCAGCCACAACGGCACCGGGTAGTTTAAGCCCGCCCTCCCAACAACACGTCGCACAGGTCTCGATTCGCTCATCCTCTCGCATGGCCCCGCAAATCGTCTCAAACATGGAGAAGTGCATTTGCGTTTCTCCATCAAACAAAACGCGCCTCCGATTCCCGCGCACCTGGCAGTGAATCCAGTCATCGGCGGCCCGCGCCGCTTTCAGTGCGACTTGTTTTATGTCTGCTTTGATGTCCGAAGCTTCGCGGAGGGTTTGTTGGCGAACAGTGCTTGTGCCCGGCTGAGGTCGTCGGGGAAATCAACTTCGAGGCAATCAAACCGGGAGATGTCGACCGGAGACAACTTAAGGCCGCGCCCAATTGCCAGCTCCAGCGCGCGTTCGAAGTAATCGCGGTCGTTCGCCGCCCGCAAGCACTTCTTGAACAACTCCAGATCACGCGCCTTGATCAGGTTGATTCCCACGGCTTCCCCTTCGGCATGTGCGACCTGTTTGGATACTTCGGAAATCGTGCCGTCCCTGCGCGTGCGATACTTGATTTCTTCTTCGCCCACTCTGCTCTTGTTGACTGCCATGCAAGAGCCTCGTCGCCGAGCCAGCGCCGCGATGACCCGAGCGTCGAAGACCACGTCGCCGTTCAACCAAAGCACGTCCTCGCCATGGATGTGTTCCAGAGCACAAAGAAGGCTCTTGGCGGTGTTGGTCTGGTCGTAACGATTGTTGTAGACGAACACCAACTCGGGGTGGCGCTCCATAACGAGATCCTTCTTGAAACCAACGACACTAATTACATTGCCCTTGTATCCGTCCAGTTTCGCCAATTGATGATCAAGGATTGTCTGCTGATTGGTCAGCGGGGTCAGGCATTTCGGAAACGGATTGCCCAATCGTGACCCGATGCCGGCCATGAGAATCACACATTTCATATCCAGTTCTCCCGATTTGACCTGTTGACTTTCATCCTTCGACCGACGAGTGACTACGTGGCAAAACTCACGCGCGTCAGACCGCGTTTGGTGAAGAAAATCAGGTACACCGCGCCGAAATACACTGCGGCGGAGAAAATACAAAAGACGGCCATGGTGATAAATCTCTGCGGCAGCCACACGTATTGGAAACCAACGATCAACGCAACCAGGGGCGCGGTCGCGAGTAGCACGGGCAGGAACGCCTTGCGATAGTAATCAGCGACACCCAGCGAGAGCACGCGGCAGACGTAGATGGGTTGGACAATCAGGCTGCTGAGTGTATTCGTGAGCGCGGTGCCCAGTGCCACGCCGACGATTCCCAACGGTCGCACGAGAATCAGGCTAAGCACCAGGTTTGCCAGGGCTTCGGCGAGGTAGATCAAGCTCAGGTTCTTGTGTTTGGCCATCCCCTGCATGACGATCAGCGTCGTCGTCTGTGAGGCCTGCGTGATCATCGGGAACGTAAGAATGGCCAACACGATGGCGGCCTGCTCGAAACCCGATCCCACCCAGATGTGGATAATTCGTCGGCCGTAGGCGAGGAAGATCGTGGCCATGAAGATGGCGGCGGCGAACGATGCCCGCGTTCCCAGCAGCAACAATCGCCGTTGTTTGGATAAGTCCGCTTGGGCGTCGTAGGCGGCGGAGACCGGCATCAGGACGAGGTTGAACGCGTTCACGGCGATCAAGGCGTACTGTGCCAGGCGCCCGGCAATGGAATAGACCGCGACTTCACCGGTGGTGCGAAAATAACCAATCACAACGTTGTCGGTGAAGAAGCTGATCCGTACCGAGATGGCCAGAATCAGGAACCAGATGCTGGTGGCGTAGGTGTCACGAATGGTTGAGCGGTCGATGTGTTCCATCGCCACATGCAGCGGCTTGAACACACGATAGCACAGCAGGAGCTTCACACTGCCGCCGGCTACGGTCAGCGCGAAATTGATCGCCGCCAGCGCCAGGATGCCGTAACCCAACTGCATCATCCAGACGGTGAGTCCGACGCGGGCGATGATCATGAAGATTTCGACGATGTTGATGAAGTCGTAGCGCTCGTATCCCGCGAGACAACCTTCGAACACAGTCAGCGGCAGGCCGATGGCCACGGCGAAGCCACAGAGAAAAACGGCAGTGGGTACGTGGAGTACGTTCGGGCCGATATGAAACAGGCGGCCGAAGTACGGCGAGAGCACGAAGGTCAGCAGGGTGACTACAAAGCCGGAGGCGGTAAGCAGCGCCAGGGAAGTGTTGATGGTATGATTGACCTTGGCCGCGTCCTGGCGTGCGCGGTAGTAGGCGACGAGCCGACCGGTAGCAATACGCACTCCGAAGTCAGTGAATCCGAAATAACCCACCACGGAGCCGATCAACACCCACAAGCCGTACGTTTCCTTGGTCAGGCAGTGAATGAGATACGGCGACAGGAAAATACCCGCGGCGATCCCCACGATCTTGCTGATCATCTCCAGAGAGCTGTTGCGAAAGATGCGTTGCTTGAGGTTCATGAGCGCGAGTCTTGCCTTTGATGGGTGCCTCGCCTAAAGATTGGCGCGTGACCAGTGGTGACCAGTTCGCTTGGGATGCCTACACCTCGCCGGGCGCACAGGACAGGTTTGCGCCGGAAAGCGTCGTAATTGACGTTGGTTGTGGCAAGGGGAAGGACCTCCGTCAACTCGCACAACATGGATGCGTGGCCATCGGGCTGGACGTGGATGCGCGCGCGCTGGCCGATTGCCGACGCGTCAACTTGCCCGTGGTATTGGCCATGGCGGAACACATGCCGCTTCGCGCAACGGCGTTTGACGGTTTGATTTGTAACGTAGCGATCCCCTATACGGATGAATCGCAAGTGATGCGGGAAATTGGTCGAATCCTCAAGCCGGGCGCGCGCGGGTACTTGTGCTACCACGGGTTCGGTTATTTTTTGCGATATGTGGTGGCCGGACCGAATTTCCGCATGCGATTCTACGGGGTGCGGTCGATGTTGAACACGTGGTACTACCGGCTGACGGGAAGTCGCCTGTCCGGGTTTTGGGGTGACACGCTCTATCAAACAGATGGCCGGTTGTTGAAATATTACTGTCGTAATGGGTTGAAGTTGGTGGAATCCCGGACGGGAAAGAAGTTCCTGGGATTCACCGTGTTCATTTACCACGTGATCGAGAAGGTCTGACAACCGTCGGCCTTGGTTCTTTTCGGGCAAGCTGCCGCCATACAGGTGCATTCCTCGCGAAACTTTGGAACGCCTGTCTCCTCCGCCCGTCGAATGACGAAGGTGCATGCTTGGTTTTTTGGGTACGTCTGTTCCCGACTCGCGTCGGGAGCCACTACAACAAATGGTCAATCACGGGATTGTTCAGCATCCCGTGGATCTTTTCATGGAAATCCCTCGCCCGTTGGAGGCGATCGGCGACGACCTGCATTTCCTGTCGTTGCGTGTCGTCAACTTTCTCCATCGCCCGCTTCAACGAATCCTCCACATGGCTGATTTGTGAGCCAGCCGTCTCCAATTTTTTTCGAAAAGTCATCAGCAAACCGTGGCGCAGCATCGTGCCAAAATCCGTCTCTGCTTCGTAGTAGTCCTTGCGATCCCCCTTCACCCAGACGCGCCTGACGGCGGCCCATTGCTCAAGCTGGCGAACCGTCGTGCTCACACTGGCTTTGCTGACACCCAGTTCACGAGCTATGTCGTCCAGACACAAGGGCTTGGCGCTCAAATAGAGCAAAGCAAATAACTGGCCAGAGATGCGCCCAAAGCCAAAGGATTGAGTGGTGTTTCCACCCGCCTCGATGAATTTTCGTCGGGCGGCATCGAGAGGTTGAGGCGAGGAAGCATTCATTCATTCAATATGGACTGAATATTGTTATCATTATGTAACAGACTTGTCAATAACATATTACGAATTTGAAATTCGACGTTGAATTCTGGATTGCGCACGCTAGTGTAGACGGACATGAGTGTAAATGGCCTTACGGTTGCCGTTATCGGATCCCTTTTCGTAGTCTCGGCTTTAGCGCAAGAAGTCGGCCAGATAGGGCCCAAAACGAATGAGACCTATCTGGTTCCCACGACGCAGCTTATACAACCCGTAGGTGACACCCTGACATTCAGCGGCCGCGCCATTGATCTGGCGCTGTCACCCGACGGCAAGAGCCTATTCGCGAAATACGACCAGGGGGTTCTCGTGATCGATCCCGAGACTTGGAAAGTTCGCGAACAGGACGGGGTCGGGGAAGGGAGTTCCGTCCATGGCATCGCTGTCCGTCGAGACGGTGGGCGCGTCTACGTCACGGGCAACTACAACACGCTTTGGGACGGCGAGATTTCGTCGGCGGGGTCGTTGACGTTCACCCGCAAAGCCACATTGTTGGGCAAGGGCGGGAATGGCTACTCGAACCCCTGCGGGGTCGCCTTGTCGCCCGACGAAAAAACTGCGCTTGTTTGTCTGTCGTTGAAAAACAGTCTGGCCCTTGTCGATCTGGAATCTGACAAACTTCTTCGGGAGATCGCCGTCGGGGTCGCCCCGTATGGTGTCGTAGTCTCCCCCGACGGCCAACGAGCGTATGTGTCGAATTGGGGCGGGCGTCCACCAGGCAAAACCGATCGCACCGCTGACTCCTATGGCACTCCCGTGCTGGTCGACAAACGCGGCGCCGCATTATCCGGGACGGTTTCGGTAATCGATCTGAAACAGAATCGCGAAACCCGCGAGATCGCGACCGGCCTTCATCCCTCGGGTCTTGCCTTGAATGCCGATGGCCGCACCTTGTACGTGGCGAATGCCAATTCCGACACGATCAGCGTGATCGATACGGAAACGTTGCGGGTCACAGAAACCATATCCGTGCGCCCGGATCCCGCGCTGCCGTTCGGCAGCCAGCCAAACGCGCTCGCCCTGAGCCAGGATGGACGGACCCTCTACGTCGCCAACGGTGGCAACAACGCCATCGCGGTCGTGGCCTTGCCGAGGGAGTCGCGCACGAACAGCGTCGTCACCGGGTTTATTCCCACGGGCTGGTTCCCGGGCGCAGTCGCCACTGACGGGAAACGGCTCTACATCGCCAACGTGAAAGGCTACGGATCCCGATTCGACCGCGAGAACGGCCGCGAATGGGCCGTCTCCTGGTCGCTGGGTTCTGTCGGTCGCGTCAGCATTCCCACGGACGGCCAACTCGCAAACTACACCGCCAACGCCCTGGCCAACGCCCGCGTCCCTGAAGCACTCCGCGCCTGGGAACGCGCCCAAACCGGCAAAAAACCCGTGCCCGTGCCGGAGCGATTGGGCGAGCCGTCCGTGTTCGAGCATGTCGTCTACATCGTGAAAGAAAATCGCACCTACGACCAGTTTCTCGGCGATCTTCCGAAGGCCAATGGCGATTCGAACCTCTGCGTGTTCGGACGCGAGGTGACGCCGAACCATCACCACCTCGCCGAGGAATTCGTCACCCTCGACAATTTCTACTGCAACGGCGTCATCTCCGCCGACGGCCATCGCTGGGCCACCGAAGGCAACGTGATGGCCGGCTTGGAGAAAGCAATAACTGGCTTCCGTCGCGGCGATGGAGTCGGCGTCGACCCGCTGTACTTTTCCTCCTCGGGCTTCATCTGGGACGACGTGCTGCTCCACGGGCTCTCCTTCCGCAACTATGGCGAGATGGGCAAGGGGAGTGCCACGACCACGCGCATCGGCCCGCAGCGCAACACGACCAGGGACATGCTCGACAACCCCGACGCCTACCAGCTCATCTACGCACCCAGTTCGCCCGTCGACGCCTTGAAGACCTACAGCAGCCCCCGCTATCCGGGTTGGGAACTGAACATTCCCGACGTGCTGCGCGCCCGCGTCTTTCTCCAGGAACTCAAGGACTCCGAGCGCAAGGGTCACTGGCCCAACTTCATCTTCGTCCATTTGCCCAACGACCATACCGGCGGAAATCCCACCCCGCGCGCCCAGGTCGCCGACAACGATCTCGCCCTCGGCCAGATTATCCAGGGCATTTCCACCAGCAAATTCTGGCCGAAGACCTGCATCTTTGTCACCGAAGACGATCCCCAGTCCGGCTTCGACCACGTCGACGGCCATCGCTCGATGTGCCTTGTCGTCAGCCCCTACACCAAACGCCACGCCGTCATCAGCCAGTTCTACAATCAGACCGGCGTGCTTCACACGCTGGAAATGATCCTCGGCATCCCGCCCATGAACCAGATGGATGCGCTCGCGCCCGTCATGCGCGACTGTTTCACCAACGCGCCGGACCTTTCCCCCTACACGGCGCTCCCCAACCAGATTCCACTCGACGAAATGCAGCGACCCGTCGCCCAGCTCCACGGCAAAGAACTCTATTGGGCCAAACAACTCGCCGCCATGCGCTTCACCGAGCCCGACCTCAACGACGACAATCTTCTCAACCGCATCATCTGGCATTCCGTCAAAGGCCCCGACGCGCCGTACCCCGTCGCCTTCGCCGGCCCCCACGGTCGCGGACTCCGCGCCCTCAACCTCAAGCTCGCCCCCACCGACAACGACGACGACTGAGAAGCTGTTGTAGCGATGCTGTTGTAGCGGCGCTTCTACCTGCCCTGAGCCGTGTCGAAGGGTGAAGCGCCGAATATGAAGCGCCCGCCCCCTCCGGCCCCCCCAACGAACTCATAAATCGAGGCGCGAGGGTAGCACCGAGAATGCGTCGCGTCGTTTCGAGGCCCGTCAGGGCAGCGTGATCGGGAGGAGAACGCTGCAAATTTGGGTTCGTTTTTGGCTTTGTTTCCCCAACTTTTCCACACCGGCTTGATCAAACTTGGGTTCGTTTTGCAAAAATACTTTTTTTCGCGACCCCTCCCCCCACGGGCGTCGTTTCCGCTTGGAGGCTTGCCCGCCTCAGGCGGGGCGAACCTCCTGGCGAGCCGTATCCGGCCGTCCGGCGCGCCGTCGTTTGTAGGCCGCGTGCCCTCACGCGGCGCTCGGCACCTGCCGCCGTGCCTCTCCGACTCCAAATTGTCAAAGAACCATCCCAACAAACCAACGTTATCATAACCCGATAATCTATGCAATCAAATTCTCCCCCCGACGTCCCGCCTGTTTGCCCCCCGTAGAACGGGCGTCCCGCCCGTTTGCTCCCGTTGAACAGCGCGTCTCGCCTGTTCGCTCCCGTTGAACAGTGCGTCCCGACTGTTCGCTCCCCGTTGAACAGCGCGTCCCGCCCGTTTGCTCCCCGTTGAACAGAGCGTCTCGCCTGTTTGCTCCCCGTTGAACAGCGCGTCTCGCCTGTCCATCTCAGACCGCTAAACGCCATCCCGTCTGGTTTTAGGCCTCCCTTCACCCAACCGGAAATGCAGCCGCCCACTTCCCCAACCTTCGAAGCCAGCCGGTCAGCAGTGCGAATCTACCCTGATTCCGAGGTTGGGCCATCCGGCCCGCCGACCTTCGCTTGTAGGCTTGTCCGCCTCAGGCGTGACTTGCCCGCCTCCGGCGGGGCGACCGGCTGATAAGTTTTGGGATGCAAAAGTCGACCGGCGTAACTATACTCGGTGCCAACAAAAGCAGATGGTTGTCCGCACATGTCCGCAAGGCGCATATTCATCAGCCGAGCGATGGCCACCCCATCCGTCTTCAGTAAGCACGCCGTGACGAATTCGGAGGACAAGGGATTGGAGGACTATGTCCGCCCGGTTGATGGCGGCGAGTTGCAAACACTCCACAAGCAGCACTTGAACAGGGCAGTTGACTGCGTATGAGTGAACCCCACGGGACCGAAGACAAGTACGGTAAGGCTGATCGCGAAAGGCAAGCGCATGTGGAGGCCGTGTTGCATTCCCCTTCGAGGAAAAAGATAGTCGTCGCTGGTCCGGGCACGGGCAAGACGCATCTATTTAAGAAGGTTTTGGAAGGGAAAAGGAAGTGCCTCACCCTGACTTTTGTCAACGCTCTTGTCGAAGATTTGGCACTGGAATTATGCGGGATGTCCGATGTAAGAACTCTGCACAGTTACGCCCGGAGCGTCCTGTCTCGCGTTGATAGGGATGTCGAAATCTTTCCTAAACTGTCCGAAGTCATAGCCGAGGACGCCAAGATTCTTCTTAAGGAAGAAATCCAATTCAACCGTCTATTCCATAACCGCGACGACAAGCACAAACACAT
>JBEKUF010000003.1:0-56662 GCA_049515295.1 Verrucomicrobiia bacterium | reverse complement strand
GGGAATGGGCCAGAATCCGAACGAGGAGTGGATGAAGCAGACCGCACGAAATGTGACCGGCTGGGAGGGGGAACCTGGCGGAGCGCATTACCTGATCCATGACCGCGATGCGAAATACACTCGATCTTTCGACGGGATTCTGAACGCCGCCGGTATCGCCGTCGTGAAACTTCCGCCATATTCCCCGAACTTGAATGCGTTTGCGGAACGGTTCGTGAAGATCATCAAGATGGAATGCGTGGAGCAGTTCGTCCTCTTCGGCGAAAACTCCTTGCAGTATGTGATCCGGGAGTACTTGGCGCACTATCACGCCGAACGCAATCATCAGGGTATCGAGAATGCCATTCCGTTTCCCGGCGCTTGTCTCTTTCAGCAAGAAGGGGCTGTGGTGAAGACGGAACGCCTCGGCGGGTTACTCAACTTCTATCACCGCAACGCCGCTTGACGAAGGTCAAGGCGCGGCGGTACGATTCGTCCGTTGCATCGCGATCATATCGCCTCACGTCTGGTCAGGCCGCTCTTGGGTTCCCTGACGACCTTCCACTGAATCGAAACGGCGTTTTACGCCTGTCATCAACCGTGCCGGTCGCTTTGGTAGGGCTGTTCGAATCTCGGGCACCGACGGATGAGTATTTTGACCTCACGCGTTAGGCCGCGCGCATGTTGCCCGCGAAGTGGTGGAAAATCAAAAACGCGCTGGCGTTACTCCGTCGTGCTGTTGGCTGGCCTCGGGCACGGCTTCGGATTCATCGGCGAGTTCGTAGAAGAGCTTGCCCTCGCTAATTTCCTTCAGCGCGATATCGGAGAAATCCATCCGCGCATCCGTCTGCGTGATAGGGCGATGCCCCTGTACGAGTTGGCGGACACGCCTTCTGACCACGTTGATAAGCAACTCGGGGCCGGGAATGTGTAACTGCGCGGGCTCCAGATAATTTATCTTTATCCGTACAGGGACTTTGACTGAAGCGGAAACCGGTTCCATCACAAGCATTGTTCTACTTTCTTCCACGAGCGTTGGGGCAGCCTGATCGACCGCCCTCAACTCATGGCGTGGTTTAAACAGTTATGGGTCTTGGTCGGAGTGAGACAGCTCGCTGAGACCAACAACAACCTAAGCCCCATTCCCTGATAAACCTAATGAATTCGCCAAGTATCTTCTTCACTCAGGATTGTTCGCCGCCCTTTTAGAGCCCCCGCTCCGCAGTTCCGGCGCCAGTTCTCCCCAAAACCCGCCCCCGGCACCGGTTGCTATTCCCCCCGATCCGGCTTACATTGCAGTGGAGAGTCGAGCGACCCTCTCAACAGCAACGCCCGAAGGGCGGGGGTAGTCCACGCATGTGAGAGTTGAGCCTCGACTCTCCGATTGTTTTTCCCCTGTTGCGATCCGACCGCCGGATCCCGCCGCCCTGCTCCGCCGCCTGATCTCAACCGAAAACGCCCCAGCACCACTTGCTATTCCCGCAATCAGGCTTACGGTGCAGCGGAGAGTCGAGAAGCTCTCGCAGGGTAGATCGTTCAGCCGCATTGGGTGCGGCTGGGGTTGCGTAGAGTTGAGCCTCGACTCTCCTTTTTTTCCCCGCCTGTTCCCGCCGATGCCCCCCAAACTATCCCCCAGTCATTTCCCTGACTTGAATAATAATGGCAGTGTAGCCTCCGTTCACGCCCCCAATGTGCTGGTGCTTCGACAGGGGATGTCGAAGCGAGAGAATGTCGATCCCTACACTGCCAAAATAATGCCCGACCTTTTGCGGGCTCTGCCAATCAGGAGCCCGATGGAGCCGGAGTCTATGCGGCACGTCATCGGCGGACAATGGGGTGTTTGCCCCATGGCGGTTCCTGCGATTGGGCTTACGTTGCCGTGGAGAGTTGAGCGACCCTCTCGTCAAGTAAGATTGTTTCAGGGAGAAATACCCACCCTTGGGAACGGCTCGTGGGTTCAAAAGCGAGAGAAGAGACTCGACTCTCCTCTTGTTTGTCCCCACCGCCGTTGCCCCCCCAGGAATCGGGTGGGGGTGTCGGTCTGCCGGCAACTGTCCTCAGCCGAAGGTCACGGCAGGTTTGCGTTGACGGACGACAGCGTGTTGTTAATGTGGTGACCGAGACCTCTGAGAACTACGATTGCGACCACGGCAATTAATGCCAGAATCAATGAGTATTCGACCAAGCTTTGACCCGATTTCTTCGTTACCACGTGAACGAGTTTTTGCAGACGCTTCTTCATACATTCTCCCACTGAACCGAGGTTATGGCACGCTCTCAGTCAATCCTCACACCCAGTTGATTGGCACTGAGTATCGCTGGGAAGGCAAATTCATCTTTGAAGCTGGAACGCCAAGTACACGACCAATCCAAGCCAGAATCCGCCACCCAGCAACAACCAGACGCGGAACGGCAACTCCTCTTGTTGTTCCAATTCTTGTGACCTCATCCCAGTTTCTTTCCACAGGCTCGGACAAGAGCCGTGGTCTCCGCATTTTTCAAGGGCAGTTAGTGTGCCAACAAGTAATGATGCCGAGGGCGCGAGCTCCGTACGCGCACAACGTTCGGCGCATCAACCGATTACTGGGACGACGCGATTTCAGTGCGTCTCAAGAGGCGGTAACCGACTGTCCAGCTTGTTGAACAGAGGTGTTCAGTGATTGTCAATTAGCGCGTACACTTGTTGGGTTAACGCGCAACCGCATCAGCACATCTTCCAGCGTTAGCGCCCCCCACCCCGCCCGCATTCCGCCGCCAGTTCCGCCGCCGTATGCCGCTGTTGCCCCCGCAAACAAACGGGTCAAGTATGACCGGGATTGTTCGAGCGAGGCTTTGGAGCCGAGGGTGGGACGGAGGGGGGATGTTGCGCCGCCTTGCATTGTTCTTGATAAAGTTCCCGAATCTGTTCGTCAGATACCAGTTCAATCCACGAACGGGCGGGGCGCTCGTGGACAGCAATCCAGTACGACCAAGGTCTTATTGTGCATTCCCATCGTCCCCGCTAGGAGGGAAAAGAGAACACCTAGGCGCTTGGGATGAGTCCGATGTCATGCAGTTCTTCTTCGCCGTAGAACTCGCGTGCGAGGTCGAAACACTTCTCGCCCACCCGTTGCATTTCATCTCCAGTCAGCCGCGTCCGCCACAAATCCAAGTTCTGCCCCGAGTTGCGGACGACTTCATTCCAAGCGTACCCCTTCTGTTTCGGCTCCGCCATGCAAAGGCGGCGCGTATGGATCTCTTCGCGGGTGCCATAGGGCAAATCCACTCGCTCGAAAATCCTGCGGAATTCATCGATCGGGTCGATCGAAACATCGCGGTGCCGCGCGAACGTCCATTCGGGGTGCGTCTTCTGGTAGCGGAGGATGACGCTGTGAATCAACCGCCACAGCAAAATGGCCTGATCGACGACGGCCTGCTTCCGTTCGGCGAACTTGCGAATCTCATCTTCGAACGGGTACAGGTGATCGCGCATCAGCAGAGGTTGCTTCAGGAAATGGTCGAACGGATGCTCCCAATGCAGCGATTTGAAGCTGGCGACAAACGCCGCCGGTTGGCGAATCACAACCACCACGTCGCAGGAAAACCGCCGGGCCAGCCATTCCGCCGAGAAAAAGGCCTGTGGATCACGCAGCAACGGACGACAACGCCGAATCCGGTAGAACTGAAACTGCGAAAAATCGCGCACCATCCGCGCCACGTCCCGTGGCGTGCGGGTCACCTTGAGTTCCTCCAAGACCTGATACTGAAACCCCAAGGTTCGCTGGATGTGATGGAAGTACTGTTCTTCGTTCTCCTCACAAATGTAATAGAACCAGTACGGGAAATGCGCCGCACAGCGTCCCGGTCGGCAAAGAAGGTTGAACGGCTCCGCGATGTAGCCGACCGATGGTGATGCGGCAATGACCTTTCCCACCCAAGTCGTGCCGCACCGCGGCGACCCCGTCACGAGAATGGGGTGGCGTTTGGTGCCGGTCTCTTTCAATGATGTTGAATCAGTCATTGTGACGTGTGCATTCTGGAGGGGCTCAGAGGCCTGCGGCGTGGCCGGGCTGTTGTTAGCCCCATCCTCTTCCGTATACCCGGCCTGTCACCAAGGCCGACAGCAAGTGGATGGCTAAGGATAGCAAAACCAGTCCCGGGCCGCAATGAAATTTGTCGTCGAAGCGTACTAGGTGCATATTGACGCGACACCACGGTATATTAGTAGCGGATTCGGGGCGGGTTGTATGTGGGGGGAAACCCTGTTTTAACTGGCGGGGAAACCACCTACATGCAGTGGGACACCAACGGGCAAGAAGAGGGGAAATACGGAATAATCCCCCCATGGCCCCCGCCCGCATCCCGCCGCCAGTTCCCGCCCGAATCCGCCCCCAGCACCACTTGCTATTCCCGCAATCAGGCTTACGTTGTCGTGGAGAGTCGAGGTTCGGTCTCATGAATGGACACGTGCTGGAAATCTCGACGTATGTCTTCCGCCTCCTCCGAAGACGGGAACTGCTCTGTATCTCCTGCTCCGACGAAAAAGACGGCTCCACGCAACGCATCGTGGTCGAGGATGATGTTTACACTGAAATTATCGACCGTGCTATTTTTAAGCGAAAGACCATCGACGAAGTCTTCCTCGAATTAGCCACACGGGGTTGTTCTCCACGTCAGCGGTCACGTTGCATCAACAGGTGGAGCCGGTAGCGTCCTGCCAAGTCCGCCCCTCCCCGCCCGCATTCCGCCGCCGGTTCTGCCTGAAACCCACCCCCATCCTCGCCCCCTTGCATATCTCCCCAGTTCAGTTCTATACTGCTGTCCACGGGTCGCGGCAGGTGCGCTCCTTGATGGTTTTCCGCAATCGGGTGAACGTCCGTCTCGCGATAATACCTCAAACCTAAATGGCAGCACGGAGCAAACAGGGAGAATACCGATGAAGTATATGATCAGTTGGTTCGAGCGTCCGCAGGGATCGCCAATGGAATACGAGAATGCCCAGAAGCGGATACTGGAGGTTTTCCGTCAATGGAAGGCGCCCGACAATTTCAAGATCGAGTTGTTCGTGGTGCGAGTGGGCGATTGGGGTGGGTATATGTTGGTGGACTGCGATGATCCGTTGACCGTTCACAAGTTCTGCTCGACCCTCCCTGCTTTTGTATTTGAGGCACGACCCGTGGTTCCCGTCATGGACGCAGTCCGGGTCGAACTCGAAGCGATTGCTTGGCGCGATGGACTCAAACGCTGAGCAGAGAGTTGACAGGTGAGCCCCTGTCAGGCGGCGACTACCTGACGGGGCTGAGTTCGAACCGGTTTTGGAGGTGACTACCTCCCGCCCGCAAGCCCCCCCCTGCCCTCACGGCGTGATGGCAAACCGATAGACCCCTCACTTCGTCAGCCTGCTAGAAACCGACGCCGACGCCTCTTGGAGTGCCTGTCGACCGGCGGGACTCGTGGTGACGGTCAACAACTGGTTGATGAGTGCAATTTGCTGACTCACTTGCTCCGGCGACCAATTCAATGCCGGAGAAGTGCTGCCGAAAATCTGGTTCCCGTATTGCAAGTAACTTCCGGCCAGAGCACCGGCAACGGTTGACCAAGCTGTATCGGGGATTTGATTCTGCCGGGCTGCATCGAGAAGCGCGCTCGCTGCATCGGGATATAGCAGCGCCACTTGCGCGAGTGGGCGCAGCGCAAAATCGCCAGCGCCCATCGCACTCACAGCGGGGTCTTGCGCCAATTTGATCAGAGTTGGGATGCCTGCGCCGTTCGGAAGTCCCGCCAACGCAAGGGTTGCGTAGTAACTCCACTGTGACGCGGCTTTCTCCAGGCTGGAAACGACGTTCTCATCGCCATATGCCTGAAGTAGCTCAAACAGTGCGCTCACACCTGCGATTGGAACTTGTCCAGCCAGGGCGAGCGACTCGCGGGCAGCGGTCAGTTCGAGTTCGCGAAACTGTCCGGGAGCTTGCTGTTCGAGGTAACGGCTCAAAAAGGCGATTTCAAAAGGATCGGCCGTGGTTTGGAGAGTGGATGCCGCCAGTTCCAGCGCTTCGGGGCCGCCAATCTGTTGCAGCGCGTCAATGAGACCGAGTCGAATCGTTCCGTAATTGACGAGATCGCCACCGGCGATCGAATCGAAACTGAAATCCTGACCGTCCTGCAAGAATTGTCGGATCGCAGGAATGGCTGCCGTGCCGCCCGCCGCAAGTTTTGCCAGCAAGTCGTTGATCTCAGCAGCTTGCTCGCCGCTGAGGGAGTTGACGTTAGACGTGAGTTGAGTCAATCGTGCCAACAACTGGTGAGCCGGCGTGGTGAGAACGGCCTGTGCAGCTTGGACAGGCCAATTCGGCGTGGGCGGACACTGGTAACTGCCAACGCTTGAAACTTGTGATCGTTGGTTCGTGTCCCATACAGACACTTCTTGGAGCACGATTGTTCCCGGTTTCGCCTTGATCGGCCGTCCAGTTTTGGGCGTATCAATTCGCGAAGGTTGTGTTGGCTGTTGGTTCTTTTGTGCCTGTGAGGGCCGTTGCCGGCGCAGCCACAGGAGACCGCCAGACAAGATCAGTAGTCCCATCAGCGCGCCTATTACCGCCTTTGTCGTGAGTCTCGTCATGTTCAGCAATCGCGCTCACCGGTCTCGGTCATCCATGCGTCCATTTTATCACAGGCAATCCAGCGGAACAACCGCCCGCCTCCCGCCGCCGGGACTGCCGCCTGAACTTGAAGCCAACCTGCGTCAGTGGTAGAAGTGGCAATGATGAACGGTCGCTTGGCATTTTATTTACTATCCCTCTTCCTCTTGTCCCTCGTACCTCCCATCCTCGTCTATGGGTCGGCATCGCTTTTCCGACAGCAGAGGTGCCTATCATCAGTTCTGTTGCTCGTCGGTTCTTGCTTGCTGTTGTTTTGCCTGGTCACGTTCTTTGTAGGACAGACTTGGGCACGCTGGTGGTTGGAGGCGACATTCGGGGGATGGTTTTATTCGGATGTCTTGCTGTGCAGCGGTATCGCTGGAGGCGTTGTGTTCTCGATTGGGTTCTTAGAGCATGCTTTTGCACAACGACGGCATCCCCAAGTTCGCAGTTGAACGAACCGCCTACCAATCTTTTCGCCCAACCCGCCCGCATCCCGCCGCCATTGCCTCCGCCGCCGTCCCCCCGCCCATAGTCCTCGCCGCCAGTTCCCGCCCGAACCCGTTAAAAGAAGCCGCCTGATGTTCGCCACCATTGTTGGAGCGGTTGCTGGTACCGTATCAAGAACGTAATCTGAACGACTGCAAACAAAATCCATAAGACGACGAGTAATCCAAAGCGTGTCCGCTCACTATGCCTCGCCCTGGAGGGAAGACACGCTCTGAGGGTCAACGCAACGACTTCTGCACTGATGCCGCTAATAGCAATATCGCACGCTATCAGAACGGAAAGGGGAAGCCGCAGGAACAGGGCAACGGGGTCTCCTTTCCAGCCGACCAACTTCGCAACGATAGCGGTCAGAACAACCGCCATCGTAATGAAACCGGCTACGTCCAGAACCCTGTTTAGGACGACGTCGAAGTTTCGAAGTGACTGTGTCTTCATGCCATGTGTGTGAACTCCATTAGAACTCTGGCGGAAGCGAGAGGAAAGCAGAAAAAGCCAGACCCGGCAGATTGAGGTGGAGAATTAAATTCTGCCCCCCCGCCGCCGTCAAGCCGTATCCCGCCGCCATTGCCCCCTGCCGCCGTTAGTTGGAGCGGGTGGTGGCGATGTGGCGGGGCGTGCCGATGGCGTTCTGATTGCATCCTCCACTTTCTGAGCAAGGTCAGTCGGGCTGAAGGGCTTTTTCAGGTAGCCGCGCAGACCTTTCTGAAACATCTTGGCTGCCACGGGTTCATCACAGCCCGTCAGCAATACGACTCGCACGTCTGGATTGAAGCGTTGGAGTTCATCGAAGACGAAGTCGCCCGTCAGTGGGGGTAGCAAGAAGTCCAATACCACCATGTCAATCTCTCGCCAACGTTCTTCATAAACCATGAGGGCTTCCAGTGGATTGGAGGCAATAAACACTCTGTAGCCCAAGCATTCCAACGCCACCTTGAGGAAGCCCAGAAAAATCTCCTCATCGTCGATAGCAAGAATGCACGGTTTTTGACGGCAATTACTTGCAGCCATGCTCCTGGAATAAGCATACAGTTTGCCAGCCTCCCGCCGCCCGTTTCCGCCCAAACCCGCCGCCATCGCCCCTGCCATGAATCGAGTGGGGGTGGAGGGCTGCTGGCGACTGCCCTCAGCCGAAGGTCATGGCAGGTTCGAGTTGATGGTCGACAGCGTGTTGTTAACGTGGGCGCCGATACCCCGTAGGACTACGATTGCGACCACGGCAATCAATGCCAGAATCAGTGCGTACTCGACCAGACTCTGACCCGATTTCCTGGTGATCACCCGAACAAGTTTTTGCAGATGCTTATTCATAAACCTCCCCTGAGTAGCAGGTAGCCTGCCATAGCCTCCCGCCGCCGTTGCCCGCCATTGCTGCCCATGAAGCGGGTTGGGGTGTTGCTCGACTGTTCAGAGTCCTGCCCCGTTCCTCCTCGGCAACTGCCCGCATTATCGAGCCCGTTGCTCTTTTTTGCCCCGAAGAGCACTCACCCGACGACCTGAAAATGCCCTAAAACGGGTGAGTGATTGGCTGTTTTTAGCCAAATGCGGGGAGCAAATCTTGACAGAGAAAAATGCCACAACAAGCAGAATAATAACTTGTTGTGGCAAGAAAAATTGGCGGGAGTGACGGGGCTCGAACCCGCAACCTCTGCCGTGACAGGGCAGCGCTCTGAACCAGTTGAGCTACACCCCCACCCGCGTTGCGTCAACTCTCGGTCTCGAAGACGAAAGCCTGCAAATCACCGTCGTCGGATCTCGTGTTTCGGACGTCGAATCGGCCGCTATATGGTGGGCGCTAAAGGACTTGAACCTTTGACCCCCTCGGTGTAAACGAGGTGCTCTGGCCAACTGAGCTAAGCGCCCGCACCGAAGAGCATTACAGGCAAATCGGCGCCTTGTCAACGCCGCGGTTTGGCGTCGCCGGCCCTCTGGGTGTATGCTTGCATCGGTTGCCAGAAGGCACGAAAGGAAGCGACCATGTATCAAAACATCCTGGTGTGCACAGACGGCTCGCCCGCAGCGGACGCCGCCGCCGATTACGCGATTTGGTTTGGCAAACGGCTCAAGGCGCGGCTGCGGGCGCTCTACGTCACCGACGTTCGCCTTCTCGAAGGCCCGTGGATCGCGGATTTTTCGGGCGCAATCGGCGCCCAGCCGTATGCCGCGCTGTTGCCGCAACTCCAGCAGATCCAGCGCGAGAAAGCCGCCACGGTCCTCGCCGCCGTCAAGAAACGCTGTCGGGACAGCGGGGTTAGCTGCGAAACCAGTTACGAAACCGGCAGTCTCGCCCCAATCATTTTGGAGCAGGAAGGGACAGCGGACCTGATTGTGCTTGGCCGGCGGGGCGAACACGCCGCCTGGCTGGCGGGCGCGCTCGGCTCGAGCGTCGAGCACGTCGTGCGCGCTTCCGTCAAACCCTGCCTGGTGACGCCCGGCAAGTTCCGTCAAATCCAGCACGTCCTCATTGCCTACGACGGCAGCGAAGAATCCAGCAAGGCGTTGCGTGCGGGCATCGCGCTCGCCCCCGCCCTCGGGGCGAAGGTCACCATCACGACCGTCGCCGCTCTCGGCGCCGAGGACGCCGCGTCCCAAGCCCTGCACAAGGCAAAACAGCAGGCGGCGGAAGCCGGCGTCACCGCCAACCTGGAGACCCTCCACGGCGATCCCGAAACCAAGATTCTCGAGTTGAAAGAATCCATTGGCGTCGACCTCATCGTCATGGGCGCGTACGGTCACACACGCATCCGCGAATTCATCCTCGGCTCGACGACCTCCCACGTCCTGCGCAAGAGCGACGTGCCGGTGCTGCTGGTGCGGGGGAAGTGACACACCGCGCGTCGAGGTGTAGCGATGAAAGCGCAGCTTCTTCGCCGCCCCCGTCCGGTGGAGCAGTCGCCACTCGAATTGACCGATCTGCCGGTGCCGGCGCCCGGCGACGATGAACTGCTGATACGCGTCCGCGTGTGCGGCTTGTGCCACACCGACCTGCATACGGTCGAGGGCGAGATTTCGAGCAAATTGCCGATCGTGCCCGGTCACCAGATTGTGGGCGTGGTGGAACAGGCCGGCGCAAACGTCGGCAACTTTCGTGTCGGCGACCGCGTGGGTGTGCCATGGTTGCATCATAGCTGCGGTGACTGCGAGTTTTGCCGGAGCGATCGTGAGAACCTGTGCGCGCGCGCGCAGTTCACCGGGTTTCACGTCAATGGCGGTTACGCCGAATATGCTGGTGCGCTGGCGCAGTTCGCGGTGGGGATACCGGACGGCTTCGACGATGCCCACGCGGCGCCGCTGCTGTGCGCCGGGATTATCGGCTACCGCGCGTTACGGCTGAGCAACGTGCGGCCGCAGCAAACCCTCGGTTTGTACGGGTTCGGCGCGTCGGCGCACCTTGCCATTCAGATCGCCGTGCGCTGGGGATGCGACGTATTCGTCGCCACGCGTGGCGCGGAGCATCGGCGTCTGGCAACGGAACTCGGCGCGACCTGGGTGGGAGCGGCGGAAGACGTTCCCGACGCCACGCTCGACGCCGCCGTGATGTTCGCGCCGGCCGGCACGCTGGTGCCCGAGGCGCTGCGCTCGTTGCGGAGGGGCGGCACGCTGGCGTTGGCCGGCATTTACATGACGCCGATCCCCGAGTTGAAGTACGAACGGCTCTATCACGAGCGCATCGTGCGGTCGGTCGCCAACGCGACCCGCGATGACGCGCGGCAGTTGATGCGACTGGCCGGACAAATCCCGCTGCGCACGGAAGTACAAACCTTTCCGCTGGAGGACGCCAACCGCGCGCTGGTCACGCTCAAACGCAGTGAGATCCACGGCGCCGGCGTGTTGGTGGCTTCCTAAACGCGGGATGGAATCGCGACGGGCTTGAAGAAAACCCGCAAGAGTGGTACAACCGGCAATCAGAAGCTGTCTGAACCGGAGCCGACGATGAAGCGACCGAGCCTGTTACTTGCGGCAAGAATTGCCATCCCAATGCTGTGCGCGTTCCTCTGTGGATGCGGCGTGCGAAATGGCCAGGGGTCGAAAACCTTCTCCAATGGGGCGAAGTATGTTGGCGAGTTTCGACACGGCAAGCCGAATGGCCAGGGGACGCTCACGGGGCCGGATGGGGCGACGTACGCAGGAGAGTTTCGGGATGGCAAGCTGAATGGACAAGGGACGGCAACGTTGCCGGATGGAACGAAGTACGTTGGAGAGTTCAAGGATGGCAGTGGCAACGGCCAGGGGACGGAGACGTATCCAGATGGAGCGACGTACGTTGGAGGGTTCAAGAATGACAAACGGAATGGCCAGGGGACACTGGCCTGGCCGGATGGACTCAAATACGTCGGAGAATGGAAGGATGGCGAGCGGAGTGGCCAGGGGACGGAAACGTTTCCCGATGGACGGAAGTACGTGGGAGAGTTTAAGCACGACAAGTCGGATGGCCGGGGGACGGAAACGGATCCCGATGGGTCGAAGTACGTTGGGGAATTTAAGGATGGCAGGCAGAATGGTCAAGGGACGGAAACGTATCCCAATGGGTGGAAGTACGTGGGGGAATTTAAGGATGGCCGGGAGAACGGCCAAGGGACGGAAACGTATCCCAATGGATGGAGGTACGAGGGGGAGTTTCAGGATGGCAAGCGTAGCGGTCAGGGGACCTATACGTTTTCAGATGGACGCAAGTACGTAGGAGAGTTCAAGGATGGCAGACGGAATGGCCAAGGGACCCTCACGTGGCCAGATGGACGCAAATACGCAGGAGAGTTTCAGGATGACGAGCAGAATGGCCAGGGGACGTACACGTTGCCGGATGGACGCAAATACATAGGAGGGTGGAAGGATGGCCGAAAGAACGGCCAAGGGACGGAAACGTATCCAAACAGGTTGAAGTACGAGGGGGAGTTTCGGGATGGCAAACGTAGCGGCCAAGGGACGCTCACGTGGGCAGATGGGACAAAGTACGTTGGCGAATACGAAGATGACAAGCGTAACGGGCGGGGAGAAATTACATCACCGGCGGGAACTCACCAACAAGGGGAGTGGCGGGCAGGTCAGGAGTACAGGGTAAGCGGAACGTGGGTGGCACCAGATGGGACAACCGAGGTGGGGGCGTGGAACCGCGACGGAACCAGGAGCGGCGGGACGATTACGTGGAAGGATGGACGAGAATACAAAGGGGACTGGAAAGTCGTCGATGGCTCAGCCGATCTCCCTGATGGAATTGGCTCGATGACATGGCCCGATGGCCGCAGGTACGTAGGGCAATTCCGAGATGGGAATATGGATGGGACTGGTAAAATGACGTATCCAGACGGGAAAGTCTTCGACGGATTGTGGAAACAGGACAAGTTTGTGGGAGCTTCACCCTCGCCGTAGCCGCCAGCCCCGATTTCGTGACGCATTTGCACCTCCCTCGCAAGCGCAGGGTCGATGATCGCCAACGCGAAACGTCTCCGTGACGCCAGCGTGAACGGCACGGACGTATTGATCATTGACCACTGAATCTGGTATCATTACCCTGTGCCATCGGTTCACATCCTTCCGCGCATCCGCATCGTGCGGGGCCGCGATATCGCCCTGGGACCCGGCAAGGCGGAGTTGCTGGAACACATCACGCGGACGGGCAGCCTCCGCAAGGCCGCCGCCGCGATGGACATGTCCTACATGCGCGCGTGGACGCTGGTCCAAACGATGAACCGCTGCTTCAAAAAGCCGCTGGTGGTGACACGGCGCGGTGGCGCCGACGGCGGCCGGGCAACCGTGACGGACACCGGCAAGACGGCGGTCGCCCTCTATCGACGGATCGAGGCCCAGAGCCTGCGCGCCGCGCGTACCCTGCAGAAAGAATTGTCGCGGCATCTGCGGTAGCCCACCTCACTCCGGAATCCTTTCGCCGGGATTGTGCTTGCCTTTGCCGCACGATATACTTGACAAAATATATCGCATGACTGTACACACTGCGCGCATGAACAACAGTACAACCCCGTGCTCGATTCACACCCGGAAGAAAAATCCATCTTCGTGCCGATCGTCCGGCTTAGACGACGCCGGAAATCGCGCCGCTGAGACTGCTGTGTTCGCGTGTCGTAGAGCCACACGAACCGCTTCGCTGACGGTGCTGCTGGCGCTGGTCGCAATTGCACCGTGCCTCGCGGACGGCACATCTCCTCCTGTGCCCGACAGCTCTTCGAGTCCGGGTCCGGTGGCGGATTATTTCAAGAACTGGTTTCAGCGGGTGTCGGCGACCCAAGCGGAGCAGCCGCACTGGATCACGCCCCTGGTCACCGTCACTCCCCGGTTGGAAGAGGAAGTCCGCTATGACATCTACCGAGAGGAGGTGTCGAACGGGCACATCCTCGATGTTTTCGGTACCGGCAAAGGTCTGGAACTGATCCCTGCAGAGCACGTCGAAGTGATCATCGCGTTGCCATCGTGGGAGACGGAGGACGTATCGCCCAACAAACACGGATGGGCGGATCAGCCGTTTCTGCTGAAGTATCGCTGGCTGTCGGCAAACGAAGAGAACGGCAACTACATCCTGACGACGTTCCTCGGTCTCTCGGCGCCCTGGGGAGACGAAACGTTCACGTCCCATCACTACGCGTGGACCCCAACCATTGCCCTTGGCAAAGGGTGGGGCGACTTCGACATTCAAAGCACGGCGGGCGTCTCCATACCCGATAACGGTGTTGTGCCCAATGAAGCGGGAACACCCGTATCGCTAAATACCACGTTCCAGTACCGCCTGTTAAAGGTCATCTGGCCGGAGCTGGAAACCAACTACACGTACTATCCAAACGGCGAGCACGCCTACAAGAACCAACTGCTGCTCACGCCCGGAGTGGTACTGGGACGATTTTCCATTTGGGAGCGCGCGGCACTGACCGTCGGCGTGGGATACCAGGTTGCCGTAACCAGCGATCCCCTGGTGCGCAACAATTTCATCCTGTCGGGTAGGGTCCCGTTCTAATCGGACCTGACGGTGAACGCCTCTTTTGTTGACTGTGCCGACTGGCGGCTTGCCCGCTGGATGCACCAACTACACGTGGTAAAAGGCGGCCAATAAAGATGGGGTTCGGCAAGGTCGAAGGCATTTTGGATGGCGCGGATATCGTCGGGCCGTCGAGTGCCTTTGTGCTGGACGACTTCGACGACATCGAACCGAAAGTGGACCCGGGGGTTGCCCATTAATTGGGTTGACCTTGTCGTCCAACCTTGATTGGGGGTTGGTCCAGGAAGAAAGGTAATGATCGTGAAAAAAGCATCCGCATATTGCCTGGTCTGTGTCGTCGCTTGGCTTGCGGCGGCGACGCCGCTACGGGCAGCACCATGGCGGTCATCGACTCCGGTGCGGCAAAGCTGCCAAGGCGATTCTATCGGGTGCATTTGAGCGTTCCCACGCCACACTGAATCGACGTTCACTATGCTATACTCCGCGACCATGCCTGGGGATTGGATTCGCTTCGACCGCAATGAACTCGCGGGTGCTTTTGGCGACATTGGCACCGATTTGCCGCTGATTGTCGGGATGATTCTTGCAGCGGGGCTCGACAGCGCCAGCGTGCTGATCATGTTCGGCGCGATGCAGATATTCACGGGATTGCGTTACGGTATTCCCATGCCCGTGCAGCCGCTGAAGGCCATGGCCGCGCTGGTGATCGCGCAGAAACTGAGCGGGGGCGTGTTGTTTGGCGGCGGCTTGGTCGTGGGCGTGGTGATGCTCGTGCTCACGGTAACCAGGTTAATCGAATGGCTGGCGCGTGTCGTACCGAAAACGGTGGTGCGCGGAATTCAATTTGGGTTGGGATTGCAACTGGCGACGCTCGCGCTGAAAAACTACGTCCAAGCAGATGGCGCGGCAGGTTACATGCTGGCGGCGGTGAGTTTTGTCATCGTCATCGCCCTGATGGGCAATCGTCGTTTCCCAGCGGCGCTGATTGTTATCGCTCTGGGGATCATCTACGCCCTGGTTTTGAAGGTCGATTTTCGCGTGCTGAGCCAAGGGGCCGGCTTTCGTCTGCCCCACGTGTATTCGCTTACGCGACAGGATTTGCTTACGGGGCTGATCGTGCTGGCCATACCGCAGATTCCGTTATCCTTAGGCAACTCGATCCTCGCGACCCGACAGATCGCGGAGGATTTTTTCCCGGAAAGGCCCCTGACGGTACGAACCATTAGCTTCACGTACTCGCTGATGAATCTGGTCAATCCATGGTTCGGGGGCGTCCCGACGTGTCACGGTTCGGGCGGCATGGCGGGCCACTACACCTTTGGCGCGCGCACGGGTGGTTCGGTTGTAATCTATGGCTGTTTGTACCTGACTGTGGGGCTGTTTTTCAGCGGCTGTTTCGCGCAACTGATCCAGATGTTTCCGCAGCCTGTTCTTGGCGTATTGCTGGCCTTTGAAGGTCTGGCCATGTTGTTGTTGGTCCGGGATATTGCCAGTTCAAAAGCCGACCTGCTCATTGCGATGCTGGTCGGTCTGATGGCGGCGGGATTGCCAAACGGATACGCGATCGGATTGATTGTCGGGACGGCGCTGGTTTATCTGTGGCCCAATCGACAACGGGCAATATGAAACCTGTTATCGCCATTACTCCTGAAGCGATCACTCTGCCGTCGCGCACCGACGGGCGTGGTGCGTTTTGCGGCGTCTCATACTCGCAGGCGATTGAGCTGGCCGGGGGCGTGCCGCTCATCGTCCCCCTCACGCGTGACCGGCGGGTGCTCGATCATTACATCGGCACCTGCGACGGCTGGTTGCTGACCGGCGGCGGTGACGTCGAAGCAAAATGTTACGCGCCAGCAATGCCGGCGGCCTTGCGGAAGCAGATCAGCGGCGCGGACAAAGCGCGTGACGAAATGGAAATCTATGTGCTGCGCAAACTCGCCAGGCGCGACCATCCTGTTTTCGGAATCTGCCGCGGTATCCAGGTGATGAACGTTGCGTTCGGTGGCACGCTCCTCCCGCACATCGACGGACATAGCAACCCAAAACCCGATGCACTCGCCCACCGGATCGAGTGGACCAGGGGTGGGAGGTTGAAAAAAGCGATGGATGGTTTTGACCGCGTGAACACCAGCCATCATCAAGCCGTGGACCGTGTCGCGCGTGGCTTTGAAGTCGTCGCGCGCGCGCCGGACGGCGTCATCGAGGCGATCGAGAAGCCCGACGCACGGTTTTGCTGCGCGGTGCAATTCCATCCGGAGCGGTTGGTGAAAAGAGCCCCTGAATTCCTCAAGCTTTTCCGGGAATTCGTGAGGGCGTGCCGGGCGGGACGGTAACGACCCGACGCGCGACGGTCAGTTTGCGGGAGCCGGTGGTTCGGTCGGCTCGGTTTCTCCCGCCGGCGAGCGTGGTTGCGTCGGGGGCACCCGGCGTTTGTAGTCGACCTGTTCCGCCCGCATCACGGAGTTGGCCCAATCCTCGAACAGCGCCTGGCGACTCTGCTGCAGCAGCTGCGCCTCCAACAGTTTCGTGGCCTGCGAATCAAACTCGAGCGGCTTCGGCGGCTCGCGCTGTTTCAGGTGGAAGAAAATTCCGCCCGTGGGTGTCGTGAGAAAATCGCTGACCGCGTTCGTGGCCATCCCGAGCGCAAGTTCTTTGACGCTGCTGGCGTACGGGAAGTTGGTCGCTCCGCCGGTGAACGTAAACGGTTCGGAGGTTTTCACCGTAAGCTTGTAAGAGGCGCACGCGTCGGTGAAACCCTTGCCGGCGGCGACCGCCGCCTTGACCTTGGCGTCGAGTTCGCGCCCCTGCTTCACTGTCGCGTCGTAGGTGCGCTGTTGCCGGATGCGGTCAACGACCTGCGCCTTGACTTCCTCAAACGAGGGGATCTCGCTGGCTTTACTGGCGACGTACTGCAGCACATAGTAACCATCTTTGGCGCGCACGGGATCGCTAAAGGGCATTTCCGGGCCGAGCGCGAACGCCGCCTGGTTGAACTCCGGGCCGGCATCCACGCCGTTGACCGCGGCGCGCAAATCAAAAAAGTCCGTCTCCCTGGCGGTGAGACCCGCGTCGGCGGCAATCTTCGTGAAGTCGGGTGTCGGGGCGCCGGGCTGGGGCACGAGCTTTACGGAGAACGCGGTGGCGCGGTCGCCGGCGAGCCGCTCGGCGCGAAGGTCGAGCAGGTCTTTCTTGAGATCGTCCTTCACGTCCGCCAATGGCTTCGGTTGGCCGGAGGCGTCGGCGTACCTGCTCTTGTTGCGCTCGTAATATTCGCTGATGTCGTCGTCTCCGATCGTGACGGATTTCCTGGCGTCAGAAATCGTGAAGTAGACGTAACGCACTTTCACCGTGGCGGGCGTGCGGAATTTCTCCTGGTTCGCTCCGTAGTAGGTCCTGGCTTCCTCGTCGGTGACCGCGGAAGTGTCCTTGTGGTCGGCGGCGTTGAGTTCCACATAGTCAATTTTCGTTTGCTCCTCGAGCATGTTATAGGAGAGCTGCAACTCCGCGGGCGTGACCTCCGCCGCGGAGCTGATCATGGCGCGCAGGTGCGCCCGGATGAGTTCCTGACGAATGACATCCTCGAACTGGGCTTCGCTGATGTTGAGATTGTTGAGGATAATCAGGTACCGCTGATAATTGTTGGGGTCGAACTGCTTGGTTTGCTCGTCGAGCATGATGGGCAACGCACGAATCTGCCGAACCACTTCGTCATCGCTTACGTGGACCCCCAACTCCCTGGCTTTATGCAGAAGAACCAGATCCTGGAGGGCTTGAATGTTCAGATCGTCTTCAAACGCCGCCGTATGCACGGGTTGGCGGCCCCGCGACATGGCGACCCCCGCCAGCACGTTATTGCGCACATTTTGAAACTCGGCAAAATCAACGGGCTTGCCCCCGATTGTCGGCAACGCACCGCCGCGCTGTTGTCTCCGGCCCATGATCGAGCCGGACGGAGTGAACAGAAGCCCCAGTCCAACACTAACTGCGAGGATGACCCCCAGAATCAGCGGCCCGTGTTTCCGGACCACCCCTTGCATACTGATAAACATGTTTTTGTATTCCTTGGTGAAGCTTGGGGAGGATACCCGCCTCGTCCACCCTCGTCAAACGCCAAAATCATTGCTACAGTCTCCCCGTGCAACCCATGAAGATCGTCGCCGATCCCAATATCCCGTTTGTGCCAGAGGCGTTTGGCTCTCTCGGCGACGTGCGGCTCGTGCCCGGACGTGAGATTACTGCCGATATAGTGCGCGATGCGGACATTTTGCTGGTGCGGTCCGTTACACCGGTCAACGCCGCTCTATTGGATGGCAGCCGGGTGAAATTTGTCGCTACCGCAACGATTGGGTTCGATCACATCGATCGAGAGTACTTGTCGCAAAAAGGGATTGGGTTTGCCCGCGCGGAGGGCAGCAACGCCAATTCCGTGGCCGAATATGTCGTGGCGGCGATGCTATCGGTGGCCAGGTTCCGGAAATTCCATCTGCGGGACAAGACGCTCGGGGTGATTGGTGTCGGCAATGTCGGTTCGCGCTTGGTGCGTTATGCGGAGGGTCTCGGCCTGCGCGTGCTGCAGAATGACCCGCCGCGTCAGCGCGCGGAAAAGCTGCCACACTTTGTCCCGCTCGAACGCGTGCTCGCGGAGGCCGACATCATTACCCTGCATGTGCCCCTGGCGCGTGATGGCGAGGACGCGACGTTCCATTTGTTCGACAAGGATCGTCTCGACGCTTTGGAGGATCGCAAACCGATTCTGTTCAATACGGCCCGTGGCGCCGTGGTGGACAACCGGGCCCTGCTCAAAGCCATCGACGGCGAGCGCCTCGGCGGTGTCGTGCTCGACGTGTGGGAAAACGAACCGAACATTTCGCCCGAGTTGCTCGACGTGGTAGACATCGGCACGCCCCACATCGCCGGGTACAGTTTCGACGGCAAGGTGAATGGGATCCGCATGATCTACGGCGCGGTCTGTAAGTTCTTCAACGTCCCGCCCGAATGGACTCCGAAACTTCCGCCGCCGCCGATTCCCCAACTCCGTGTTCTGGTTGAGCCGGCGACCGATGACGAGGACGCTCTCCGTGATGCGGTTCATCGCATCTACAACATCAAGGCCGACGACGCCGCGTTGCGAAACGAAATCCGTTCATTTGACAAATTGCGCGCTGAATACCCGGTCCGCCGCGAATTCTTTAACACCGAGCTTGTCTTGCGGGGCACCAGCGAAGAATTGCGCGCAAAATTCGCGGCGCTGGGATTCAAGGTTGTGTAGCGGCGCTTCTGCGAAGCGCCGCCCCGTCTCGGAGCAAAGACCTGCGGTTCATAGCCCCGATCTCGAAATCGGGGTGGAAAGCGCAGCTACAACAGCAGCTACAACGCGGCGGGGTTAACAACGTTCGGGCACGGACGTCGTTCCAGAACCGCCAATAAGTTCTCGGCTGCCAGGATGGCCATGCGGCGGCGGGTTTCGACCGTGGCGCTGCCAATGTGCGGCAACAACAACGCGTTCGGCAGGCGCACGAGTTCGGGGTCGATCCTCGGCTCGTGCTCGTACACGTCGAGGCCGGCGCCGGCAATCCAGCCCTCGCGCAGCGCGCGCGCCAGGGCCGCCTCATCGTGCACCGGGCCCCGAGCCATGTTGATGAAGCGGGCCGTCGGCTTCATCTTGCGGAACTCGGCTTCACCAAACAGGTGCCGCGTCTCGGCGGTGAGCGGGACGTGCACACTGAGAAAGTCCGACTCGCGCAGGATCTCGTCAACGGTTGCCCGCCTGGCGCCCAGCGCGTCCATGTCTGGTTTTGCGGCACGCGCGAAATAGAGGATGCGCATCGAAAAACCCGTCGCCCGTTTCGCCACCGCCACGCCGATGCGTCCGGCGCCGACGATACCCAGGGTTTTGCCCGTCACGTCGACGCCCAGCAACAGCGTGGGCGCCAGCCCGCGCCATTCACCGGAGCGTGCAAGGCGGTCGCCCTCGACGACGCGTCGGGCCACGCCGAGAATCAGCGTCCACGTGAGATCAGCGGTGGCGTCGGTGAGCACGTCGGGTGTGTTGGTTACGATCACACGGCGGCGGGTGGCCTCAGCAATATCGACATTGTCGTAGCCAACCGCGTGACAGGAAACAACCTTCAGCCGGGGCGCGGCAGCGAAGAATCCCGCGTCGACGCGCTCGCCGCCGGTGATGATCACGCCATCGCAGTCGCGCACCCGGGCGAGCATCTCGTCGCGCGGCAGAGCTTCTTGTTCGTCGTGCAAATCGATATTCACGTCCGCCTTGCGAAGCTCCTCGAGACCCTCGGGGGAGATGCGGCGCGTGACGAAGACATTCCACTTCATAAAGGGAGATATTCGCCGGCCTTGGGAGGCCGGTCAAGCTGTGACATGATGGCGCTTGTGGCACACTTGTCTGCGTCAGTGTGGCACACTCACTGTGACATGGCACACATTGCCCGCCGTCGGAAATATTTGCAAGCTGTTCGCTGCGAGCAACGTGTGTACTTGACGGTTTCCGTGGCATCAGCATTGCTAAACAACTGACGGGTTTTCATGCTCAGAGAGGAGCAAACGCACAATGCCAAAAGTTTTAGGAATCGATTTGGGGACGACGAACTCGTGTATGGCGATCATGGAGGGTGGGGAGCCCGTCGTCATTCCGAACGCGGAAGGCGGGCGCACCACGCCGTCCGTCGTTGCTTTTACGAAATCGGGTGAACGTCTGGTCGGCCAGGCGGCAAAGCGCCAGGCCGTGGTGAACTCACGGAACACGGTCTACTCGATCAAGCGGTTCATGGGCCGCAAGTACGAGGAAGTCGAACTGGAGCGCAAGCGCGTCCCCTTCGAAGTCGTGCGCGGTCCGAACGGCGATGCCCATGTCAAGGTGTCGGTCGCCAATGAACAGAAGACGTTCTCGCCGCCGGAAATCTCGGCGATGATTCTGGCCAAAATGAAAGCCGACGCCGAAGCCTATCTGGGCGAGAAGATCGTGCAGGCGGTCATCACGGTACCCGCGTATTTCAACGACGCCCAACGTCAGGCGACGAAGGACGCCGGCAAGATCGCCGGTCTCGACGTTCTGCGCATTATCAACGAGCCGACTGCGGCGTCGCTGGCGTACGGCCTGGACAAGAAGAAGGACGAGCACATCGCGGTCTACGACCTCGGGGGCGGCACGTTCGACATTTCGTTACTGAGCATCGGCGACGGCGTATTCGAAGTCCTCGCCACCAACGGGGACACGCACCTCGGCGGCGACGATTTCGACGAGCGGGTCATGAACTGGATCGCCGACGATTTCAAGGCGGACGCGGGCATCGATCTGCGGAAGCAGCCCGACGCGCTCCAGCGCATCAAGGAGGAAAGCGAGAAGGCCAAGATCGCGCTCTCCAGCGCCATGGAGTACGAGATCAACCTGCCGTTTATCACCGCGGACGCCAGCGGGCCGAAACATATCGTCAAGAAACTGACGCGGGCCAAGCTGGAACAACTTTGCGACGAACTCGTCGACCGCACGATCGGCCCCGTCGAGGCCTGCCTGCGCGACGGCAAGCTCGACATGTCCAAGGTGGACGAACTGGTGCTGGTCGGCGGCATGACCCGCATGCCGAAGGTCATCGAGATCGCCCGCAAGCTCATCGGCAAGGCGCCGCATCAGGGCGTCAATCCCGACGAGGTCGTCGCGGTCGGCGCGGGCATCCAGGGGGGAGTGCTGACGGGCCAGGTCAAACAGGACATTGTGTTGCTGGATGTGACGCCGTTGTCGCTGGGCATCGAAACGCTCGGCAACGTGTTCACGACGTTGATCCCGCGCAATACGACGATCCCGACCCGCAAGAGCGAAATCTTCTCGACGGCGGCCGACAGCCAGACCAGCGTGGAAGTCCACGTCCTGCAGGGCGAACGCCCGATGGCGCGGGACAACAAGACGATTGGCCGGTTCCATCTGACGGAGATTCCGCCGGCGCCGCGCGGCGTGCCGCAGATCGAAGTGACGTTTGATATCGACGCCAATGGCATCCTGCACGTCAGCGCCAAGGACCTCGGCACGAGCAAGTCGCAGAAGATCACCATCACGGCTTCCAGCGGGTTGAACAAGGACGAAGTCGAGAAGATGAAGAAGGAAGCCGAGGCGCACGCCGAGGAGGACAAGAACCTGCGCGAGAAGGTCGAGTTGAAGAATCGTTGCGACCAGCGCGTGTACGAGACCGAGAAGCTGATGAAGGAGCACAAGGACATTATCAGCGACGACCAGAAGAAGAAGCTCGAAGGCGCCATCGAGAAGGTCAAGGACGGGCTCAAGCGGGACGACTTCGACGCGATGAAGAGCGCCGAGGAGCAATTGACCGAGGTCTGGCACGGCGTGTCATCGGACATCTACGCGAAAGCGCGGGAGAAATCCGGCGCGGGCGCTGCGCCCGGGCCGGGTCCGGGCGCCGGGCCGCAACCGGAGGCCGGCGCGGAGGCGAAGAAGGCGGGCGGCAAGGAAGGCGACGTGGTGGACGCCGACTTCGAGATGGTGGACGACGACAAGAAGAAGCCGTGAGTTTGCGGGTGGTGGCGCAAGCCTTCGGGCTTGCCGGGGGACTTGATCGCGGGCGGCGACCCGTTCGGCAGGCTCAGGGCAAGCGCCTGTGCCACCAGGATTTAAACGACAAACAAAAACCAAAGGAGTCAGGAGAAACATGAGCGTAAAACCGTTGGGCGATCGGGTGCTGGTGCAACCGGTCGAAGACCAGGAAGTGAAGAAGGGCGGGATCATCATTCCGGATACCGCCAAGGAGAAGCCGCAGGAAGGCAAGGTCATCGCGGTAGGCACTGGCAAACGGGATGAGCACGGCAAGTTGATTCCATTCGAAGTCAAGAAGGGTGATCGCGTGCTGATCAGCAAGTACGGCGGCACGGAGATCAAGATGGATGGCAAGGATTACCTGATCATGCGCGAGGACGACATCCTCGGCGTGATCGAATAAGTACGAACATACAAAAGGAGTGATTTATCATGGCTGCAAAGCAATTGTTGTTTGACGAGGACGCGCGCAAGTCGCTGCTGCGCGGAGTGGAAAAACTGAGCCGGGCCGTCAAGGTCACGCTCGGGCCGAAGGGCCGCAACGTGGTGCTCGACAAGAAGTTCGGGTCCCCCACCATTACCAAGGACGGCGTGACGGTGGCCAAGGAGATCGAGCTCGAAGAGCCGTACGAGAACATGGGCGCCCAAATGGTGCGCGAAGTCGCCAGTAAGACCAGCGACATCGCCGGCGACGGCACGACCACGGCGACCGTGTTGGCGGAATCGATTTACCGCGAGGGGTTGCGCAACGTGACCGCGGGCGCCAATCCGATGGCGTTGCAACGCGGCATCGGCAAGGCGGTGGAGGCGGTGGTGGAAAACCTCGTCAAGATCAGCAAGAAGGTCAAGGACCGCAGTGAGATCCAGCAGGTGGCGACCATTTCCGCCAACGGCGACAAGACCATCGGCAACATCATTGCCGACGCAATGGACAAGGTTGGCAAGGACGGCACGATCACGGTCGAGGAAGCCAAGAGCATTGAAACCACGCTGGACGTGGTGGAAGGCATGCAGTTCGACAAGGGGTATCTCTCGCCGTACTTCGTGACCAATGCCGAGACGATGGAAGCGGTGCTTGAAGACGCGTACATCCTGATTAACGAGAAGAAGATCAGCAGCCTCAAGGATATGCTGCCGTTGCTGGAGAAGACGGCGAAGCTCAGCAAGCCGCTGTTGATCATCGCCGAGGAAGTCGAAGGCGAAGCCCTGGCGACGCTGGTCGTCAACAAGTTGCGGGGCACGATCCAGGTGGCGGCAGTCAAGGCCCCCGGCTTTGGCGATCGGCGCAAGGCGATGATGGAAGACATTGCCATCCTCACCGGCGGCAAGTTCCTCAGCGAAGACCTCGGCATCAAGCTCGAGAAAGTCGAGTTGGATGACCTCGGTCGCGCCAAGAAGATCGTGATCGACAAGGAGAACACGACGATTGTCGAGGGCGCGGGCAAATCGAGCGACGTTCAGGGCCGCATCAATCAGATCCGCAAGGCCATCGAGGAGACCACCAGCGACTACGACCGCGAGAAGCTGCAGGAGCGGTTGGCGAAGTTGGCGGGCGGCGTGGCGGTGGTGTACGTCGGCGCGGCGACCGAGACGGAAATGAAGGAAAAGAAGGCGCGTGTCGAAGACGCGTTGCACGCGACCCGCGCGGCAGTCGAGGAAGGCATAGTGCCGGGCGGCGGCACGGCGTTGATTCGCTCGCTTCCGGTGCTCCAAGAGCTCAAGCTCAAGGGCGACGAAGCGATTGGCGTGGACATCGTCAAGCGGGCGCTGGAGGAGCCATTGCGCCAGTTGGCGGACAACGCCGGCTGGGAAGGCTCGCTGGTTGTCCAGGAAGTCAAGGCCCGCAAAGGCTGGGAGGGCTTCGACGTGGAGAAGCTGGAGTACGTGGACATGGGCAAGGCGGGGATTATTGATCCGACCAAGGTTGCGCGCACGGCCCTGCAAAACGCGTCGAGCATCGCCGGTCTGTTGCTGACCACCGAATGCTGTGTCACCGAGGTGCCCGAGAAGGAAAAGGCGCCGATGGGTCCTCCGGGCGGCGGCGGCTACGGCGGCGGCATGGACTACTAAGTTGAGTCCGAAGTACAAAGACTAGACGCGGAGGGGCGGGCCGAGAGGCTCGCCCCTCTTTGCTTTGGAAGCGTGTGCCGGTGAGAACTACGGACCACAGGGGTGACCGCAATTCTCGAGATAACATGATCGTGGAGGTGAAAATGCATCGAGGACGTTCAGGAAAGTCTTTTGAGGGCTCGGATCTGGGATCGGCGGAGCGAACACGCGCATGATTGAAGAACCAACAGTTTTAATTTTGGGGGCAGGAGCAAGTGCTCCGTACGGGTATCCGCTTGGGCAACAGATGGTGAGTGAGATTTGTGCTTGGCTGATGGATCCGCTTAATAACAAATTCGGGATAGACCTGATGGCTCTCAATGGTCAGACGGTAGTTCAAGCGTTTGCTGCGGAAATGGCGGCGTCCCAGGCAAGTTCTGTCGACGAGTTTTTGGAACACAGGCCGGATTTTGCGCCCGTTGGCAAAGACGCTATTGCCCAAGCCATAATCCCGCATGAGGACGAAAACAAACTGCGAGGCGGCTGGTATCAGTATTTATTCCGTGCGTTGAACGCTACCAAGGAACGTTTTCATCACAACAGGCTTACAATCATCACATTCAATTACGACCGTTCCCTTGAGCAATTCTTGTATACCGCAATTAAGTACAAGTACGGCATTTCGCACGAAGTAACGGTGGACCTTCTAAACACAATACCAATTTTCCACCTGCATGGGATGTTAGACCCGCTACCATTTTTTCATCCGGGTGGCCGCCCCTATTCGACAACTACTTCGACTCAGATCATAAGACGAGCAGCCACCGGTATTAAGATAATCCATGATGACGTTCAGGATTCCCTGCAGTTCAGGAGGTCGGTGCAGTATTTGGCAGAAGCGGAGAAGATTTGCTTTTTGGGCTTTGGTTATCACCGAACGAATTTGGAACGACTACAAATGAAAGAATGGGGATTCGGTCAGGTGTATTGTTCCAGCTATGGACTGACGAACGCCGAAAGGAATCAAATCCAAAACCGGTTTCCGTCATCACCGAAGGTCACATACAACTTTGATCCAAAGGGCTTGGAGGCTCTGCCCTTTCTCCGGGAGGTCGGATTTCTCGAGATGAGCTAGCAGTCAGGATCAGACCTGTCATCAGGGTCGACTCCGTAAACTGTAGGTTTCATTCTTGAGTCGCTTGAGTTTGTCGGCCCTTCGCCATTGCTCAGGACAAGCCCTTCGCGGGCTCAGGATAAACCCTTCGACGCCGCTCCCTTCGATACATCTCAGGGTAAACAGGACAAGCCCTTCGGGGGCTCAGGATAAACGGGTTGGCTGGAGAGATCCCCGCCGGAGGCGGGCAAGCCCGCCAGTGGCGAGTAAAGCTTCGACGTTGCTCCCTTCGACGGTCCTCCTGCGGCGGATAAAGCTCAGGGTAAACAGGACAAGCCCTTCGACGTTGCTCCCTTCGACGGACTCAGGGTAAACAGGACAAGCCCTTCGACGTTGCTCCCTTCGACGGACTCAGGGTAAACAGGGCGGTGCGCGGCGGCGGGCCGATGGGGGACGGAGACGCGGGGGTGTGGGGCGTTTGACGGGGGGTTAAACGGGCGAGACGCACCGTTCTACGGACGACCACACGGGCGGTGCGGAGGCGGGGCGACACTACACCACGCACCAGATTTTCCGCTCGGGCCTTCGCCGCGCCGAAGTTGGGCGGGCAGGCCGGGGCGCTACGCGGTCGCAGGACCAATGAGGTCTACGGCGCTACTGATTTTGAATCTGCAATCGGTAGAATTTTTGCTGACCTTGAAGAAAATCATAGAAGTTTGTCCACGATCCATTGCCGATAATGGGGCTTCCCGCATTCGCCCAATTGACCATATCCGTCGATGTTTGAAACTGATACGTCTGAGTGATTCGGGTTTGCCAACCGAGTTGCAGCATGGAAGCGAACGGGTCGGAATATCGAGCAATGCTTAGCTGTGGAACGGGCGGTGTGGTGGGACCAAGCGACGGCGCCCCGGTGCCGCGCACTTCGATGGTCGAACCATTGTCGACGAACAACAACTCTCCCGTGCTGTCCACGAGCATGGGTGAGCCACCGGTGGGGATCGATCCAATTTTGACGAAGGTGGATACGTTCCAGATTCCCACGGAACCGCCGCCGTGTTGCTCATAGAGATAGCGTTCGGCTGGATCGAATGTGGCTTGGTTTGGGTACGCGCCAGTATTGAACGTCCCGTAGGTAAGGTTCAGGTTTGTCGTGCAGAACAAGGGGATATCGTAGGGGGCGCCGTTGGGAAAAACCACGTAATGGCCGAGGGGGCTGACGTCAAGGCTCTCCCCGTTCTCACCGGGCGATATTGTCTCCAGGACCACCGGGTTCGTTCCACTGATATCGATGCGTGTGAGGCTCGATGGGTCGAGACCATACTGCGCATAAAACAGGGTTTTGCGGTCCGGTGTGCCGCGGATCGCGCCGCCATAAATGTCAAAGCTATCGAGAGACTGGCCTTGGACCGCTCCATTGGCGCTGTTGAGAGTGTAAATGCCAGACCCAGACAATGCATAGAGTTGGTTGCTCAACCCGGCAAAGACAGACCACACCGTGTTTGAGGTCGTAAAACCCGGTAGCGCGACGAGATTGTTAAGGTCCACGATGCCGATGCCGTTGACGTTCGCGCCGGAGTTGGCGACGTAGAGTCGCGAGCCGTCTTGCGAAATGCTCAGGTCCTGGGGATTGGAACCGATGAAGATCATGCTTAACAACTGGAGCTGCTGCGCATCAATGATCGCGACGCTGTTGCTGGCGGGCACGGTGGCATAGACGCGATTGCGGGTATAGTCGTACACCATTGCCCCGCCCCCAAAGTTGAACGTGGCGACGAGTTGGCCCTGGGTCACGACCTGGGCGTTGGCTGGGAGCGGCGCGGCCGAGACCAATCCCGCCAGTGTGATGCCGAGCAGCCAGTCCACACCGGGGAGTCTGGGGAAGAGATTTCGTTTTGGGTTTGCGATAACGATGGGGAAAATGAATGGTAACATCTGGCGCTCCTCACTTCGCGCTCACAGCCATGCGGATTGGTTTGTGGTTAGTACCTATCCTATAGGTTTCTTCCTTTGGCCACCACGATAACCTGTCCCACACGCGCTCGCTTTCCAAGACTGCGGCATGAGCCGCCCATCGGGCGAAGTAGCTTCTCCGCAAGTTTTATGCTGTAAATTTGGAGGTTTGTCAATTCTGAAATGCCTGGCGGCGGGGGGCAGGTGCGGCTCGCCGGGAGGCTCGCCCTCCAGACGGAACGCGCTTAGCAATCAACGATTGGGGTCGACTCTGTAAACGGTGGATTTCATTCTCTGGATCGCTTGAGTTTGTCGGCCCTTCGGCTTCGCTCAGGATAAGCCCTTCGCGGGCTCAGGATAAACGGGTTGGCGGGAGAGATCCCCGCCGGAGGCGGGCAAGCCCGCCAGTGGCGGGTAAAGCTTCGACTTCGCTCCCTTCGACGGACTCAGGGTAAACAGGGCAAGCCCTTCGCGGAACTCCCTTCGACCGGACTCAGGGTAAACAGGACAAGCCCTTCGCAGGGTTCAGGACAAGCCCTTCGACGCTGCTCCCTTCGACGGTCCTCCTGCGGCGGATAAAGCTCAGGGTGAATGCGGGGCGCATTCAGCGGGACGGGGCGGGGCGACCGCACGGCGACAGAGCCACGCCTGAGGCGGGCCGACACGACAGCACGCATCAGGCTTTCCGCTCGGGAGAACGGACGCTACACCGGAATTGAGGCGTGTCGGCGGGTTGGCCCTTCGCGGAGCTCAGGGTGAATGCGGGGCGCATTCAGCGGGACGGGGCGGGGAGTCAGGAGCCAGAATTCAGAAGGCGGTAGATCCGGGGGAATTCCGCTGTGGACAGCGGACGCTACACGGGCTACGGTTGCGGCCGAGGCAAGGATTGGCCGCGTCTCGTCGGACTCGGCTTACACAAGCGCAGCCACAACGACGCGGAGGGCGCGGGGCCTACAACGACACAAGCTGCACGACGGCAACCCGCCAGAGGCGCGCGAGCGATCGAGCGGGAGGCTGTCCCCTCACCTTAATCCTTTGCCGCCTCGGCACAACCAGCGGCTTCTCGTCCGACTCGATTCCCCTCAAGGGGCGAGGAGAATTGGCGGAAACGACAGAGATCCTTCGACCCTTCGACTGCGCTCAGGGCAGGCAAGCTCAGGATGACAACCTTTGGCGGAATGGGTAAATCGATTATCGGTAAGTGATAGTTTTTGCTGGACGCGGTGGGGCATTCGTGGTAGGGTCGCCACACGTCGTTCTTTGACATAGGGGATAGTGAAAGATGGTCAATGGGGGATGGCTGATGAGGGGTCCTTCGACAGGCTCAGGATGACGCTGGGGAAGAAAACGGCTGGGCTAACGGCGGGATTGCGACCTGGACACGACATGGTCGCTTCAAGAAGACGTGATTTCGGAAAACGAACCCAAGTTTGTTCAAGCCGGCGTGGAAAATTCCAAAAAACAAAGCCAAAAACGAACCCAAGTTTGGGGGGGCATGGCAGGGTTTTTTGGCCAGTTCGACCCCCAAAATGCGTCAAAATGGGTTGTTCGAACAGGCGGACGAGTCCTCCTAAGGCGGATAGATCTCGTAGCCGAGTTTCTGGAAGTGCTGGAGTTTGTAGAGGAGGGCGCGGGCCCTTCGACGCTGCTCCCTTCGACGGACTCAGGGTAAACAGGGTAAACGGTCGGTGCGGGCTTTTTGTTCCACGCGTCGCACTACGTAGACGGGGACAACAACTGCGATGGTTGCGCCAGCGGCACACCTTTGGCGCGTTTGCGACCTCGGCACGGCATGGTCGCGTCTCGAAGACTCGGCTCCGTCGGACTCGGCTTTCGCTTCGCTCAGAATGACAAGGTCTTGGGAAGGACGCCGAGTCGGCGGCGGGTGTGGCGGGAGCAACGACAGAGATTTGCCGTCGCACGATAGACGGCTCGCGGCGATTTCGCTTCGCTCAGAATGACAGCGACTTGGGGCGGGTGGCGAAAATTGGGGCTTGTCGTTACGGGCGGTTTGCCATACAGTCGCGGCTCACTTAAAATAAGGCTTGTCGATGGAAACGGTTTCCCCTAGAGTTGCGATTCCTTTACGGATGAAGAGTAAATATCTGGAGCCTGCGCAGCAACGTGTTCCCAACCCCGAGTTGCTTGTCAACCTGGTGTCAAGGCGCGTCCGTCAGCTTGCCCAAGGCCATCGCCCGATTACGCAGACCGATGCGCGGATGGATTTCTCCGAAATCGCACTGAAAGAAATCAGCGAGGGCAAGCTCACGTACGAACTCGCCGGCGAAGGCGAGGCCGTGCCCGAAGCGCCTGCGCCCAGTCCGACCGAGTAGCGGACGCGCGTTTTTGGGTTGGGATTGGGTCGGCGCGGCCAATATACTGGCTGTGGATGGTCCCGACGATTCACAACCACAAAGCCCGTCGCGATTATCTCATCACGGAGACGTACGAGGCGGGCATCGAACTGAAAGGCACGGAGGTCAAGTCCCTGCGCAACGCGCGCGCCTCGATTGACGAAGCGTTCGCGCGCGTCGAACGTGGCCAGTGCTGGCTGTACAACGCGCATATCAATCCCTACGAGTTCGGCAACCGTTACAACGTCGATCCGCTCCGCCCGCGCCGGCTGTTGCTGCACCGCAAGGAGATCGACCGGCTTGCCGGCCAGCTCAACACCAAGGGCATGGCGCTGGTTCCGCTGAAGATTTATTTCACCAAGAGCTTCGCCAAGGTCCTGCTCGGCCTGGGCAAAGGCAAGGGCGAGATCGACAAGCGCGAAACGCTGAAACGCAAGACGGCCGAACGGGAGATCGACCGCGCGCTACGGGATGGGCGGAAACGGGGTTGAGCAGCGGTCGTCCCCGGCCTAATGCAGTCGGAGCAACGCCTTCTGGCCTTTGACGTCGATCGTCACGCGGTCGGTTTCGATTTTCTCCACGGTGGCGCCGTCGATGTAATAGCCTTCGTAGGCGACGCGGCCGTTGATGACGGCCACGGATTTGCCGTCGGGATCCTTCATGATGCCGCTGATTTTGTATTTCGATTCGTCGATGGGCGGCGCTGCCGGTGGCGGGGCATTCGGTGTTGGCGCCGGGTCGACTTTCGGCTGCGCAACTGGTTGCGTGGCCGCGGGTGGGGTGACCGGCACGGTTGATTGGGCAACGGGACCTGAAGCCACCGGCACGGCAGCCGGCGCATTCGGTTTCGTTTGACGAAGAACCGAGGAAGCGTTGCTCACGAGAAATACGATGGCAAGGATGGCGACGATGGCCACGCAACCAATCAGCGTCGGCAGCAGGAAGTGGCTTACCTCCCGCGGCCGGTCCGTCGTTGGCGATGGCGGATGAGAAGCCGCTTCTTGTGTTGCCGGGGCGACCGGTGCCGCCGCGACAGGCGTATGAAGCACCGGCTCGTGAAGCTGATCCGGTTCCGGTTGCGGGGGATGATGGGGTTGCGCCGGCGCGGCCGGCACGGTGCCGACCTTGCGTTGCTTTTCCCGCTCGGCTTTGCGAAGGGCCTCGTGAACCAGGCTCATCCGGCGAGGACCTCCGACGTGGGTTCCGTGGCCCTGGCGGGAAGCCGGCATTCGGTGTCCTCGATGGCGCGTCGGATGTTGGTCGCGTCAATGACAAACGTTTCGGCAATGTAGCCGGCCAACAGCGCCTTGTCGCAGAGCACGTTGATCAGGCGGGGAATGCCCCGCGAATAGGAATAGATGAAGGTCAACGCTTCCGGCGCCCATTGGATGCGCCCGTCGCCACCCGCGACCCGTAAGCGGTGCTCGATGTACTCGCCGACTTCCCCGGGCTCGAGCGACGCGACGTGATACCGCAAGGAAATGCGTTGCTTGAGCTGGCGCAAACTTTCGCGGTCGAGTATCTCGGCCAATTCCGGCTGCCCCACGAGCACGATCTGGAGCAACTTTTCCTTCTCGGTTTCGAGGTTGGAGAGCAAGCGGATTTGCTCGAGCACGCTCGGCTTGAGGTTCTGGGCTTCATCAATGATCAGCGCGACGTTGTGGTTTGCCGCCAACTCGCGCAACAGGAACGCGTTGATCGTGTCGTACAGGTCTTTCTTGGTGGTCTTGGCGGGTTGCAGGCGAAACTCCTCGGTGATCGCCCGCAAAATCTGGGAGTCGGACAGGGACGGATTGAGAATCAGCGCGGTCTTCGTCCGGGCATCGAGCGAATTCAACAGGGCGCGGCAGAGTGTGGTTTTTCCCGCGCCGACCTCGCCGGTGATGGCGATGAACCCTTTCCGTTCGCTGATACCGTACAACAACACATCGAGGGCGACACGATGATGGCGGCTCAGAAAGAGGAACTGCGGATCCGGCGTCATATTGAACGGATATTCGCGCAGTCCGTAAAATTCTTTATACATCGCCCGATCTCCAAGTGCTCGCGCATGCTAGCACCGCTCGCCTGGTATGACAAGCAGTCTGAGGCCTATGTTCCCGAGAAAGATGAGTTTAGCCTAAGCATTCATGGCATTGGCCCTGCTCCTGGAGAATTCATGCCTGCATTAGACCAGTACTTCCGAGCCATGGTGGCCCAAGGGGCTTCGGACTTTCATCTATCCAGCGGGAATCGCCCGACCTTCCGCATCGCGGGGACGATTACCGTCGTCGGCAGGGAGATTCTCACGGCTGACGCGGTCGAGAAGCTCATTTATGAGATCATTCCCGAGCGCAACCGGCTGGAATGGGAGCAGACGCACGACACAGATTTCGCCTATGACCTTGAAGGGGCGGGCCGTTACCGCGGCAATGTCTTTGCCGACAGCAACGGCATCGGAGCCGTCTTTCGTCTGATTCCGTCGAGGATACTCAGCTTCGAGGAATTGGGATTACCCGACTCGATCAAGAAGTTGTGTTTCCTGCAGAAGGGCATGGTACTGGTTACCGGTCCAACCGGCAACGGCAAATCGACCACGCTGGCCGCGATTATCGATTTCATCAACGAACATCGCTCGAACCACATCATTACGATTGAAGACCCCATCGAGTTCGTGCACACCAACAAGAAGTGTCTCATCAACCAGCGCGAGGTTCATTCCCATACGGACAGCTTCAAGCGTGCGTTGCGGGCGGCGCTCCGTGAAGATCCCGATATCGTTCTGGTGGGCGAAATGCGCGACCTGGAAACGGTGCGCATTGCGTTGGAAACAGCCGAGACGGGGCATTTGGTTTTTGGCACCTTGCATACCAATAGCGCGCACACGACAGTTGATCGGTTAATCAACCAGTTTCCAGCGGATGAACAACCGCAGGTTCGTTGCAGTCTCGCCGAGGGGTTGCGCGGGGTCGTTTCCCAGGCGTTGTGCAAGAAGAAGGGTGGCGGCCGCGTGGCGGCGCTGGAGATTATGATGAGCAACTACGCCCTTGCCGCGAACATTCGCGAAGGCAAACTGCAGCAGATCCCCAGCTTCATCCAAATGGGCCGCAAAGAAGGCATGTGCTCGCTCAACGATTCGCTGTTGGAATTGTTATCGAAGGGCATTATCGAGCCAGCCGAGGGGTATCAGAAAGCCGCCGCCAAGGATGAGTTGCTGAAGCGGATGGGCGCTCTCCCGAACTGTCGTTCCCCCCGAGGCACGCCGTGGACGGAGGAAGAGTTGCTCCAAGCGGCTGAAAATCCAAGTGCGGCCAGCGCCGCCGATGAATACGGAAGCGGGAGCGGAGCGAATCGGTTGCCCCAACCCCCGGCCATTCGCAACGGCGGCATCGACGAAGTAGAGTCCGAGCCGGTCGTGGCGAGATAGCCGCTGACGTTGACGCGACGGCCGCTCCTCAGCGCGGGAACAGCCAGGACACGAGCGCGAACAGCGGAAGCAGGATTGGCAAAGCGTATTTCAGCACGTACCCGAAGAAGCTCGGGCATGGTACACCGCTGGACTCGGCAATGCTCTTGACCATGAAGTTCGGGCCGTTGCCGATATACGTGACGGCGCCGAAAAACACCGCGCCGAGAGAAATCGCCACGATGTAGTTGGCTGTCGCCGCGTGGGCCAGCATCACCTGCATGTGGGCCGGATTCTCCAGCGACAAATTCTGAACCCCAAACGCCACCGCCAGAAAATTCAG
This sequence comes from Verrucomicrobiia bacterium, assembly GCA_049515295.1. Classification (GTDB taxonomy): domain Bacteria; phylum Verrucomicrobiota; class Verrucomicrobiia; order Palsa-1439; family Palsa-1439; genus Palsa-1439. Next base: position 22,855 of record JBEKUF010000003.1, on the reverse strand, counting down.
GTACGTCGGGGCATTGTCGAGGATGGCGGAGAGGCATCCCGTTCCCCAGTAATAGTGCCCGACCGTCGCGATGCCCAAGTCGGCGGCGTGCGTTTCCAACAGATCCAGCGCGGGAACCATCGTGGCAAAAATGCCGACAAACAGAAACCCAACTTCCCGAATCGGGCCAAAGTGAAAATCATTCTCCCGTAACGCGTTCTTGTTGGAGAACCTGTAGGATAAAACCGCGGTGCCCACCATCAGTAAACCCATCAACAGAGTTGTGAGGCTTTCGGTCGTTTTTATTGCGCTCCAACCCAGCCGGTCCCCCATCGAGACGACGGGCGGCCAGTGTTCCACGCTTTTCAGGCATTCCGCCTTTTGCGCCACGACGAATCCGATGATGAAGAATAGCCAGATGAAATTATGCGATCCTTCGAGTTGGATACGATCCTTCGCAACGGGCGCGCTCTGCGGCTGGTGTTGGTGAACGTTGATTGAGTCGATGACGAAAAACAATGTGAGTAAGACACCGATGCACAGCAGCCACGACAACAGCACCTGCGGCAATTGAATCAGCCAGAAGAACGGCACACCCTTCAGATAGCCGAGAAACAGAGGCGGATCGCCAATGGGCGTCAATACGCCACCGATGTTGCTGACGATGAAAATGAAAAACACGATGTGATACGGGGCGACGCGATGTTTGTTGATCCGCAGGAACGGTCGAATGAACAGCATCGAGGCGCCGGTGGTGCCGATCAAATTCGCGATGATCGCTCCGAGGGCCAGCAGGCCGGTGTTGACCGCCGGCGTCGAGCGCCCCGTCATATTGATGTGGATTCCGCCCGCGATGACGTACAATGAACCAATCAGCCCCATGAACCCCGCGTACTCGATCAGGCTCATCAACATCCGCGGGGCGTTGTGCAAAACGACGACGTAATAGAACGCGGTCACCAGCCCACACCCGATTGCGACCTTCGGGTAATGTTTTTCCCAATGATGCTTGTGGATAAACGGCACCAGCGCGATGCAGAGCAGCAGCACTACGAACGGGATCACCATCAAGGGATGGGGTTCCGGGGTTGTCGCCCCTGACCCGGCGGCGAACACCGGGATCGCGCCGAAGCCGAACAAGGCCAACCAGCCGACAAGAATGCGTTTCATCGCGTGTACCAACTGTCACCCAATTGGGAGGCGACTCTAGCGGATGAATCCGCAAAGGCAAAGATGATTACACGGGCGGCAACACCAATTCGTGCATCGGTATTTTCCCGTTCCACATCCGCACGTCGAACGAATGCGGCTCGGCGGCGGGCTTGCTTTCGACGCGGCCGCCGGCGTTCTCGAGAATGAGCTGGCCCGCGGCGATGTCCCAAAGACGAATGCTGTACTCGATGTAGCCATCGAACCGTCCGCAGGCCACGTACACCGTGTCCAGCGCCGCCGAACCGGTCAACCGCAGTTTGCGCACCTTGTAAATCATGCGGGTGAAATCCTGGAGGCTGCGGTTCATCGCGTCGAGGTTCTTGAAAAAGCCGATCGTGACGATCGCTTCGGCCAGCTCGGTGCGGTTGCTGACGTGGATCGGATGACCGTGCAACATCGACGGTTTGCCTTTTTCGGTCACGAACAACTCATCGAGTTCGGGGTCCAACACCACGCCCACGACCGTTTCCCATTGATCGGGGCCCCGCCGTTCCTGCGCTGCGATGGACACCGCATAGTGCGGGATGCCGTAGAAATAATTCACCGTGCCATCGAGCGGGTCGACGACCCAGCGCACGTCCGACTGCGGGTTTCCCGCGGAAGACTCCTCGCCGAGGATGCAGTGGTCAGGATAATCCGCAAGAATAATCCGGGCGATGAGTTGCTGCGACTGCACGTCGATCTCGAGCTTGAGATCGTACTGCGTGGCCTGGTTGACGTTCAGCCCCGAGCCGAAATTTTTCCGCAACAACTTGGCGGCTTCACTCGCCGCTTCAATGGCCGTTTCCAACATGGTCGTGATTGTAGGCCAAGCGTCGTGCTTGCCAAACTTTATCTTTGCGCCATCCAACCGTGTTCCTGGAGAAACGCCCGCAACTTCTTGACGTGCTCCCACATGACAGTCTTCTTGGTGGGGTCGCGGAGGAGGAACGCGGGGTGATACAGCACCATGAAGTGAATGTCGGGAAAGTCCGGAGCGGTGAAGAATTTTCCGGCTTCCTGTTCCATTGAGAATTCGTCGCCGCGATCCTTGACCAGATATTTCAGCGCGACCGCGCCGAGCAGCAGGATCACCTTCGGCTTCATCAATTCAATCTGGCGGCGCAGATACGGGAAACAGGCGTCCACCTCGTGAGCGCTGGGGGCGCGGTCGATTTCGGCCCGGCATTTCACGACGTTGGCGATAAGCAGGTCGCGGTTGGTGTCGAGGCCGATGCTGGCCATGATTTTGTCGAGCAATTCGCCCGACCGCCCGACGAATGCCTGCGCCATGACGTCTTCGTTGTCGCCGGGGCGCTCGCTGACGATGAGGATTTTCGATTCGGGATTGCCGCGGTCGATGACGATGTGATTGCGGGCCTTGCCGCGGGGACACTTCTGGCAGTTGTAGGCGGTCAGACGCTTACGAAATTCGACGTAGCCCGAGGCGGCCAGCACGTCGTTGTACGCAGAGTCGAATAGATCAAATTCGACGGGCACGACGGCGTTGTAGCACAACGTTAGACCATCGGGGAATACCGAAATGGAGCCTCACCAAAGTCGCGCGGCCAGCGTGAAGCGGCTTGGGCAAGTCACGACGTGCATCGGAATCACTTCTTCGCGGGCGTGTTGGTCAGCGAGGTCAGTGTGCTGACGAACCCAAATGCGAGTTGTGAGCACTCGTTCGCCTCTTTGATCTCAGAATTTTGAGCCGGATATAGAACTCCGTTGGTCGCCGTGAATAGATCCACGACATGCCCATCTTCTGTTCCTAGCATTACCGAATCAAGTTCGCCATCCGTCTTGAAGAAGGTGTTGACCCGGACACTCAGTCCAGTCTCGACCAGCACTGTGTATCCATTCGTCATCCATAGAATGCCGGCTGCGAGTTGCCCGCCGCAATAGATTCGGTGGACTCTGGCTCCTACTAGACCTTTTCGTATATCGGTCTCACGGAGAAGGTTTGTCGAGCCGTTGCGTGTGTAGGTTTCCCAATCGACGACGCGGATTCCGTTAGTGACTGACCTGATGGTGTGCTCGATTTCACCTGCAAATGCAAAACTTGCAGTGAGCAATGCGAGTGCAAGTGTCAACTTCATATCAACAGCGGAGCCAAGGCGCTCCTCCAACAGTCTCTTACAGCTTTGACCGACGAGAAACAAGGCTGATTTGATTGCCCGGAACCAGCGGCGTCAGGCGGAGCGCCTGCCCTACAGCCAAGGCGGACACAGGCTAAAGCCTGCGGCTATGCCTGCGGTGCGGCGGGCGGCTCGGTGTCGGTGGCCGGTTTTGGCGTGGCTTCTTCGACTGTTTGCTCCACGGACTCGGAGGCTTCGGCGGCGGCGGCGATGGCGGCCCGGACTTCGGCCTTGATGTCGTCGGGAGCGGGTTGGCCGAGGGTCGGTTCGGCGTCGGCGATGACGGGGGCAGTCTCGGCAATCGGGGCGAGGGTTTGTTCCTTCTGCTCGAGCAGGTCGTTGTGCAGCTCTTCCTCGTGCGGGCGCAGACCGTAAGCGTCTTTGTCAGCCGAAGCGGCTTGTGCGACAGAGGCGGAGCCGTCGATACGAGCTTCCTGCTCTTCGCGCTGTTTTTCCGTGACCTTGCGCTGGGTCTCCTCGCGCGGGCTGAACTTCACGCTGACGACCTTCGACACCCCGTGTTCTTCCATGGTGATCCCGTACAGCGCATCGGCCATGCCGATGGTGCGTTTGTTGTGGGTGATGATGACGAATTGCGATTGGGTGATGAACCGCTGCAGGATGCGGACGAATCGGTTGATGTTCGATTCATCGAGCGGCGCATCCAATTCGTCGAGCACGCAGAACGGGGACGGCTTGACCATGTAAATCGCAAACAACAACGCGGTCGCCGTGAGCGCCCGTTCGCCGCCACTGAGCAGGGTGATGCTCTGGAGTTGTTTGCCCGGCGGCCGGGCGACGATTTCGATGCCGCTTTCGAGCGGGTCCAGTTCATCGAGCAGAATCAGGTTGGCTTTGCCGCCCCCGAACAACTCGGTGTACATCAACTGGAAATTCTCGCGAACCTTCTCGAACGTCTCGCTGAACAGTTGTTTGGTGGTGGAATTGATCTTGGCGATGACCTGCAACAGTTGGTCCTTGGCCTTGACGAGGTCCTCGTGCTGTTGGGTCAGGAACTTGTAGCGCTCCTCCAACTCGTCGTATTCCTGGATTGCCTCGACGTTCACGGGCCCCATGGCGTCGAGCTTGGATTGCATCTCGGTGACCTGCAACTCGAACGCGTCCCAATCGACGGGCATAGGCACCTGCTCGGTGACCACCGGGCCCTGGTCGGCCAGGGTGATGCTGATCGTGTCGCTGCGCACGTCGTTGACGTTGACCTGATACTTCTGCCAGACGCGGTCTTTCAGGTTCTGGACTTCCATCCGTTTCTGGGCCAGTTGGATTTCCAGGCCCGACTTCTGCGACTGGGCTTCGCTTGCCTGTTTCCGCACGGCGCGCAATTCTTCTTCGGCGTGGCCGATGCCCGTGGCCACTTCGGTGCGCTGATGCTGCAGACCGTCGATGCGCTGCTGGGATTGCGCGCGGGTGGCGGCGAGTTGCGTAATCGTTGCTTCGGACTCGGCGATCTCGGCGCGGAATTGTTGGATCTTGGCGGTGTAACTGGTGATTTCGCTGGCACAGGTCTGGATGCGTTCGCGGAGGTCGCGGACGCGGGCGGCAATCGGTTCGCGCTGGCTCTCGATGGCGCGCCGCTTGTGCTCGATGCCGCCGACGCCGATCCGCAACTCGGTGAGTTGCTGGTTCATTATCTCCTTGTCGGCCAGCAACTCATCCACGGCGTGTTGCGCGGCGCTCATCTGCTGCTGCAATTCGGTCTGGCGGCCTTCCGACTCGCGCAGGCCGTTCCCAATGGTCTCGCGCCGCTGTTTCTCCTCGGCGTCCTGTTGCTCGATCGATTGGAGTTCGAACACCACGGTGTGGACCTTGCTCTCCAGATCGCGGCCTTCGGTTGCCAAGGCGCTGAGTTCGCCCTCTTTCGACGCCAGGGCCACTTCCCTGGCGTGGAGATCGGCGCGAAGAGCGGAAAGCTCCGTTTCGCAATTGGCCTTCTGTTGCTCCAGCTCGTCCTTGGACAATTCCTGCCCGGACAGGCAGTCCTGGAGCTGGGCGACTTCCTGCGACAACGCGCTGATTTCGGCGATATGGCTGTTGGAGACGGCGCTGAGGATACCGTGCTCGTCCACGAACTGGCCGCCTAACGTTGCGACTGCCCGTGGCGCATCGGACGCGCGGATCGCCAGCGCGGCATCGAGATCGTCGGCGATCACGACGTTGGCGAGCAACGAGCGCACGAGCGGCTCGAACCGCGCATCACGCACGCGGACAATGGAAATGGCCGGTGTAGCCCCGTCCGTCCCGGACGCATTCGTGTTCTCCGCCATCGGGACGGCGGGCTCTGCACTACAGAGGCCCGGCACAGCCACGGCGGGGTTCTGCAGGTCGCCGGCGAGCAATTGGCGGGCGGCGTCGAGGTCGTCAGCCAGAATCGTGTGGATGGCATGGTTGAGCGCGGCTTCGATGGCGGGGCCGTAGGGTGGCTCGACATCGAGGATTTGTCCCAGCGTCGAACGTCCATCTGGCGCGGCAAAGAACCGTTGCAGCACTTCCAGGCGGGCGCGTTTGCTGGACGCATCGGCGACCGACGTGTGATGTTGCTCGACGGCGCTGGTGACGGCCGACGTGACGGTTTGTAATTCCAATTGTTTGGCGGCGAGGGCGGCCTGTAACGCGCCGACGTTGCTGCGAAGCTCGGCCAACCCGTCGTTGTAGGTCTGCAACCGTTGTTCGAGCGCGCGCCGCTGGTCTTCCAGTTGCGATCGCTCGGTGGAGAGCCGTTGGGCGCGGACGACGTCGTATTTCTTCTTCTGGTCGAGCGCGGAAAGTTCGTTGCGGCTGTGGGCGATGGCGCTTTCCAGATCGATGAGCGCCGATTTGGTTTCGTTCGCGGCGGCGTTTTTGCGGGCCAGCTCGGCGTCCACTTGCCGGACGGCTTCCTGCTGCGCCCGCAACTTCGTCTGCTCGGCGGCGAGAAGGGAATCGATCTGCTGGAACTCGGCGTTGAGGGATTGTAACAGCTCTTCCTGGACGCGGATCTTCTCCTCGGCCCCCGCGGTCTCGCGGTGATGGTTCTCGATGAGTTGTTCGAGCTCGGTGATGCGCTCGGCGTTGGTCGTCATGCGCTGCTGATGACGTTCGGCTTCGCTCTTGAGTTCGTGGTCGCGGGTGGCGGCTTCATTGATGGCCCGCTCGATTTCACTGAGCGACCGGCGGAGATCGGTGATTTGCTGTTCCTTCTCCGTGATCTGGGCCGAGAACGCGTCGGACTGCTGGACGAAGTTGGCGATTTGGGATTCCAGGCCGGTGATTTCCGAGTGCAGCAGATCGTACTTGTGGCGGGCGAGCCGGGTGTCGACGGCCTTGAGCTCGTCGAAGAGTTCCTTGTAGCGGCGGGCTTTGCCGGCCTGACGTTGCAGCGAGATGATCTGGCGTTTGACTTCCTTGATGATGTCGGTGATGCGGACGAGGTTGGCTTCCGTGTATTCGAGTTTGCGGAGGGCCTCTTTTTTCTGGTGCTTGTACTTGTTGATGCCGGCGGCTTCTTCGAAGATCGTGCGGCGGTCTTCGGGATGGGCGCTGAGAATCTGGTCGATCTGGCCCTGGGCCATGAGCGAATAGCTGGAACGGCCGATGCCGGTGTCCATGAACAGGCCCTGGATGTCGCGGAGTCGGCAGGGGGTTTTGTTGATGAAGTACTCGCCATTGCCGTCGCGGTGGACGCGGCGGGTGATGGTGACCTCGGTGAAATCGAGGTTGACGCCGGGCAGCGACAGCGTTTTCGGGTCGACCTCGGCGAAGGTCATGCTGACCTCGGCGAGGTTGATGGCGCGGCGGCCGTCGGTGCCGTTGAAGATCACGTCGGCCATCTCGCTGCCGCGGAGGGCCTTGGCCGATTGTTCGCCGAGCACCCAGCGGATGGCGTCGGAGATGTTGGATTTGCCGCAGCCGTTCGGACCGACGATGGCGGTCACGCCCGGCAGATACTCAAGCGTTGTCTTTTCAGCAAACGACTTGAAGCCGATGAGCTGAAGGCTCTTCAGATACATAACAGGGTCCCCACCCCTTTCTTTGGCAGGGAAGATAGCGGGGCCGTTTGCAAAAGCAAGCCAAAAATCAACGACTTACGGGGGTGGATGCGCGGTCACAGCCGCTTCGATTTCAGCAAGTGGGGGTGGTTCTTCCGCAACCATGCCAGCGTGTCGTCGCGGAGTTCTTTGGCATAGTTGACCAACTCCGCGGCCTCTTGCTTCGTGGCGGCGCCGGCCATGTCGTACTCGACGGTATTGCGTTTCGTGCGACAGGTGTCGAGGTAGTCGGCGTCGTCCTTGTGTTCTGGACCGAGAATCAAGGGCAACGCAGCGAGCGTGCGATAGTGGGCCAGATTCCCTTTGTCGGGGCGGTAGCCGCTGGCGGACAGCAGGATCGTGCAGAGCTTGAGCGCGGCGTTGTAAGCGATGCCGAACCGCCAGTCAGCCGAGATGTCGCTTTCGGCATCGGCGAGGTCGCGCTCGACAATCGCCAGCAGGTCAGCAATTTCCTGCGGGCTGGTCTGGTGCGGGCGCAGCCAGCCGTTATCGGCCCATTGTTTCAAGCTCATGCTCAGTTCCGATTACGAAGTTGGTCGTGAGTATGAATGAGGAGGCGCTGAAGACGCACAGTGTCAAGACCGAGTGTTTCAAGCTCATGCTCAGTTCCTATTACAAAAAGCTTGGGTGCGGCCAATACAGTGGAAATGAAGTGTTCCCCGCCGACCCTTCGTTGCACGAATTCCTCCTGCGTCATCGCGTGCGGGTTGACTTCGCGGCCCAGCTTGGCAGCCACGCCTGAGAGCCGTTTCCCCAGCGCCCGCAATCCAATCGCTCCGATCACCATCAGGTCCACGTCGCTGTGGGCGCGCTCCCCACCGCTGGCCAGTGAGCCGAAGACGAAGGCCAACTGGACTTTGTCGCAACGCAGGGCCCCACGCAAGACCTCGACAAGGCCGCTGGTTTTCAGCACCAGATTGTGGATGTCCGGGGCCAAGGGGTGCTCGGCGTTGGCGCGGAAATACACTCGATTGCCATCGCGGCGCGACGTAATCAAGCCGAGGCGGCTCAACCGCCGCAATTCCTGCTGAACGGTGCCCACGGAGAAGCCGGATTGCCGCTGGATTTCACGCACATGCAGTTCCTGCTGATCCACGCCGAACAAGAGGCGGAATATCTCCGCTTTGACACGCGAGGAGAGGATTTCCGCCAGTGGATTCATTCTGTATGCTTTTACCATACAATCGTATGGTTACGCCAGTCATTTTTTGTGGCAAGCCAAAAATCAACGACTTACGGGCGTGGATGCGAGGGGAAGGGGCGCGCTAGTGCGAGAGGTGGAGTAGGCATCAGTGACACATAACTGCGACACCCGCCAAGAAACCAAGGATGGCACTAATGATCTCAGATAGGTATTTCACATTGGCACCTCTTGGCCGGCATGCTACGCCGCCACCGGAGTCTGTCAAAGCAAAACTTCTTACAGTCACGCGGAGACACGGCGGGGCATTCAGGTCGTCAGACGCTGCACGACAGAGACTGTTGCGCCGTCGGCAAAGATTCGGCGCGTCTCGCGGACTCGGCTTCGCTTTCGGGGGTTGCGCGTGATATACAGGCTTTGGCGAGATGAAGAACGAGGTGATTATAACGCCCGAGATCATCGCGCGGCATGGGATCACGGACGACGAGTTCGAGCGGATCAAGAAGATCCTCGGACGCGCGCCGAACATAACCGAGCTGGGGATATTTTCGGTGATGTGGAGCGAGCATTGCAGTTACAAGAACTCGCGGCCCGAGCTGAAGAAATTCCCGCGGGAGGCGCCGTTCATTTTGGTGAAGGCGGGCGAGGAGAACGCGGGGATCGTGGACATCGGCGACGGCTGGGCGATCGCGTTCAAGATCGAGTCGCACAATCACCCGAGCGCGGTCGAGCCGTTCCAGGGCGCGGCGACGGGCGTGGGCGGGATCATCCGCGACATATTCACGATGGGGGCGCGGCCGATTCTGAATATGAACTCGTTGCGGTTTGGGCCGATAGAAAATGGTTCAGAGTTCAAGGTTCAGGGTTCAGTGTCGAGCCGGGAACCGGGAACCGGGAACGCTTCCCAAAACCGCCGGCTGTTTGCCGGGGTGGTGGCGGGGATTGCGCATTACGGCAATTGCATCGGGGTCCCGACGGTGGGGGGCGAGGTGTACTTCGACGAGTGCTACAACGGCAATCCGCTGGTCAACGTGGTGTCACTGGGCGTCTTGCGCCACGACCAGATCAAACGGGGCAAGGCGGCGGGCGTGGACAACCCGGTGATTTACGTTGGCAGCGCGACGGGACGGGACGGACTGGCGGGGGCGGCGTTTGCGTCGCGGGAACTTACTCGAGAATCGCCACAGGACCGGCCGGCGGTGCAGGTGGGCGACCCGTTCATGGAGAAGCTGTTGTTGGAGGCCTGCCTGGAGGTGATGCGGACGGACGGGTTGGTGGTGGGCATTCAGGACATGGGCGCGGCGGGGTTGACGTGTTCGACGTGCGAGACGGCGAGCCGGGGCGGCACGGGCAACGAGATCGATTTGAATCTGGTGCCGAAACGCGAGACGGGGATGACGCCGTATGAAATCATGTTGAGCGAGTCGCAGGAGCGGATGTTGTTGATCGCGCAGAAGGGACGCGAGAAAGAGGTCGAGGCGATTTTCAACAAGTGGGACCTGCACGGCGTGACGATTGGCCGCGTGACGGGCGACGGCCTGATGCGGGTGAAGGTCGGGAATGACGTGGCGGCGGAGATACCGGCCAAACAACTGGCCGAGGATGCGCCGGTGTACTATCGCGAGGCGAAACAACCGGAGTGGGAAATCCGCCACGCGAAATTTGATGTGCGGAGCGTTGTCGAACCGGACGACCTGCAGGACGTGTTGGTCAAGCTGCTCGGTTCGCCGAGCATCGCCTCGAAGAACTGGGTGTATCGGCAATACGATTACATGGTGCAGCACGGGACGGTGGTCGCGCCCGGCAGCGACGCGGCGGTGGTGCGAATCAATTTGAGCCGCCCGGATCTGGGGGCGCCCGCCTTCGCGGCTGAAGCCGCTTCGGCGCGGCAAGACAAATACATCGCGTTCACGACCGACTGCAACGCGACGTATTGCCACCTTGATCCGTTGGAAGGCGGCAAGATCGCGGTCGCGGAAGCGGTGCGGAACCTGGTGTGCAGCGGGGCGCGACCGTTGGCGATTACGGACAACCTGAATTTTGGCAACCCGATGAAGCCGGAAGTGTTCTGGCAGTTCCGCCGGTGCGTGGAGGGGATCTGCGAGGCGTGCAACATGTTCCACACGCCGGTGACGGGCGGGAACGTGAGTTTTTACAACGAATCTCCCGCGGGCGCGATCGATCCGACGCCGACGATCGGGATGCTGGGATTGATCGACGATCCGAAACACATCACCACACAATGGTTCAAGGGCGCGGGCGATGCGGTGCTGCTGATTGGGGAGATTGGCGACGAGCTTGGCGGGAGCGAGTACCTGAAACGGATTCACGGGCTGAAGACGGGCCGTGCGCCGCGGATGGATCTGGCGTTTGCGAAGCGGCTGTCGGATTTCGTGCTGGAAATCATTCGCAAGGGATGGGTGAAGAGCGCCCACGATTGCAGCGAAGGCGGTCTGGCGGTGGCGCTTGCCGAATGCTGCATGACCAATGGCGACGCGATGGTGGGCGCGACCGTTGATTTGGGCACACTTGGGACGAGGTTGGATGCGGCGCTGTTTGGAGAAGCGCAGTCGCGAGTGATTGTGAGTTGCGCTCCCGAAAACGTCGAACAAATCGCGCAAGGTGCGCTTCCCGTGACCGTGCTGGGCGCGACGGGAGGCAGCGAGTTAACAATCCATGCGCAAGGGGGCGAGCTGTCGTGGGACGTGGCCCGGTTGCGAGACATTTGGTGGAATGCCATCGGCCGTCTGATGGAAACCTGAGCGATCTGGGCATGGTTTCGAAGCTTTTCCCCGTTCGCAATCCATCTTCTGTCCCGCATCCGTAGTATTCCTGGAATGAGACGACCGAGAATAGCGTTTGGATCGCGAAGGCACCGATTCGCGCGGGCGCCACGCGGGCGATGCGGCGCCCTCATTATCTGGCGCACTGTGCCGGTGGAATTCACTGCCGCGCCGACGTGGACGAAGACAGTTATTGTCAAGAGCAGGCGGCGTAAACGTCCTGACAAGCATTTTGCATGTATCTCACTGAGTCATTTGGTTCCTGCGAGGTCTGGGGAACTTTTTCACTAGCCAGCCTGTGGCGCGATTGCTACAGTCCGCCCATGCCTGATGGCCAGGACCGCGTGAACACGTCATCGACAGAGGGGGCGGACGACCGCGCATTGTTGCGCGCCGTGGCCGCCCGCGACAAGGAGGCGCTTCGGCAGCTATACACTCGCCACAGCGCCGTGCTGTTTGCTTTGGCGCTGAAGGTTCTCTCCGACCGCGCCGAGGCGGAGGACGTGCTGCAGGAAGCTTTCGTGCAGGTTTGGAAAACGGCGGGCTCGTTCGACGAGGGGCGCGGCAAACCGATCGGGTGGCTGATCATGCTGACCCGCAGCCGGGCCATCGACCGGCTCCGGTCGCGCAAGACGCGCACCCGCGTCACCGAATCCATGGCGAAGGACGCTTCGCAGGTTGGCGAGGCGAGGACGCCGGCGGACGAGGCGTTGGCGACCGAAGCGCAACGGACGGTTCGCACGGCGTTGAAATCGCTGCCGTCCGAGCAGCGCGTGGCCATTGAACTGGCGTATTTCGGTGGATTGACCCAATTTGAAATTGCCCAACAACTCAGCCAGCCGTTGGGCACCGTGAAGACGCGGATACGGAACGGGATGATGCGGCTACGCGAGCAACTTGGTGGCGGCGGCAAGGGGGACCAGAGCCCATGACTCACGAGGCATTCCGCGAGATGCTCCCGCTCTACGTCGTCGGCGCGCTCGACGGAGACGAGCTGCACAATTTTGAGCGGTACATCGCCGAGAACCGCGAACGATGTATCGCGGAGTTGGCTGAGTATCAGGCGGTCGCGGACCAGATTGCCCTGGCGGCGCCATCGGCGAAGCCGTCGCCAAACCTGTACGATCGGATCGCGGCAGCGGTTGACGACGGCAAACGACCTACGACTGCACCGGCTGGCGCTGCGGTGGCTGTTCCCGCCCCGCGTGCGAAACCGCCGGGCTTTCATGTTGGCGCGGTCATCGTCCGTCTCGTCCCGTGGGCTGCGGCGGCCGTGCTCGCCGTTGTATTGATGAACCTGAACACTCAACTTCAAATCGTGACGCGCCAGCTTCGGGCGACAACGGATGCGTACAATAGTCTTGTCGCCACGAATAGGGAGCAGCAGGGCAGCCTCGCCGATCTGAATGGCCGCCTTGAGGCCCAAAACAAGGACTTTGGCGGGAAGTTGGAGCAGCTTCGCACCAAGAACGTGGAACAGAAGCATGATCTGGATGCGTTGCGCGCCGCCAACAAACAGTTGTCGGAAGAGAAGGATGGATTGCTGCGGGCGACCGGCCGGATGCGCGACCAGGTCGAGCAACAGAACCTGCAAACGGCCGTGCTGCAGAGGAAGATGGACGAGGAAACTTCGTCGCTCGATTTGTTCATGGATCCCGCCACTCGCGTGACGCCGCTTGTCGACCCCAAGGGCGAAAGCAAGGTCGTAGCCAAGGTGTATTGGAATGGCGGCAGGAAAACGGGATTTATGGTCGTCTCCAATTGCTCTCCCGTCCAACAGGGCCAGGGTAAATGTCTGGAACTTTGGGCGATCTGCGGCAGTGAACCGCCGGTCGCGGCAGGCATGGGCTGGACGGATGATTCGGGCCACGCAGTGTTCCCGGTCAAGCTGGCCAAGGACATGGCGTGCATTGACAAGTTTGCCGTGACGGTCGAACGTGCGGGTGGCGTCCCAGCTCCCGTGGGTGCGCCTGTACTTATCGGGCAATAGTTCGGACTGCCCGGCGAGAATTTCGCGTTTCCTCACTCTTCAGAGCCTCCGCTACCACTCAGAAGTGTCGACCTAAGCGTCTTGTTCCCAAGCCGTTGCATGGACAACTTATCGGTCATATCACACGCCGCCTGCAGGGACTCTCTTTGTTTGGTCTCCCCCACTTCTTTGGCACAAACCCTGCGTTATCCCGAGGCGTGGTGCATCAAGCACCGCGGAAGTCGCGCAGTAAGAGTGAGAGGAAAACATATGGGCATTTTTGGCGCCGCCGTTGCATTGTTCGGGAAGAGTGGCTCGCAGTCGATCGAGCTGAGGCCGCGGACGAAACACTCCGTCGACACCGCCGAACCGAAAACCACCATTCTGATCATTGATGACGATCCGAATTTTCTGGACACCATGCGCGCGGTGCTTGGTGGCGAAGGCTACAATGTGCTCGCCTCCAGCACCGGTCCGAAGGGACTCGACATGGCGCGCTATGCAGGAGATGACATCGGCGCGGTGCTGCTCGATTTCAACATGCCCCGCTTCAACGGCGCGGAGACGCTCCAGTTCCTGCGCAAGCTGAATCCGAACGCAAAAGTAGTGGCGGTCTCGGGCGTGAATTCCGACGAATTGCCTTCCGATTTCCGCGAAGGGGTCGAACGGTTCATTCCCAAGCCGTTTAGTAACGCTGACCTGTTGAAGACGCTGGAACAAGTTCTCGACGGCGATCAGGCAGCGAATGCTTCTGCGACCGCCTCGACGTAGGCTGCCGGTCCGTTCCGCAAGCGCTGTCATTCCATCAACCAAAATAATCCTCCCCAGCGGGGCGTTGCCCCTTGCTATTTGCCATCGGTTGGGCTAATGGATTCCGTCGGAGGCGGTCCGTTCGACATTGTGGAGCACGTCGAAGCGAGTCAACCGAGCAATGAACCCGGAACACAGCGCGCGGCCACGGCATTATTGTGGCTTGTTTGGAATTTACGGGCACCCGAATGCGGCAGAGCTGACGTATTACGGGCTGTACGCGTTGCAGCATCGCGGCCAGGAAAGCGCCGGCATCACCGCCTCGGACGGCGTCGACCTGCGCACCTTCAAGGGCATGGGACTCGTCGATCAGGTATTCGACAAGAACATCCTCCGCTCGCTGCCCGGTCATCTCGCCATCGGTCACGTCCGTTACTCGACCACCGGTAGTTCCCACATCAAGAACGCCCAGCCGCTTGTCGTGGACTGCGCCTGTGGCCAGATCGCCATCGCCCACAACGGCAATCTCACCAACGCCGCCCGCCTCCGCGCCGAACTCGAAGAACTCGGCTCGATCTTTCAGACGACCGCCGACAGCGAGATCATTCTGCACCTGCTCGCCCGCCCCACCGACGAAGACCGCGCCCACTCGCTCGAAGCGGTCATGCGCAGGCTCCAGGGCGCGTATTCGCTGGTCGTCCTGGGCGAGGACGAACTCATCGGCATCCGCGACCCGTTCGGCTTCCGTCCCCTGGTGCTGGGACGGTTGCCCGTTCCGAACGAGCATGGCCGCGCCGACGCCGCGGCCTGGGTGTTGGCCAGCGAAACCTGTGCCCTGGATCTGATCCATGCCGAATACGTCCGCGACATCATGCCGGGCGAGATCGTCGTCATCAACAAGGACGGTCTCCGTTCCGTCAACCCTTGGGCCGACACGCAGCAACCCCGCGCCTTCTGTATTTTCGAATTTGTATATTTCGCCCGGCCCGACAGCGATCTCTACCACAAAAACGTCGCCCAGGTCCGCATCAACCTTGGCCGCCAACTCGCCCGCGAGCATCCGGTCAAAGCCGACCTTGTCATCCCCGTGCCGGACAGCGGCAACTGGGCCGCCCTGGGATTCGCCGAGCAAAGCGGGATCGCCTTTGGCAATGCCTTCGTCCGCAACCATTACGTCGGCCGCACGTTCCTCCAGCCGAGCCAGCTCATCCGCGATTTCGGCGTCCGCGTGAAACTCAATCTCATCGGGGAAATGGTCGCGGGCAAACGCGTCGTCGTGGTCGACGACTCCATCGTGCGCGGCACGACCGCCCGGGCCCGTGTCATCACCCTGCGCGAGGCGGGCGCAAAAGAGGTCCACATGCGCGTCAGTTGCCCGCCGCATAAATGGCCGTGCGCCTACGGCATCGATTTCCCCACCCGCAAGGAACTGATGGCCGCCAACAATTCGCTCGAGCAAATCCGCGAGTTCCTCGGCGCCGATTCCATCGGCTATCTCACGCTCGATGGCATGATCGCCGCCACCGGCCTGCGCCCGAACGAATTCTGCACCGCCTGTTACACCGGCCATTATCCGTCCCCCGTCGAATCCGAAATGGACAAGTTCGTCATGGAACAGCGCCGCGCCCGCTCCCACCGCCCCGTCTCCGACCTCGTGCACAACGACACCCAGCGCCGGTTGTTGTGAAATTTTGTCAGCCGCACCCTTCGCTAAGGCCGTTCCCTTGCCCCAAATACGTCTTCCCGGCACCCGGTCTGACGCCGAATTTGGGTTCGTTTTTGGCTTTGTTTTTTGGGAATTTCCACGCCGGCTTGGATAAACTTGGGTTCGTTTTACAATTTTCACTTTTTTTGGAGGGGGGGCCCCTCTTGGAACGCCGATCTGCCCCTTTGTCCCTTATGTCAAAGAACGACCTGTGGCGACCCTACCACGAATGCCCCACCCCGTCCAGCAAAAAATATCACTTACCGATAGCCTGGTTTACCCTTCCGCCAAAGGTTGTCATCCTGAGCTTGCCTGCCCTGAGCGCAGTCGAAGGGTCGAAGGATCTCTGTCGTTTCCGAGCAGGCCTCATTTCACTGCCCACGCACCACTACCCCCAAAACCGGATGCTACTTCTAGTCTGTAGATAAACAGTCATCATTCGGGTATAAGCGTGCCCATGACAAATGTGATCATTGAGGTGCACGGCGGAGTGGTACAGAACGTCGCGGCGAACAGGGGCGATGTTCGCGTCGTTGTTATCGACTGGGACGATATCGAATGCACGCCCGCCGAGAAATACGTGCCGATGCTGCAGTCCACAGGCAGCGTGAAATCCCTGACTCCCGAGACACGCCGACTTTATGGACGAGCGACTGATCGATGACCGCGTCTATTGCCACGGCGACAACTTGGGCGCTGACAACCTAATGAAGACCCGTGAGTTGGATGTGCCAACTCTCCCGGTGTTGATCGAAACTGACGCCGCTTTGATAAAACGCATTCACATCTGCATAACGGAAAAAGTGAAAACGTTGCGTGTGCTGTCTAAATGGCGCGTCACGCATATAACGGTCAAATAACACCGCTTCTTCATCCCCCGGGCCGATGACGTACAGACCCACGTTAAAGCGCTCGGGGATTTTCAGCAAACGTAAGAGGCCATCCTTTACCTTTGTGCTGTGCTCGACCTCGAAAGCGTAGCGTGGATAGAGACCCTCAGAATCTTCGGCCATCCACATTACGTCCGTATTCCGTATTTTCTCCAGCGGCAGGGCGAGCAGCTCATTTGTATCTCTGACCGTTGCAAAATTCGCAAGCGACACCCCGCGAAATTGACGAATAGTCTTGTCTGTCGCGTTGGTAAAGGTTTCGTACCCGCACAGTCGTCCAAGTTCCAACAACATTCCTTGTTGCTCGCCGTGCGGATCGTCGTGTTTATCGGGTGACGTAGAAGGGATCGGCATTTGTACCAACCGGTAGCCAGCTTCACCCTTCGCCGTTTTCAACGGCTCAAAGATATTGTATTGGCGGACCACCCGGCGAATTGTCGCGTCCCACGTCGCGGTGTCTGGGCGCCGAGGATCGTTCTTCAGTTTCGCCGTAATTTCCTTGAGAGAAGCCGCGCCGCCAAGTTCCCGCAGAGCGTCGGCAACGAGTTGCTTCCATGTAACTTGTTGCGGCATCGCCGAAAGTCATACCAAACTGGCCCCTTCGTATCCACAGGAAAAACTTCCGGCTTCTCCCTCCCCACGTCAACCGCAGCAGTTGCGTGTGCATGACCACGTTGCCCGTGTGCCCCGCCAACTCCGGCCGTCAGGCACCCTTGCAATTTCTATTATCTTCCCACAAATTACACGGCGTGAGTTCCCACAGGTCAACCGAGAACGCGTATGCTGGCGCGGGCGTAAACATCCATCTCGCCGACACGCTGAAGGCCGGACTTAAACAGAAAGTCCGCAAGACGCGACGCCCGGAAGTTTTAGGGTCGATTGGCGGATTCGGCGGCCTCTTCGCGCTCGACACGAAGAAGTACCAGCAGCCCGTGCTGGTCAGCAGCATGGACGGCGTCGGCACAAAACTCAAAATCGCCGTCGCGCTCAACAAACACGATACGGTCGGCCAGGACCTCGTGAGTCATTGCGTGAACGATATCGCCGTGCTCGGCGCCGAACCCCTGTTCTTCCTCGATTACATCGGCATGGGCAAACTGGAACCCCGCGTGTTCGGCCAGCTCATCCACGGTCTCGCAAAAGCCTGCGCGGACGCGGGCTGCGCCCTCATCGGCGGCGAAACCGCACAGATGCCCGACCTGTACGCCGCCGGCGATTACGATCTGGTCAGTACCATCGTCGGCGTGGTCGAACGCGACCAGATCATCGACGGCGCGCGCATCCGCCCCGGCGACGCGATCGTCGGTCTGGCCAGCACCGGGCTGCACACCAACGGCTATTCCCTGGCGCGGCAGATTCTCTTTGCTCAGATGCGCGTGCGGCTCGATGACTATCATGGCGCGCTCGGCTGCACGTTCGCCGAAGAACTTCTTAAGGTCCACCGCAACTATTGGCCGGTCATCCAACAACTCCGAACCGCGAACCGTGAACCCCGAACCCCGATCCATGGCGCTGCCCACATCACCGGCGGCGGGTTCTACGACAATATCCCGCGGGTGTTGCCGAATAATTGCATGGCCGTCATCCGCAGTGGCTCGTGGGATGTCCTGCCGATCTTCAAACTGTTGCAGGAAGCCGGCGGCGTAACCGACGAGGAAATGCACCGCGTGTTCAACATGGGTATCGGCATGGTGCTCATCGTCGATCCCCAATCCGTTCCCGCCGTGCAGAAAGTCGCCACGCGCCAGGGCGTGAAATCTTTCGTCATCGGCGAAATCCGTAAAGGCAAGCCCACGGTCGTCATCGAGTGAAACGCCGCGTCAAATCAGTTGTCTGGGGCGGGATCGTCGTTTTGGGCGTGTTCCTTGTGGTAAAATTTGTCGTCACGCCGTACGTGGTCATCGGCGACAGCATGTCGCCCGCGTTGAAATCATGGGATTTCTGCCTGATGCGACGGGTGCGACACTACCAACCACGCCGAGGCGATGTCGTGGTCTTCCGGACGGCGGACGATCCGCCGCTCTATTTTGTGAAACGCGTGATTGCCGTACCCGGCGAAACCGTCTCGATCAACCACGGTGTGTTCATGATTAACGGCAAACCGCTTCCCGAGCCGTACACCAAGGCCAACCCCGGCTGGCAGATGGAATCGATAGCAGTGCCTGCGGGCAAAGTGTTTGTGTGCGGTGACAACCGCGACCTCGAACGTGAGGACTACGTTCAAGGGCTTGTGGCCACGCGGCTCGTGCAAGCGTGGATGATCGGTCATTGGAGGTGGAAACGATGAAATGGGTGCTGCGAATTGCCGTGGCCGCAATGGTCGTCTTCGCGCTCTGGCGGGCCTGGCAATGGCTCTTCGTGACGGATGAAATGCGCATCCAGCGCCAGATTTCCACCATGGCCAGCGCGGTGGAAAAGGGCGACATCGTGAAATTGTCGAACGCATTGGCCAGCGATTACAGCGACAGTTGGGGCTTGGACAAATCTACCCTGCTCGGCACGGTGCATTCCTACCGGGCACAGTATGACCCGATCTTCATCCATATTAGTGACCTGACCGTGACCGTCGATTCCGACCACCAAAAAGCCCAGGCCGTATTCATTGCCAAGATCATCGCCAAAGCCCGCGGCAGCCTGTCCGACAGCGAGGCTCGAGAAGACCGATTTCGCCTCTATTTTCGCAAAAATGACTCCATTTGGGAGCTTGTCCGGGCCGAATCCCCTGAGTTGAAATTCGATTGAAGCTCGACCGCGCATCCGCTACCCTTGGCTGGTTATGGCCAAGATTCAACGGGCCCTGATAAGTGTTTCGGACAAGACGGGGCTGGTCGATTTCGCAAAAGAATTGCACGCGCTGGGGATTGAGATCGTCTCCACGGGCGGCACGGCGCGTTCCCTGAAGGACGCAGGGATTCCCGTGGTCGAAATTGGCGAGTTTACCGGCTTCCCCGAAATGCTGGATGGACGCCTCAAGACGCTGCACCCGAAAGTGCACGGTGGGTTGCTGTATCTTCGTGGAAATCCGGACCACGAGGCGCAAGCGGCCAGGCACGGGATCAAGCCCATTGATTTGGTGATTGTGAATCTGTATCCATTCGAGAAGACTGTCGCCAACCCGGATGTCTCCTTGCACGAGGCCATCGAGAACATCGACATTGGCGGGCCGAGCCTGTTGCGCAGCGCCGCAAAAAACCACGCCAGCGTCACCGTGGTCGTTGACCCGTCCGATTACGCCGCGGTGCTCCACGACATCAAGGAACACGGCGGCAACACCTGCGAAAAGTTTCGTTGGAAGCTCGCGGTGAAGGTTTTTGAAACCACGTCGCGATACGACGCAGCCATCGCCCAGTATCTCCACGCCGAACGGATGAAGACGAAGGCCGAAACGGTGGCGCCGCTACCGGAAACGCTGAGCCTCTCGCTGAGAAAAGCGCAGGACCTGCGTTACGGCGAGAACCCGCATCAGGCGGCGGCGTTGTACGGCGGGTTCTTTGAGCACTTCCGTCAGCTCCACGGCAAGGAGCTTTCCTACAACAACATACTCGACCTGACGGCCGCCGCCGAGTTGGTGGCCGAGTTTGACGAGCCCACGGTCGCCATTGTCAAGCACACCAATCCTTGCGGAGTGGGAAGCGCCGCGACATTGCTCGACGCCTGGCATCTGGCGTACGAAACGGACAAACAAGCGCCGTTCGGCGGGATCATCGCCGTCAACCGCTCCCTGGATGCAGCGATCGCCGGGGCGATTGCTGAGATCTTCAGTGAGGTGATCGTGGCTCCGGATTTTGAAGCCGGGGCGCTCGCCATTTTGCAACGAAAGAAAAACCTGCGCCTCATGAAGAATTTGCTGCCGACCGCCGACGGTTTGACGTTGCGTTCGGTCACCGGCGGGTTGTTGGCGCAAGAACGTGATACACGGCTGGTTTCCGCGGCGGATATGAAGATCGTTACCAAACGGCATCCGACGCAGGAAGAGCGGCACGCGATCCTGTTCGCGTGGCGCGTGGTCAAGCACGTGAAATCCAATGCGATCGTGTTTGCGCGTGCCGATGGTCGAACCAGTCGAACGCTCGGTATTGGGGCGGGTCAAATGAGCCGTGTGGATTCGTCGAAAATAGCCGTATGGAAAGCCAAAGAAGCCGGGCTTGATCTCCGCGGCAGCGCGGTGGCCAGCGACGCCTTTTTCCCGTTTGCCGATGGCGTGATCGCCGCGGCCGAAGCAGGCGCGACGGCGGTGATTCAGCCTGGCGGCAGCGTGCGCGACGCCGAAGTGATTGCGGCGGCAGACAAGCGCGACCTGGCAATGGTCTTCACGGGCATCCGACACTTCCGTCATTAGGGTGGCATGAGAAACGACATGAACGAGGCGCCAACGCGGGCGAGAATCCTGATCGTCGATGACGAACCGGCGATTCGTGAATACGAGACCGCTCTGTTGAGCGAGCTGGGTCACGAAGTGTTGGCGGCGGCCGACGGCACTGAGGCGTTGGAACTGGCCGTGGCGAAGCAGCCACACCTCGTCCTGCTGGACATCATGATGCCGGAGCTTTCGGGTATCGAGGTGTGCCGACAGTTGCGTGCGGACCCGCGCACCCGCGATATCCGCGTGATTGTGGTGTCCGCGGTGGACGCCAAACGGGCGCTGGAGGAAAGCATCATTGCCGGCGCGGACGATTTTCTCGCGAAGCCGATCCACGCGCTGGAGTTGATGGTGCGGGTGCGCTCGATTTTGCGGGTGCGCAACATACTGGACGAGGAAGAACGGCTCGAGGCCTATGTGAAAAACCTGCAGGCGATGCGCTGTCTGGAGCAGGTGGAAAACCAGGAATCCCTGTGACAACCCCGTTCCACAACCCGAAACGCCTTTGGATCAATCGCGCCGGCGGTGACAAATGACGCATTCGGCGACGATTAGTCTTTGGCAAAGCCTCAGCAGCGTGACCGACGACGCAACAGAACGAACCATGTGGCATCGGATGCTCCACCGGTGTGGGGACGGCTTGTTTTTGTACGCCCGGCAGTTGTGCCGCAACGACGCCGACGCCGCGGACGTGGTGCAGGAAGCGTTCCTCCGCGTCTGGCGCAAACACGCCAACAACGGCGTTACCGAACCGGATTTGCCGGCCCTTTGCTACGCGGCCGTGCGCTATACGGTGCTCGACCGCCAGCGACAAGCGGCCCGTCGACACCGGCGCGAGGTCACCGCGGGGGAGTCTCTGTACGGCCAACCGCCGTTGTTCGAATCGTCTCTGGAACAGGCTGAGGAGCGCGCCCGGTTGGAAGCGGCGATCCACCGTTTGTCCGTTGAGCAGCGGGAGGTCCTCACGTTGAAGGTCTGGGGTGAACTGACATTCCAGCAAATTGCCACCGTGACGGACGAATCGCCGAACACGGTCGCCTCCCGCTATCGGTTGGCGCTCGCCGCATTGCGGCAACTACTCGCGAAAGAAGGCACACCATGAGGACACCATTCGAGGTGTTGGAGGATCAACTCAATACTCTCCGGCCGTCGCCGCTGCCGTCGCCGGCGCGGCGGCGCATTCAGCATGAGATGGATCGACCGGTAACGCAATCCAGGTCAATGTCTTGGCTGTTCGGTCACCACTCTGGTTTTCAGGTCGCGCTGGCCGGCGCATTGTCCCTGGCGCTGGTGGTGGGATGGAACTGGCTTCCCCGGTCATCACGGGCGACGTCTCGCGGAGACACGATAGCGCTGATTGGTGGTACCGCGCTCCTACCGTCGTCGACTTCGTGGGAGACCAAACTCGCAGCGGCTTACCCGATGGGTAGAAACACAGTTGCCGTGTTGCGCTCCCCATCCATACTGACGAATATTCAAATCCGACGCTAACGCCTCAATTGTGATACTGACGAGCCACTATTATGGGTAAAAAAAACCGTAGGCCGACGAATTCAACCGCTCGCGCTGTCGCTCCTATTGCGGTCGCGGTTGCACCGCAACCAGCAGTCGCACCGGAACCACCGCAAGCCTTGCGCCATTTCTTTACACCCGAAGATTGGGTTGCAGCCGCAGTCACATTCCTGGTTGCGGGTTTGGCTTTTCTCCACTTCATGTCGCCCGAAGTGACCTTGGAAGACTCGGGCGAGTTGGTCACGGGCGCGTTCAATTTCGGCGTGCCGCATCCGCCAGGGTATCCCCTGTGGGCGTTTCTCGGGTGGGTATGGCGACATTTTGTGCCGTTCGGTAATCCCGCCTATCGCATTTGCCTGATGTCGGTGCTGACGGGCGCGCTGGTGGTGGG
>JBEKUF010000002.1:0-74332 GCA_049515295.1 Verrucomicrobiia bacterium | reverse complement strand
TGTTGGCGCGCTTCATCGGACGCGATGTAGTCCACCCGGTTGGCGACGTTCATATGCCAGTGGATCCCTCCCACCGGACCGCGCGTCGGGTCGCCCCCGCCGACCTTGAGCAGTAATTCGACCGTCCAGGGGCTGTTCTTGTCGTCGTACTTGTAGTGTGTGCGAACCTTTTCGACAGAACCGAAAAACTTCTGCGGCCAGTGGCATTGTTCGCAGGTTTCCTGTGCCGGGCGCAGGTTTTTCACGGGGGTCGGGATTGGGTGCGGGTACTTGTTGGCGATGGTGGCGTAGACCTGGTAACTGCCTGACAGCTTGGATCTTACGAACCAGGTGGCGCCCGGCCCGATATGGCATTGCACGCACGCCACCCGCGCGTGAGATGAATTCTGATAGGCCGTGTACTCGGGTTTCATCACCGTGTGACACGTGCGGCCGCAGAACTGGACGGATTCGGTAAACTCATAGGTGCGATAGCTGCCCAGCGCGGTGAACATCAGAAACACAAACGTGACCACGACAACGATGATGAACGCGTTGCGCTGGCGGGGTATGTTGAGGTCGATGCGTGGATGGCGCGGGATTTCGCCCGGCGCCAAACTGCGGCGGCGGTGCCGTTCGCGCAGCACACCAAACAGGATCAGCAACAAACCAGCCGATAAAAATGCCGGCGCGACGAGGTACGTCAGGATGCCCATGTACGGGTTGCTGAAACCTGCATAGAAGTCGATGGAAATCAGGCAAACAACCGCGAAGAAGCTGCAGGCGGCGATGATAATGCCGAAGAGACTGATCCAGTTCTGGATCAGTGAAGGCGGTTTTGTTGTCGCGTCTGTTCCTTGTCGAGAGTTATCCACAGGTCTTGTATCGCCATCGGAACACCCAGAGCCGGCGCGTCCGCTGCCTCCGCGGACAATGATTGACCACCCCCATTCGGGGAGTCAATCCAAATTGGGACAACGTCCACGGCTCGACAACCGCGACGACGGCGTGCTAGACAGTGCCACGGTAGCGTGTGAACTTCACAGGTCAGCCAGCAGGAACAACGCAGCGTTGATCGCGCCATGAGCACGGTTTCCGATCCAATCGACATCAAACTTCTCGAATTGATACAAGTCGCCGTGCCAGTCACGGAACGCCCGTTCGGCGACATCGGACGCCAAATCGGCGCCAGTGAAGAGAAAACCCTGGAACGCGTTCGTCGGCTCAAGGTGGCGAAGGTCATTCGCCAAATCAGTGCCATCTTCGACACGCGCAGCCTCGGCTACGCATCAAGCCTTGTCGCCGCGCAGGTCGACCCGTCGCGCGTGGATGACGCCGCCGCGGTCATCAGCCGTCATCCCGGGGTCAGCCACAACTATCTGCGCAACCACTCGTTCAATCTGTGGTACACCATCGCGGTCTCACCGCTGAGCAAGTTCGGCTTGGAGAAGACGGTGGAATTGCTGCACCACCAATCCGAAGCCCGTTCCACCCGTTTGTTGCCAACGCTGAAATTGTTCAAAATCGGCGTGAAATTCGATGTCGGCGGCGAATCGCGGCCCGACGACCTTGATGCGCCCATCTACACGGAACAGAACCGCGCAACCGATACCACGCTCACGCCCGAAGACGTGGCGTTCGTTCGCGTGATGCAACGCGATTTGCCGATCACGCCGGCGCCGTTTCTCGGGTACGCGAAGGAACTCGGCATGACATTGCCGGCACTGCAGAGGATGCACCGGCAGTTTCTCGACTCCGGCAAGATGCGGCGGTTCGCCGCCGTGCTGCACCATCGACAGGCCGGATTCAGCGCCAACGCCATGGGGGTTTGGGCCGTGCCGGGCGACGACGCTGAGATCGAGCGTGTCGGCGCGCTGATGGCCGGTTTTCGCGCGGTCAGCCATTGTTACCGGCGACCGTCGTATCCCGATTGGCCGTACAACATCTTCACGATGGTCCACGGCAGGTCTCCGGAAGAATGCGAGCAAACGCTCACCGCTATTGCCAAGAAAACGGGCATCTGCGACCACCGCGCGCTTTATTCCACCAAGGAATACAAGAAAGTCCGCGTCCGATATTTCACCGCGGAAGAGGAAGCGTGGGAGGCGGCACAGGCGACGGCAGAGTGAAGCGCCAAGCTGCAAGCGGCGCGGGGTTGATCCGGAGAAACGCGGCAACTGCTTCAATTCTCGGCTTTCTTGGTCGTGATTCCATACCTGGACCACCATTTCGACGTTTGAGCTGCTCTTGTTGCGGGTTTCACACGGTATTGTTAATGTGCCGGTATCACTTTCAATATCGAATTGCTGGGGCAGTCGCGAGCCTTGGCAGCACGGCTGGAGCGCGAGCTTGAGGCGATACAGGTGTCACAGCAGACTCAGCGCGGATAATCTCTGGAGGGGGAACGTCCGCGTAAGATAATAGAGGCTCGCTCATACCGAGCCGCGCCCGAGCGTCGCAACCTTTCTCGACGCTCTCTGCGCGGCTCTCTTCATTCTGTGGCTGTGGTGGGGCCGTAGGAGGTGTCAGCGACGCTTTCGCTTCCCATCACCGTTGTTATGGGCGGCCTTGATAACACGCTCAATTGACCACAAGAGCAACATCAGGCTAAGGACGGAAACGACAAATTGCCACATGATTCCCCCTGTTTCGATAAATCCGATTGTGTGTTCACTGTCATTGCGTGTGAACGATGGCACAACAGTAGGGGTGGGCGTAACCGCCGCAAAAACCGGGGTTTCTTTTCTGGCCTTTTGAAAAGCCGGGGTTTTTGGAAGGATCGACTAGAACTTTCCGCGTCCGCCTTTGGTTGTGGCGTGCAACGGCAATTCGCCTGCGGGCAGAAACGGGAACATGTTGCGGAAGTTTCGTAACGCGCGCTTACGCGCTGCCGTCCATTGCTTGCTTTCCCAACCGTCAAAGCATCTTGCCGCGTCAGGGCATCGGGTCTTCATACCGGCCACAGTGCAAAAGTTTTGTAGCCGCATAACGCCAAGATCACGCAACGCCGTGCGCTTGTCGTGCGTGCGAGTGCGTCCGGTCTTTTTAGGATTCGGAACGCTCTCGGGCCGATTCTTGCGCACCCACTTGCGAAAGTATTCGGCAATGGCATCGTCGGTGTAGTGTCGCCAGTCTATTTCGAGTAAAAGAGTTTCGCTTGAACTGTAGAATTGGCCGGGGCGGATTGGCTCCGGCGGGGGCCAGGGCAAATGTGCTGCCTTTACGTTACAGCGGTGTGTAAGCCAGGACAGTAAGCCATTGGCAAAGACTTCCCGGACCTTCGTATCAGTCGCTCGCAATATCGATTCGCATTGCTGTTTGATGAACTCTGGAGCAGAAGCCGCCGCAAGCTCTCTCTGGCAGTCAGCCAGCCATTTCTCACGCTGCGGCATTTGTGTTGCCGCCTCACTTTCGCAGCGTTCCTTCAAGTATTTTAGAAGGTTGTAATCCCCTAACTTTACGGGCGTAAATGGGAATACTTCCTTTTCATCGATGACGTATTCAGCGCGTGTTTTTTGCTCCTGCTCGCCAAGTGATTGCCACGGCTTCGGGAAGGTATCTGGATGCTTCATAAATACCATCGCAGCCAGCCCAAGAGCATTCTGGATCGAACACCATTCCCTACCATATGTGACGCTCTGTATGGGCCGTTGTTCGCGACTTTCCTCTACAAGCCGACGTTGGCGGTCAAGTGTTTCCCTAATAAACCTCGATTCCCGCGCATACTCCCAGTAGCAACAAGCCTCAACTTGTGAATCGGGCACAGTGCGAAAATTCCATTCTTGCGCCGGTAGGGGTGCGCTGCGCGGCTCATTACTATCTTGCTTAGGTGTGTTCACTGCGCTTGCTTTTTCGTTCGCTTGGCCCGGTGCGTCGCAACTTTTCTACTGTGTCTGCATCACGGTCTGGCAACTCTGGTAAGGCAATTTGTGGCTGTAAGGTGGCCTTTCAGTCTAGCGTGACGGCAAGGAATTGCCCAAAGTTCTTAATGAATGCGATGTCACGTTTGAATCTCCGGCCATCTACAGTATCGAAACGCGCCTTTCTCGGCTTGGCTTGGCGCATAATATCGCATTCGTGAACTATTTGGTTTCTGCGGGTATACATGCGCGACCACCGCTCTCGAAGCGGTTGTGCAGAACGCGCCTTCTTTCCGGGTTTGGTCAGGTGCGCGGCGTAGAGCTTGAAAATTTGGCTTTTACCGCAGATGGCGGAAATCTCTTGAATGCGTCGCGCAGACAGGTAGGAGTCTCGGTAAATTTCTGTCAGGACTTCGGCTTTGATGTCATGGCCGGGTCTCCGTCTCACTTTTCCGCCCTTTCCCGTTCGCACCCTAGCTGCCTGAGCAATGCGGTATGCCTTGGACAGTTCGATCTGCACAATCTTGTCGAGGCTTCCATCAGCCGCCACGTAAGCAAACCGCTTTGAAATCGCCTCGTGTAGAACTTTGTCAACTGCGGCCATTGCCAAGGCCAACGCCGCACGCAGAAAAACCGACCGTGAATCCATCGACTCGCCCGTAGCGAGAGGAGAATCATATCGAGAAGCTAAATTATCGGCATCTTTGATCGCTTCCGAGAATAGGTCAGGCAGTTTCACTTTTGAAGCTCTTGCAAGCGTGCCGTTTTCTGAACGCATCGAAGTTTATGCCGCCGGAATCGTGAAGGCAAGCCGCTTCCGTGGCAGTTTTGACTTCGGCACATGTGTTTGCCGTCCATCGCGCTGATTCAACCTTGCGGCGTGCCGGTGCGTGCGCGAAGATTCCTTGCTGGTGACGGTTGCGGACCGTGGTGAACTGGCGCAAGGCAAGGCGAGAGGATTACAGAAACGGTATTGTCCTGGCCTATTGCTATTGGTAGTTTCGGATCATGAAGCCTATTTCAGGAGAGCACCGTGGACATAAAATCGTGATCGAGGATTCAATCGAGGAACAACCCAATATCGTGTCGGGTGGTATGACCCCCGTGTTCGTCACGAAGCGCATTACAAAGGTGGATGAGGTTAATGTGACCCATTTATGCGGGATGCAACATACCGACGCGCAGAGACTCGAAGCCGCGAAACGGTATATCGACAGGACATATCCAGAACCAGACGAGCAGGGATCCGATGCCTCGTCTAAGGACTCAAATCCCTAGTCTGTCTTCCGTGCCGTTAGATACCAATGTGTGGTCGCTACACCCTAACCGTTGATCTGAAGAAAGTGGCTGACCGTTTCGGTGCGCCGTTGCCACCGGCATCGGCCACATACAATCAGGCGGGGATGGCAAGATATTTCCGGCGACCCACGTGAACGCCCACTGAGGGCAGTGGGCCTACAACAACCTCGTCAGCAACATTGGCGTGAATTCGCGTCCATTTGCGGTAACGCCTTCCCCGGCCCAAAGCATTGCATGGAAACTTGCTGCGGTGGGATCGCGCTGTTACACTGGTCGGCGGATATGGTCTATCTGGATTACAACGCAACAACACCCGTCGATCCGCGCGTGGCGGAGGCGATGTGGCCGTATTTGCGGGAATTGTTTGGCAACCCGTCCAGCCTGCACTCGTACGGCGTCAACGCCAAGGGAGCGGTCGACACGGCACGGGCGCAGGTGGCCACGTTGTTGGGGTGTCAGGCCGACGAAGTGGTGTTCACCAGCGGTGGCAGCGAATCGAACAACACCGCCATCAAAGGCGTGGTGTTTCGGTTGCGCCAGAAGGGCTACCATGTCATCACCACGCAGATTGAGCACTCCGCGGTGATCAGTCCGTGCCAGTTTCTGGAGCAGCTCGGCTTCTTTGTCACCTATCTGCCCGTGGACCAATACGGCACGGTGAGCGTAGGCGACGTGGAAGCGGCGATTCGTCCGACCACGATCCTGATCTCGATCATGCACGCGAATAACGAGGTCGGCACGATCCAGCCCATCGCGGCCATCGGTAAACTGGCTCGTGCCCGCGGCATCCTGATGCACACCGACGCGGCCCAGTCCGTGGGCAAAATCCCGGCCCTGGTGGATGAACTCCATGTGGATCTGCTCACGCTGGCGGGACACAAATTCTACGCCCCCAAGGGCGTCGGCGCGTTGTACATTCGTCGCGGGTTGGAGATCGACCCGCTGATTCACGGCGCGAGCCACGAATCGGGCCGGCGGGCCGGTACGGAAAACGTGCCGCTGGTGGTCGCCCTCGGCAAGGCGTGCGAGCTGGCCACCAACGAATTGGACTCGCGTTGGGCGCACGTCGTTACTCTGCGCGATTATCTTCACGACAATCTGAAGAAGATGTTTGGCTCGCGGCTGCATTTGAACGGTCATCCCACCGAGCGCAGAGCCGGGAGATGTCCCACGTCCTGCGGGCGATGGGCGTGCCGGAGCGGGTGGGGTGCGGCGCGGTGCGGTTCAGCCTGGGGCAATGGACGACGGCCAGTGATGTTGACCAACTTCTGGAACTCCTGCAACTCCGTGTATTGAAGGGGCGCGCGAAATGACGGGGGACAAACTCATCGATGCGTCATGAGCACGGGGTGGGGGAGATTTGCCAAACGGATTTGCGGCTACAGCGCGGCTGGGAAGAACGTCGCTAGGCCGGCAGTGTTGGGGGACTGCCGCCAACCTTGGCTCCGTTGGCGAGTGCACGGCTAATGACGGCGAGCAACTGGTTTTTCTCGAGTGGTTTGCTGAGGTACTCGTACGCACCGCCCTGAAGCATGTTCATGTATTGCCCCCAATCTCCGAATGCCGTGATAACGATCACCGGCACCTTCGGGAAGGCGGTCTTGAGGGCGCCCAAGAACGACCCGCCATTGACCTTGGGCATCGAAACGTCGGTAACGACGAGGTCGAAGCGCTGCTTGGTGCGATTGATGGAATCCATCGCACTTTGGGCGTCGGAGTAGGGGAGGACACCGTAACCGTCCTTCTCCAACACCTTCGTCAGCGCCTTCAACACCTCAACATCATCATCGACCAACAAGATGGTTGTACTGCTCTTTACTTCGTTCACATCCGGTGGGTAAGCACTGGCGATGCCACGAACAGTGCCGCTGATGTAACTTGCTGTGGAAAAGCCTGTTAGGGGACAAGGTGCCGTGGCGGAACCGATGTATTTCTTGCCAGCTTGTCAGGTCGAGCCTATGGCTGCGACAACTTGGCACCCCCCCGCGTTTTCAGCTTCCCGGCTTCGAAAACCGCCGATAAAGCGTGCGCGAGGAAATACCGAGGAGCTTTGCGGCCTTCTCCTTATCGCCGTCACAATGGGTGAGCGCGGCATTGATAATCCGCTCCTCGGCTTCGGCCATGGGCAATCCGATGGGAATCGTGACCGATGGCCCGAACGACTGGCCCGCCGCCGATCCCGAAGGCAGCAGCACCAGTTGGAAAGACTGGATCGTGTCCCCCGCGACCACGGCGATCGCGCGCTGGATCGCGTTTTCCAACTCGCGCACATTGCCGGGCCAGGAATGGTTGAGCAACTGCTCCATGGCTGCCGCAGCCACCGTGCGCACGTCCTTTCGCATCCGCGCGGCGTACTTCTTGAGAAAATGTTCGGTCAATAACGGGATGTCTTCACTCCGCTGCCGCAGCGGCGGCAGCGTCACATGGACCACATTGAGACGGTAGTACAGGTCTTCACGGAATTTCTTCTCGGCGATCGCCTGGTGAATGTCCACGTGCGTGGCGCTGATCACGCGTACGTCCACTTGAATATCCTTCGTGCTGCCGAGGCGCTGGAACCGTCCGTCCTGCAGCACCCGCAGGAGCTTGGCCTGCAATTGCGGACTCATCTCGGCAATCTCGTCGAGGAACAACGTGCCGCCGTCGGCCAGTTCAAATTTCCCGGGCTTGGACCCGGCCGCGCCGGTGAACGCCCCGCGTTCGTACCCGAACAGTTCGCTCTCGAGCAATGTCTCGGGGATCGCCGCGCAACTGATTTTCACGATCCCCTTGTCACGCCGCAGGCTGAGGTTGTGGAGCACGTCCGCCGCCACCTCTTTGCCGGTTCCGCTTTCACCTTGCACCAGCACGCTGACGTCGGTCGCCGCGATCTGGCGTATGAGTTTCTTGACGGCCACCATCCCCTCGCTGTTGCCGATGAGCGCGTCTTCGCCCCGCTGCTGGTGCAATTCCTCGCGCAATTGGCGGTTCTCCTCCGCCAGTCGCTGTTTCTCGACGGCCTTGCTGACGGCCTTCACCAAGGCCGTGCGGTCCAGCGGTTTCTCGATGAAATCGTAGGCCCCCAACCGCATCGCCTCCACCGCCTTCTCCACCGTCGCGTGGCCGGTAATAACGATCACCTCAACCGTTGGCCGCAGCTCCTTGGCGCGCTTGAGCACCTGGATCCCCTCCAAATCGGGGAGCATCAGGTCTGTGATCAGCAGGTCGTAGCCCTCGCGTTCGAACTTTGCCAGCCCGTCTGCCGCGGTGTTGACCGACGTCACGCGGTAGCCCTCCTTGGCGAGGATCTTCTCCGCCGCGGTGCAGAGCGCCTCTTCGTCATCGACCAATAAAATCTCAGCTCGTTGGGGCATGTCAGGGTTCCTCAGCGCACGGAAGTTCAATCACAAACGTGGTGCCACCGCCCAGAGCGCTCTCACAGCGAATCGTCCCGCCGTGCTCGGCGACGACCTGTTGCACCAGCGGCAGACCCAGCCCCGTGCCGCTCGGTTTCGTGCTGAAGAACGGTTTGAAAATCTGCTGGCGTTCCTCCTCGGTCATGCCTTTGCCCGTGTCGCCGATCATGACGGCCACCCCGGACCGCGCGCGTCTCGTGACCACCGTCAGCGTCCCGCCTTCGGGCATCGCCTCCAGCGAGTTGCGCACCAAATTCAGAACCACCTGCCACAACTGGCCCTCGTCACCGTTGATCGCCGGCAACGATGGATCGAATTTCGTGTCAATAGCCACATGGGCCGCCGCAAACAGCGAGCCCATGAACGATAACCCCTGCGCAATCACATCGTTGAGCAAAATGCGCTGGCGACGCGGCTTCGGCATGCGCGCGAATTGCAGATAATCTTCCGTAACCCGTTGGATTCGGTGCACCTCCGAGTCTATGGACCGTAACAGCGACCGCGCCTCCGTCGCCCCACCGGCCTTGTCCGCTGCAAGAACCTCGATCTCGTCCCCCACCAGGTCGATATTCAACGTGATGGAGCTGAGAGGGTTGCGGATTTCGTGCGCCAGCCGCGCCGACATTGCGCCGATGACCGCCAACCGTTCTGCGCGCAGCTTGTCTTCCTCCAGCCGTTTGCGCTCCGTCGTGTCCCGCAGGATGGCTGAGCGCCCGATCGGGTTGCCCTGGGGATCGCGCAGCAGGGAAACGCTGACCTCCACCGGCACTCGCCTGCCACCCTTGGCCAGCCGGACCGTTTCCAGATGACAGTGCCCATCACGCGCGATCTCGCGGTCGATACGCTGCAATTCGCCCATCTTCAGCACTTCGGGTGGCACGAGCATCGCGAGCGGCTTGCCGACAATCTCCTCGGCGCGCCAGCCGAACACCTCCTCGGCGGTCCGATTCCACGTCCGAATGCGGTTGTCCGCATCCAGTGAAAAAATCGCGTCGGCTGAATCAGTGACGATGCTTTCGAGCAATTGAAAGTTACGGTACCGGTCGCTGGCGATGTAGGCGTCCATCGCCAGTGACGCGTCGAGCATGAACACTTTTTCCAACGCAATGACCGCTTCTTGTGCGCGGTGGGGATGGCCCGCGTGGAACGCGTGAACCCGCGGGACGAGCAGCTTGAAATAGATATTGTACGCCAGCAGGTACCAGCTTGGACTGAGACCGACACGCTCATGAGTTTTCCCAATACGCAAGCGGTCGGCAAAATACGCCTCGTCGAACTTTCCTTCCGTAATGCGCAGCAGATAATCCCGCTGGAGCTTCTTCAGGCGTTCGACCGTGGTATGATCGCCCAGGAGTTGGGCCGTCTCGGGAAAGGCAAGCAGTTCGTCGTAGAACGCGTCCTCGATCGCCGCAATGTGCGTCTCGAATAATGGACGCAACGCCACCAGTGCTTCCACGTCGTGCGCCGTCAACCCGAGAAACTTCAGCCGTTGCTCCTGCTCCATAGGAGACATTACAGCGGAAGCCTACGGAGACACTGACAGTTTGTCAATTCGCAACCGTAGGTTTTTTTGGATACGTTTTATGCGACAAAATGTCGCAACACAAACTGGATTACACACACAATAGATTGTAAATTAGCCACTTATGAAATAGTGAGCCCATCGAGAATTCCGCTTCGTTTCGCAAAGCCAACTCCTCAAGACGCGACCACGTTATGCTCAGGTCGCAAGCGATTGGCCGCCATCGCCACGCTCCCGCACCACCAACGGCAAGAAGCCGCGAGTCCGGGCGTGCCAGCCAGAACCTGAGACCTCCCAAGCGCTTGGATTATCGAACCTTCGCAAACGATTTATGCCTCTTCGAAGTCCGTCAGCGCCCTCGGCGGCAACGCCGCCCGCAAAGCATTGAGGACTACCACCACATCGATGATTTCCTGGGAAATCGCCCCCGCCACCGGCGGCAGGAGGCCACGCGAGGCAAACATCATGCCGATGACGCTCAACGCCATTCCTCCAACCGCACTCTGCAGCGCGATGACGCGCATCCGGCGGCTGATGTGCAGTAACTCATCCACCTTCTCCAGCGAACTGTCCAAAATCACCACGCTGGCCGCCTCGCTCGTGATATCGCTATTCTGACCAAAAGCCACGCCGACGGTGGCAGCCATCAAGGACGGGGCGTCGTTGATTCCGTCGCCCAGAAACAGGGTTCTGCGCCTTTGCGTTTCCTTGCGGACAATAGACAGTTTTTCTTCGGGACTCTTGCTGTAGTGCACTTCGGCAATCCCCACGCGATCCGCAAGATAACGCACTTCGGATTCGCGGTCGCCGGAAACCAGCATCACTTCGTGAAACGAGTGCTTGGGTTTCAGATGGCCAATGAACGACGCGCCTTCAGACCGGGGTTCGTCGCGGAATCGATACGTCGCCGCGTAGGTTCCCTCGATCAGAATGACGCACTCCATACCGCCGCCCGGCGGCGGAAGATGTCGCGCCAGCGACGGCTGCTCTGCCATCAGGCGGTGGCGACCCGTGATCTGGATTCTCCGGCCCGAAACGGTGCCCCGCAGCCCTTGTCCCGCTCGCTCGCTGATCTCGCTCGCCTCCTCAAGCTTGCCGCCGGCGTGCCGTGTCGCCGCGAGAATGGCGCGGGACAATGGGTGCTTGGAATACTGTTCGAGGCTGGCCGCAAGCGCGAGCACCTCCTTGGGAGAGAACCCGGGCGCGCAGTCTTGCTCCGTCAGTTTCGGTTCGCCGTAGGTCAACGTGCCCGTCTTGTCGAAAATGACCGTGCGGCAGGTATCGATCTGTTCCAGCACCGCCGGGTTCTTCACGATGATGGCGCGCTTGGCTGCCAGCGAGATCGCACCGATGATGGCGACAGGGATGGCAATCAACAACGGGCACGGCGTGGCCACCACCAGGACCGCGAGAAACCGGTCCGCTTGGCCGCTGGCCATCCACGCGGCCAGCGCAATCGCGACCGCCAGCGGCGTGTAGTACGCGCCCAGTTGATCCCCCAGTCGCCGCAGCCGCGGGCGTTGTTGTTCCGAGGCCCGCATCACCTGCATGATCTTGGCATAGCGTGAATCCACCGCGAGCTTGGTGGCGCGGATGGTGAGGGCCGCATCGCCGTTGATGGCTCCCGACAGCACTTCCGAGCCGGGCGTCTTCGACATCTGGAATGGCTCGCCGGTCAGGTAAGACTCATCCATGACGCTCCGCCCTTCGATCACCACACCGTCGACGGGACAGATGTCGTGCGGATAAACCGATACCATGTCGCCAATGGCGATCTGATCGAGCGGAACGCAGACGACTTCCGAACCGCGTTTGACGCGCGCGGCCGAGGGCATGCGTTTGGCCAGAGCCTGGAGGACGGACGAGGCGCTGCGCACCGCGTAATTCTCCAACGCTTCTCCACCCGAAAGCATCAGCACGACCAGCGTGCCCGCGAGATATTCGCCAAGCACCACGGAGGTCACAATCGAGATGCCGGCGAGCAGATCGGACCCAAACTCACGTCTGGCCAGTTTGATCAGAAGCTCCCAGATTAGGGGAATCCCGCCCAACGCCAGCGCCACAATCAGTGGAAGCTGGTGGACATTCGGACTGGTGCGCAGGCCGAAACGGAGCAGGAGATGGAGAAAAATCGCCGCCAGAGACAACACAGCGATGGCGGCATGCTTTCGCGATGTCGTTGCCATCTCTGACTTTCCCACCGACTGCTGTGTCATCCGATGCCTCGTGCCGCCGCAGCCATCCTGGTCACACGAACCAGGTTGGTCAGCCGTACTCATGCCATCGCCCAGCCGGTTTTTGCAAGTCCTTAGCGCTCTCATGGATGGCGACAACCGCGCCCGAAAAGGCACTGCAAACGGTGATAATGCCGTGGGACAGCGCTCGGTCGCTATCCGGAACGGTAACTCCACACGATTGGAGCGGCTACCGCGCTGCATGACAATGTGTCTGGATTGCAGTCGCCTGTTGACAATTTGTCCTCTGTTCGACAATCAGCACCCCCCGGCTCGTGAAATTTTTCACACCGCAACCTATTTACTACGAATAGGTTGCGATGCAAGTGCGCTGCGAGGCGCAAGCTGGCAGGGCTGCTGCTAAGGTTGTGGACGGGCAATGACTTCGACCTTACAGAGCATAACCGAGATGTCCAAAGATTCAGCGGCAGTTCTTCGGAACGGCGACCGGCTCCACGCGATTTTCAGTCCCAAGTCCGTCGCCGTTATCGGAGCATCGAACCGTGTTGGCACAGTTGGCCACGACCTCTTCCACAACATCCTGCTCAGCGGCTACTGTGGCACACTTTATCCGGTGAATCCGAAGGCCCCATCGATCGCCGGTGTACATGCGTACACGAACGTGGGCGAAATCCCCGACGAGATCGATCTTGCCCTGATCATGGTTCCGTCCACAGCGGTGCCGGGCGTGCTCGAGGAATGCGGCCAGAAGGGCGTGCGCGGGGCCGTGATCGTTACGGCCGGATTCAAGGAAATCGGACCCGAGGGCGCCGCGCTGGAACGTCGAGCGGCGGAAATAGCACGTCAACACGAAATCGCCCTGGTCGGCCCAAACTGTCTCGGCGTTATCAACACCGATGCCGACGTCCTGCTCAATGCAAGTTTTGCGCGGTGCATGCCCAAGCATGGCAACATCGCCTTCTTGTCCCAAAGCGGCGCTCTGTGCGCGGGGATTCTGGATTACGCCCGCGGCCGCAACATCGGCTTCTCGAAATTCATCAGCGTCGGCAACAAGGCCGACGTGACCGAATTGGATTTGCTGCGTTATCTCGCCGCCGATGACAGCACCGATGTCATTTTGATGTACCTCGAAACCCTCGTGGACGGTCGCGCGTTAATCGAACTGGCTCGCGAGATCACGGGCGAACTCGCGCGACGCAAGCCCATACTGGCCGTCAAATCCGGGCGGACCACGCAGGGCGCGGCCGCCGCCCGTTCTCACACCGGCGCTCTCGCCGGCAGTGACGCCGTCTACGATGCCATTTTCGCGCAGGCTGGCATCCTGCGCGTCGATACTGTGGAAGAACTCTTCGACTTCGCGGTCGGGTTCTCACGCCAGCCGTTGCCCAAAGGCAACCGCTTCGCCATCGTCACCAACGCGGGTGGTCCCGGCGTCATGGCCACCGACGCCGCCATCCGTCATGGGCTCGAGCTCGCCAAACTGCGACCCGAGACACTCGAGTCCCTTAAGGCGAAGCTGCCCCCGACCGCGAACTTTTCCAATCCCGTCGACGTGATCGGCGACGCCACTTGCGATCGCTACACCGCCGCTCTGGAAGCCGTTCTCGGCGACCCGAACGTCGACGGGCTGGTGGTCTTGCTCACGCCGCAATCGATGACCGACATTGAAGCAATTGCGGGTACGATCGGCGAGATCGCGCCCTCCAGCAAGAAACCCGTGCTCGCGTCGTTCTTGGGCCATGTGGACGTGTCGGCCGGTGTGCGCATTCTCGAGGCGCACGGCGTTCCCAACTACGAATTCCCCGAGAACGCCTCGCGCTCGCTCGCCGCCATGTGCCGCTATACCCAATGGCTCACGCGCCCGCGCACCCGGGAACGCCAGTTCGAGGTCGATCAACCAGCTGTCAAACAGATTTTTGCGAAAGCCCGCAGTGAAGGCCGCACGTTCCTGCCCGAAGCCGAAGCGCTCGCCGTGTTGAAGGCTTACGGGTTCCCGTTGCTGCAACACGCTCTCGCCAGGAATGAAGAGGAAGCCGTCGCCTGGCTCGAAAAAATTGGCGGACCCGTCGCGATGAAGATTGCGTCGCCCGATGTCGTGCACAAAGTCGACGTGGGCGGCGTGCTCTTGAACATTTCCACGCCCGAGGAAGCCCGTGCTGGTTATATAAAGATCACAAACGGGGTGAAACAAAAACTACCCGGTGCGCGGCTCCTCGGCGTGGAGATACAGGCGATGGCCGCCAAAGGTGTCGAGGTCATCCTCGGCATCAGCAAGGATCCGGCTTTCGGTCACATCATCATGTTTGGCTTGGGCGGCACGTACGTCGAGGTCCTCAAGGATGTCAGCTTCCGCCTGGTGCCAATCCGCGAACTGGGCGCCCACAATATGATCAAGTCGATCCGCGCCGCCAAGGTGTTCGAGAGCTTCCGCGGTCAGCCGCCGGCCGATACCGAGGCGATCGCCGAATGTCTGGAGCGTCTATCGCAGCTCGCCGTCGATTTTCCCGAGATCACCGAACTGGACATCAACCCCCTCATTGTCCACGCCCAGGGCAAGGGTGCGCGAGTGGCCGACGTGCGCATCGCGCTCGCCGCCGACGTCCACGGGCCTTAGGAGGCATGTGATGCACCCGGCGCCTGCCCCCTTTTGGGATGCCGACGCGGGTGATGCGCGCAGGATCTCGGTCGCGCAGGTTCTGGTTTACGAACTCCGCGTGCGCGACGCCATGAGCAAGCCCCCCATCACCGCCGCGCCGACGGATTCGCTTCGGGTCATCCAGGAGTTGATGAAGTCGCGCCGCATCTCCGGCGTGCCCATCACCCGGGCCGACGCGCTGCTGGGCATCATTAGCATCGAGGACATTATCAACGCACTGGACCGGGGTTACATCAACGAACCGGCGGAAACCCACATGGCTCGCAACGTCGTCACGCTCCGCGACCATTTCTCTCTCGTGCGCGCCGTCGCCGAGTTCGACCGCCATGAGTTCGGACGGTTCCCGGTCCTCGACGGGGATGAACATCTCGTCGGCATCATCACCCGCGGGGATATCACCAATTGTCTGATGCAGCATCTCGAACGCCGCGCCGAAGAAGCGCTCGCCCAAGAGGCGTCGTTGCGCGCCGCTCGCGCCGCCGACGAAGCGGCCAATCGCGTGGTCGTCCGCGCCCACGTGCGCACGGGCGATTACGACAGCGCCGGTAAGATCTCGCAGCGGATGCGCCAGGTCCTGCGTGATCGCGGCGTGAACCCCGAGATTCAGCGCCGCGCCGCCGTGGTCGCCTACGAAGCCGAGACCAACATCATCATCCATTCTCTGGGAGGCGAAATCATCGCCACCATCGACCCGGACAAGATCGTCATCGAAGCGGTCGATACCGGGCCCGGAATAGAAAACGTGGATCAGGCGATGCAGGAAGGCTGGTCCACGGCGGGACGCCTGCCGCGCGAACTCGGTTTTGGCGCCGGCATGGGCTTGCCGAATATCAAGCGGTGTTCGGATGCGCTGAACATCACTTCGGACAGCCAACAGGGGACGCGGTTGCGTTCGGAGATCCGCATTCGCCAAACAGGAGCGGCGACATGAAGACACCGGCCACGCTCAAATTCCCGCCGCTGATCGCGGCGCTGCGGGCCGAACCATTGACCGATCGTCGGCCCGACACGGTGACGGGGTGCTACATCTCCGATTTGCTGAGTGACGTTCTCGCGCATGCCGAGCCGGGTATGTTGTGGCTCACGATCCAAACGCACCGCAACGTCGTCTCCGTTGCCGCAACCAAGGACGTTGCCGTCGTGCTCTTTACGTGCGGACGGAGACCCGAGCCCGAGATCATCGCGGAAGCCGAGAAAGAAGGCATTGCGCTGCTGACCACCCGGCTCACCACCTACGAGGCGGCGGGCAAACTTTGGGAAGCCGGGCTTCGCGGAGAAAACGGCCATGAGTGAACCAGCCATCATCCCCAGCGCCACGGCGGCGATCACCCCGCAACCGGCCACATACGCGGAGGGGGCCACCACCGCGCCCATGCTGCCGCATCACCCGAGCGGCGACCAGCGCTTCGCTTCGCTCGACCAGACGATGCAGCATTACAGGTACGAGCGCACCGCGCTCATCCAGGTATTGCATGCGGCACAACACACCTTTGGCTATCTCGCGCCCGATGTGCTCCGCTATGTCGCCGGCGCGATGAAGCTGCCCCTCGCCCACGTGTACGGCGTCACCACGTTCTACAACTTTTTCTCCGTCGTCCCCCGCGGAAAGTACCAGATCATGGTGTGCACGGGCACCACCTGCCACGTGCGCGGCGCCGCGACGGTCGTGGAGCGTCTCGGCCAGCAACTCGGCATTGAGCGGGGCGAGACGACGAAGGACGGTCTTTTCAGCCTGCAAACTGCGCGGTGCATCGGCGCCTGCGCGTTGGCGCCCGCCATCACCGTGGGCGACGACGTATACGGCAAACTCACACCCGACAAGATCCCGCGATTCTGCCAGAAGGAGTTGAAGAAGTATGCTTGAGGAACTGTCCCTGCACATCCTGGACATCGGCATGAATTCGCTGGCCGCGGGGGCGAAGAACCTCGAGGTCGTCGTGATCGAAAACACCAGCCGTGACTGGTTCATCATCCGCATCCGCGACGATGGGCAGGGTATGGACGCGACGACGTTGAGCCAAGTGCTTGGCCGGAATGTGACCAGCAAGAAAGGCCGCAAAAAACCCATTGGACTCGGGCTGGCGTTCCTGCGGCAGACCTCGGAGACGTGCGGCGGGAGCTTCCATGTGCGATCCGTACCGGGCCGGGGCACAACCGTTACGGCATCGATGCGGCTGTCGCACATCGACCGCCCTCCGCTGGGCGACCTCAACGCGACCATTCTCGCACTGTGCGCTCATCCCGGCGTGGACGTGCAACTGCATTACCGCTCGAACGGCCAGACGTTTCATTTCAGCTCGAAAGAAGGCAAATCCCATGAACTTGGACGAACTCAAGAAGCTCAAGGAAAAGGCACAACGGCGAGTCGCGCTGCGTGAAGGCAACAAGAAGTATCGCGTTGTCTTCAGCATGGGCACCAGCGGCATCGCCGCCGGCGCGCGTGAAGTCATGGCGACCCTGCTCGATGAACTCGACAAACGCGGCATCGAGAACGTGGAGGTCGCCGTTACGGGCGAGATTGGCCTGGTGGACGCCGAGCCGGTCATCCGCATCGAGGAAAAGAGCGGCGAAAACGTTACCTACGCCAACGTCAACCCGGAAGGCGCCCGCAAGATCGTCGCCGAGCACTTGCAAAAGGGCAAGGTCGTCGATGGCCTCGCCGTGGGCAAGATCAAGGAACCGGAGCAGAAGCACTAGATGATTCGGACGCACATCCTCGTTTGCACGGGCACCGGCTGCACCAGCAGCGGCAGCCTCGCGACCCGCGAAGCCTTGCTCGCGGAACTCAAGAAGCGCGGGCTCGACAACGAGATCGAAGTCGTCGAAACGGGCTGCATGGGCCGTTGCGATCTTGGCCCCGTGGCTCTCGTGCATCCTGATGGCACCTTCTACAAGAACGTCGTGGCGGCGGACGTGCCGAAACTGGTCGAGGAACATTTCCTCAAGGGCCGTCCCTACACGAAACTACTGCCGGAAGACCCGCAGACGCATAACGTCGTCGCAACGCAGGCGGACTTCACGTTCTTCAACAGGCAATTGCGCATCGTTCGCGACAATTGCGGCGTCATCGACCCCGAGAACATCGACGAGTACATCGCCCGCGACGGATACAGCGCGCTGGGCAAAGCCTTGACCGAAATGACGCCGGAGCAGGTCATCGAGGAAATCAAGACCAGCGGTCTGCGCGGCCGCGGCGGCGCAGGTTTCCCCACCGGCAAGAAATGGGAAATCATGCGTCAGGCCCCTGAGTTCCCGAAATACGTGGTCTGTAACGCGGACGAAGGCGACCCCGGCGCATTCATGAACCGCTCCGTTCTCGAAGGCGACCCCCACAGTGTGCTCGAAGGCATGACCATCGGCGCGTACGCCATGGGATCGAAGCGCGGGTTCGTGTACATCCGCGCCGAGTACGGCCTGGCCGTCAAACGCCTGCACATCGCCATCGAGCAGGCCTACAAGAATGGACTCCTCGGAAAGAAGATTTTTGAAACTGACTTCGATTTCGATGTGGAAGTCCGCATCGGCGCCGGCGCGTTTGTGTGCGGCGAGGAAACAGCGCTGATGCGCAGCGTCGAAGGCCGTCGTGGCCAGCCGCAGCCCCGTCCGCCGTTTCCGGCCCAGCGCGGTCTGTGGGGCAAACCGACCAACATCAACAATGTGGAAACCTGGGCGACAATCCGCCCGATCCTCCTGAAGGGCGCGAAATGGTTTGCCTCCATCGGCACGGAGAAGACGAAGGGCACCAAGGTCTTCTGTCTCGCCGGCAAGATCAACAACACCGGCGTGGCCGAGCTTCCCTTCGGCACGAGCCTGCGCGAGATGATTTTCGAGGTCGGCGGCGGGATCCCGAACGGCAAGAAATTCAAGGCCGTGCAAACGGGCGGCCCCTCCGGCGGCGTTATTCCGGAGCAACACCTCGATATCCCGGTCGACTACGAGTCGTTGCAGAAGCTCGGCTCGATCATGGGATCGGGCGGCATGGTGGTGATGGATGAAGATTCGTGCATGGTCGACGTCGCGCGCTTCTTCATGGAGTTCTGCTGCGACGAATCCTGCGGCAAGTGCCCGCCGTGCCGGGTCGGCACGCGCCAGATGCTCAACATCCTGGATCGCATCTGCAACGGCCAGGGCGAACTCGACGATATCCAGAAACTCCAGGATCTCGCCGCCATGGTCAAGGACACGAGCCTGTGCGGCCTGGGCCAGACCGCGCCGAATCCCGTGCTCACGACACTGCGGTACTTCCGCGACGAGTACGAGGCGCACATTCTCGACCGTCGCTGCCCGGCGCGCGTCTGCCGCGAGCTGCTGCACTTTGAGATCGACCAAGCATTGTGCAAGGGCTGCTCGCTGTGCGCCCGCGCCTGCGCCGTGCAAACCATTCACAAGGTCGATGGCCAGAAGAAGTTCTCCATCGCCAACGAGAATTGTATCCGCTGCGGCGCATGCTTCGACGCCTGCCGGTTCGACGCGGTCATCAAGACATCGCCCGGCATCGCGCCAGCCCGTCAACCAGACGGGGAACTCATGGCCGAAGGGGTGAAACAGTGATTGCTCCCCAGGAGATCACCCTGACGATCGATGGCAATGTGTGCAAGGGCATGCAGGGCCAGACCATTCTGCAGGTGGCCGGCGCCAATGGAATCGAGATTCCCACGTTGTGCTACTTGAAGCATCTTTCGCCGTGGGGCGGCTGCCGCATGTGTATCGTCGAAATCCAGGGCAGCCCGAAGGTCGTCCCATCCTGCTCGACGCCAGCCGTCGAAGGTAGCACGGTCGTCACCAACAGTCCGCGCCTGCAGGGTTTGCGTCGGCTCACCCTGGAGTTGCTGTTTAGCGAACGCAATCATTTCTGCCCGATCTGCCCGATGAACAAAGGCGATTGCGACCTGCAGCAGCAGGGGTACAGGTTCGGCATTGATTCGGTTCGCTACCCGTACCTGTACCCGACCTTGCCCGTCGATCTTTCGGGCAGGTATCTGGGACTCGATCATAATCGGTGCATTCTTTGCACGCGTTGCGTTCGCACCTGCGACGAAGTCGAGGGCGTCCACACGCTCGACATCGGGAACCGTGGCGTGAAGAACCAGATCATCGTCGACTTGAATGTCACGTTTGGAATGTCGACCACGTGCACCTCCTGCGGGGCATGCGTGACGGCCTGTCCGACCGGCGCGTTGTTCGACAAAGCCGCGGCGTTTCACGGACCGCTGATCAAATGCCGCCAGACACGCACCACGTGCTCGGAATGCCCCGTCGGCTGCGGGCTGGTGGTCTATACGAAAGATGATCGCATCGTCGATGTGTTCGGCGACGTCGAATCCCCCATCAGCCGCGGCCACTTGTGCCGCCGCGGTCGCTACGAAACCTGGGCCGAACCGCGCCCGCGCATTCGGCAGCCGATGGTGCGACGGGACGGCAAACTGGTCGCCACATCGTGGGAAGAGGCGGTGCGCACCCTGCGGACCCTGATCAGCGCGTCGAAGGACAGGCAAAATGCGATGCTGGTTTCCCCGCGGGTGACCA
This sequence comes from Verrucomicrobiia bacterium, assembly GCA_049515295.1. Classification (GTDB taxonomy): domain Bacteria; phylum Verrucomicrobiota; class Verrucomicrobiia; order Palsa-1439; family Palsa-1439; genus Palsa-1439. The sequence continues at coordinate 53,900 of JBEKUF010000002.1, read as the reverse complement.
ACGAGACGATCCGCACGCTCCAGGCGATCGGAGCTCGGTTTGATCGAATCGGCGCGTTCGTGGCCAACAAAGAAGCCGCGTTGTGCACGACGCCCGAGTTTTCTCCCGACAGCCTGTCGCGGCTGCAGGACGCCGACGCCATCGTGTTGATCGGCGTGGAACCGAGCCGGACCCACGGGGTCGTCGCGTCAAGAATCCGCACGGCGGTGCGGCGGCGAGGCGCCAAACTGGTGATTCTGCATTCGCGCCGAAGCGACCTCGACACCTACGCCGATATCTCCGCGCCCGTGGTCGGTTTGGAACGGAAGTTCTGGAAACAGGTCGGCGACGTGCTGGGAACTGCGAAGCGCCCGGTCCTGGTCTACGGGCCGATGGCAATGACCACGGTCGGCGTCACGATTCTCGATCGGCTCATCAAGACGCTGGGTTCCGTTGCCGGCGGGGGAGAAATGCTCGCGCCGATCCAGTTGCCGACCAGCACGAACGGCCTGGCGTTGGCGGCGGCCGGGGTGGAACCCGTGGAAGACGTCTCGACCTGGCTCGCCGTGCGGCCACCAGGTTTCTTGCACATCGTGGCCAGCGACGAACCCGACGGAGGCGCGCGGCTCTTGAAGGAACCGCATGTGCGCCCGTTGTTGGAACAGATCGACAACGTTGTCGTCCAAGCGAGCTACCACTCGGTGCTCACGGATGTCGCCCGGGTCGTGCTGCCCGCGGCGATCTGGTGTGAGAAGAACGGCACCATCACGAACTTTGAAGGGCGCACGCTACCGTTGCAGGCCGCATTGCCCGTTAACGGTGAAGCGCGCGAGGACAAGACGATTCTGGAAATAGCCTTCGCATGAGCGATCAACCGAAAATCAAAGTGGCCACGGCGTGGCTCGGTGGTTGTTCCGGATGTCACATGTCGTTTCTGGACCTGGACGAGCGGCTGATGGACCTGGCGAGGCTGGTCGAGTTCACCGCCAGCCCGATCACCGACGTAAAAGAAATCCCGGAGGTGGACGTGGGGATCGTCGAAGGGGCCGTGTGCAACGACGAGAACGAGCGCGTCCTGCGCACGATGCGCCGCCGCTGCAAGGTGCTGGTCGCGCTCGGCGATTGCGCGCTGACCGGCAACATCCCCGCGTTGCGCAACCAACAGAAGCTCGCCGACGTGTTGGAACGCGGTTACGTCGAAACCGAAAGCACACAGGCGGGCGGAGTCCCTGGCGCGCCCGACGTGCCGAAGTTATTGACGAAGGTGCGGCCCATCCAGGAGTTCGTGAACGTGGATGCGCATATTCCGGGCTGCCCGCCGGATGCCGATGCCATCTGGTACGCCGTGACCGAGTTGCTTGCCGGCCGCAAACCCGTATGGACCCCCGCCAACATGCGTTATGACTGAGCCCAACGCCAACATCATCACGATCAATCCCGTCACCCGCATCGAGGGCCACGCCAAGATCACCATACAGCTCGACGACGCGGGCAATGTGGCGGACGCGCGGTTCCATGTGGTCGAATTCCGCGGGTTTGAGAAATTCTGCGAAGGCCGGTTTTTTGCCGAGATGCCGCAAATCACCGCCCGCATCTGCGGAATTTGTCCGGTGAGCCATATGCTGGCCAGCGCGAAGGCCTGCGACGCGATCCTCGGCGTGGAAATCCCCCGTCCGGCGAAGCTCCTGCGCGAATTATTGCACATGGGCCAACTGACGCAGTCTCACGCCCTGAGTTTCTTCCATTTAAGCGCGCCGGATTTGCTGCTGGGATTCGACAGCGACCCGGCCTCGCGCAACATTATTGGCTTGATTCAGCAGCATCCCGATATCGCGAAGCGCGGGATTCGACTGCGCAAGTTCGGCCAGGAAGTCATCAAGCTCACAGGCGGTCGCAAGATCCACGCCGATTTTCCCGTGCCCGGCGGCGTGAACAAGGCGCTCACCCAATCCGAGCGGGACGAAATGCTGGCCGGTCTGCCGGAAGCCATGGAACACGCTGGGTTCGCCCTCGATTTGTTGAAGAAATACCAGGCAACCCATTTGCCGGAGGTGGAAGATTTCGCGTGCTTCGACTCCAACTTCATGGGGTTGGTGCGGCCGGATGGTTCGCTGGAACACTACGATGGCCGACTGCGGTTTTGCGACACGAAGGCCAACATCCTCGAAGACCAGATCGACCCGGCCAACTACCTCAACGTGATTGCGGAGACGACAGAAGACTGGTCGTACCTGAAATTCCCGTTCATCAAGTCGCTGGGTTATCCAGACGGTATGTACCGGGTCGGGCCGCTGGCCCGCCTGAATATCGTGGACCGGGTCTCGACGCCGCGAGCGAACGATGAACTGCAGGAATGGCGGTCGCAGTGTGTCCCGCCGCGGCGAAGCTCGTTCTACTATCACTGGGCGCGGCTGATCGAGATCGTCTATGCGCTGGAGCGAATCGAAGAACTGCTCCGAGACCGCGAGATTTGCAGCACGGCAACCCTGGTGAACGCGCGACCGGTCCACGAGCAGGGCGTCGGCGTCATCGAGGCGCCGCGTGGCACATTGTTCCACCATTACTGGGTCGACGAAGCGGGCCGCGTCGAGAGGGTTAATCTGATCGTGGCCACGGGGAACAACAACCTGGCGATGAACCGCGCCGTGAAAGCGGTTGCGGAAAAGTACGTGAAGTCGCAGCAATTGCAGGAAGGCATGCTCAATCGCGTCGAGGCGGCCATTCGCTGTTACGACCCGTGCCTGAGTTGCTCGACACACGCGGTTGGCCAGATGCCCATCCATGTCGAATTGGTCGACGGGGACGGTCGTGTGCTGCAGACCCTCACACGGGATGAAGGTGCCGCATGAAAGCCCTGGTGCTCGGTTACGGCAACCGCAGCCGCAACGACGATGGCGTTGGCTGGTTCGTAGTGGAGCGTCTTGCGGAGCTGGAGTTGCCCGGCGTGGAGTTGCTCACGTCACATCAACTCGACATCGATCATGCGGAAGTCATCAGCCGCTTCGATACGGTGGTCTTTGTGGACGCAGCCGTTCCGCAAAGTCCGCGGCCGATGGCGCGCACACTTGTCAAACCGAACTTTCGCGGTCACGCGGTCGCGCACTATCTAACGCCGAGCGACCTGTTGGAACTGGCGGTGACGCTCTTCGGCCACGCGCCCCGTGCGTTTCTCTTCAGTATCCGGGGGCATGATTTCAATTTCGGGACGACGTTATCTGCCCCGACCGAATGCGCCGCGAGAGAGGCGGTGCGGCAAATCTCACCACTGGTCCTGCCATTGACAGAGCAGGGCGCACGCGGGTGGGAAAGTGAGGCCGCGCATGCATGAATTGTCCATCGCCGTGGAGCTTGTTCGCATGATTCGGGAGGAACTGCGTGCCCATCCCGAGGCGCGGCTGAAGACGGCGCACGTCTGCCTGGGCGCGCTCCGTCAGGTTGAACGGACGACACTGCAATTCTGTTTCGAGGCCACCATACGAGACACCGCGTTGGCAGGTGCGCAGTTGTCCATCGAACCAGTCGAGGCAGCGGCCCGATGCAGACAATGCGGTTTGGAATTCGCGGTCGAGGACAAGTGGTTCGAGTGCCCTCGATGCGCTGCCATCGACGCGGATTTGCTCCGGGGCGATGAGCTGCGGCTGACAAGCCTGGATATCGAGGCTGTGACGACTGAAGCAGGTGCTGGGACCAAGGAATCCCGCACCTGTTTGCCTGCTGACAAGTTGTCGAACTGTGAGTAGCGCAATGACAGCGTGTCGCCCGCAGCCTCTGAAGTATTATCGGCGCTTCGACATATAACTATTTGCGGTGCAAGCAGTTGAAAATGTGTCAGTTCCTGTGGCACCGGCAGTGCTAACCGCATGGGTGGGATTGTATGAACATCAAAGTCTTGCGCAATGTTCTGGAAGCGAACGACGAAATCGCTGCTCACAACCGCCGGCTCCTTGAAGGCAAGCACGTGACGGCCATCAATCTCATCAGCTCACCGGGTGCCGGCAAGACGTCGCTGTTGGAAAAGACCATCCCACTCCTGAAAGGACGCCACCGCATCGGGGTGCTGGAGGGCGACATCGCCACGACACGCGATGCCGAACGCATCAAAAAGCTCGGGGTGCCGGTTGTCCAGTTGCTTACCGGGGGCGCCTGCCATCTCGAGGCGCCGCTGGTTCGGCGCGGGCTCGACCAATTGAAGCTGGATGAAATCGATTTGCTGTTCATCGAGAACGTCGGGAACATCGCCTGCCCGGCCGAATTCGATCTCGGAGAAACGGTCAAGGTTGGGATCCTCAGCGTGACCGAGGGCGACGACAAGCCGGCGAAGTATCCATTGCTGTTTCACGCCGTGGGCGCGCTCGTACTCAACAAGATCGACCTGGGCCCGCACACCGATTTTGATTACGAGCAGTTTTACCGCGATTTTCGCCAACTCAATCACGACGCGCCGGTTTTCCAGCTTTCCTGCAAATCGCGCAAAGGCGTCGAAGAATGGATCCACTGGATCGACCATGTGTGCGCGGGCGAACTTCATATCGAACCGCACACGCACTCCTATCAGGATCTGGCCGGCATCATCCAGCCGCATCAACATCCGCACCGCAGCCACCACCCGGGGATCGCGCACGAATGAAGACCTGCGTACGAGCCAGGGTGTCCGGCCGGGTCCAGGGAGTTGGTTTCCGTCCGACCGTTTTCCGGTATGCGACGCAGTTCGGCCTTTGCGGGTACGTCTGCAACACGCCTGAGGGGGTGATCATCGAGGTGGAGGGTGAGGAACTCATTGTGGGCGCGTTCTTCCACCAGCTGGCCAGCGCGCCGCCCAAGCAGGCGCTGATCTCCGAGTTTCAAAAGGAAGTCTGCGATAGCAAGGGCTATAAACGGTTCGAGGTGGTCGAGTCCGAACCGGACGGCGACCCGGCGGTCCATATAGCGCCGGACCTGGCCACCTGCGACGACTGCCTGCACGAGCTGTTTGACCCGAGCAACCGCCGCAACGGCCACGCATTCATCAACTGCACGGATTGCGGTCCGCGCTTCACCATCGTTCGCGATCTGCCGTACGATCGCGACCGCACATCGATGTCGAAGTTCCCGATGTGCGAGCCCTGCGACCACGAGTATCACAATCCACGCGACCGACGTTTTCATGCCCAGCCCAATGCCTGCCAGCGCTGCGGCCCGCAGTTGCGGCTTCGTGTCGCCAGCGGGATCACGCATTACGACGTGAACCTGTCAAGAACGAAGGAACTGCTTCGTCGTGGGCGCATTGTTGCGATCAAGGGAGTCGGCGGCTACCATCTGGCTTGCGACGCGGCCAATCCCGAAGCGGTTGCGCGTCTTCGCTCCCGCAAGCATCGTGCGCACAAACCGCTGGCCGTCATGTTCCGCGACATCCCCACTCTCCAGAAGTTTTGTGCGATCAGTGAAGCCGAGGAGGCGGAACTGTTGAGCGCGGCGCGGCCGATTGTGCTGGTATCGCTCCGGCCCAGCGTGCGATCTCTGGCGAAGGAAGTTTCACCGGATGCGAACAACGTCGGCGCATTCCTGCCCTACGCGCCGGTGCACCACCTGTTGTTCGAAGACTTCGACGCACTGGTCATGACCAGCGCCAACCTCACGGACGAGCCCATTATCAGCGACGAGTCGGAGCTGCCGGTGGTGCTGGGACCGATTGCGGACGCGGCGCTCACGCACGATCGTCCCATCGTCCACAAGTGTGACGATTCCGTGGTGCGCGTCGTCAATGGCCAGCGCCAGTTTATTCGTCGCGCGCGCGGTTTTGTGCCGAATCCGATTCGCATCGCAGAGGATTCTCCGCAAATTCTGGCGGTGGGCGGCGAATTGAAGAACACGTTTTGCCTCGTACGCGGTGGCAACGCCTTCCTCTCCCAGCACCTGGGCGATCTGAAGGATTACAAGACCTACAGCCAGTTTTTGTCCGAGATCGAATCCTGGGAGAAGTTGATGCGGATCGAACCCCAGGTGATTGCGCACGACCTGCATCCCGCCTACCTGTCCACGCGGTTCGCCGCCATCGCGCCGGTTTCGCACCGCGTAGGCGTGCAGCATCACCACGCCCACGTCGCCAGTGTGATGGCCGAGCATGATCTGCACGATCCGCTGATTGGAGTCGCCCTCGATGGCACGGGTTACGGCACCGACGACACGATTTGGGGCGGCGAGTTCATGGTGGCCGACCGGTGCGATTTCGAGCGGGTCGGTCATTTCAAGAGCTATCGGCTACCCGGTGGCGACAAAGCCATCCAAGAGCCCTGGCGCATGGCCGCCAGCGTGTTGGCCGATGAAGGCTTGACGGACGTAGTCCGCGGAAGGCTTTCGCGATTCAAGACGGGCCTGATCCAGAAAATGGTCCAAGCCAAGTTCAATTCGCCGCTAACGTCCAGCGCGGGCCGGCTATTCGACGCGGTGGCGGCGATTCTGGGGTTGTGCGACGTGGCCAGCTACGAGGCGCAAGCGGCAGTCCGACTGGAATCCATCGCCGACCCGCACGTGACAGGTCAATACCCGTTTTCCGTCGAGACGCGGGAGCGCCCGTGGGTACTGGATTTCGGCCCGACCATTCACGCCATCGTGACGGAACGCCGACGGGGCGTGACGACGGGAGAGATTTCCGCGAAGTTTCACAATTCCATGGCGGCCTCGGTGTTGCAAATCTGCCGTTTGCTGCGCGGGCAGCGCGACCTGAACGTCGTAGCGCTTTCCGGCGGGGTATTCCAGAACGAGTTGCTGCTGCGCCGCACGGTGGAAGCGCTTCAGTCGCATCATTTCCGTGTGTTTATCAACACAGCCGTGCCGTCCAACGACGGGGGATTGGCTCTGGGTCAGGCCGCGGTTGCGGTCGAGAGGATGAAACGAACATGTGCCTAGCAGTGCCAGCGCGGATTGTGGAATTACACGACTGCACCGCGACGATTTCCGTCGATGGCATCTTGCGCGACGTGGATGTGTCCCTGATCGAGGAACCGCGGCTGGGCGATTACGTGCTCGTCCACGCGGGATTCGCGATTCACCGATGGGACCAGAGCGAAGTTGAGGAACTGCAAGCGATTCGTGCGGCCACCGATTTGCGGGAGACGATCACATGAAGACCTTGGTGACAAACATCGAGGAACAGGCGCGGCAGGTGGGGCGCGACCTGCGGTTCATGGAGGTGTGCGGCACGCATACCATGGCGGCGTTTCGGTCGGGACTGCGGCAGTTGCTGCCGGACAGCGTTCGTCTGATCTCCGGGCCCGGCTGCCCCGTGTGCGTAACGGACCCCAGTTATTTGGATGCGGCCATCGAGTTGTGTCGGCGTCCCGGGGTCATCGTGGCCACGTTCGGCGATCTCGTGCGCGTACCGGGCACTGATTCCTCTCTGGAACGGGAACGCGCCAGCGGCGCCAGCGTTCGCATCGTCTATTCCGCGAGCGATGCCCTGGTGCTGGCCCGGGAGTGCCCGTCCAAGCACGTCGTGTTTCTGGGGGTCGGCTTTGAGACAACCGCGCCGACGGTCGCCTGGGCGATCTGGCGCGCGGCACGGGATGGCCTGCGAAATTTCTCCGTGTTGTGCGCGCACAAGACAATGCCTCGCGCCATGGACATGCTGGCGCGCGACCCGGCCATGCGAATCGATGGATTCATTTGCCCGGGTCACGTCAGCGTCATCACCGGGACACAGATCTATCGGTTCATTTGCGAGCGATACTGGATTCCCTGCGTGGTCAGCGGGTTTGAGGCATGGGACATTTTGAAATCGGTCGGTATGTTGCTGCGCCAGATTGCGGAAGGCCGCGCGGAGGTTGAAAACGAATACAGCCGCTCGGTCAGCGAATACGGGAACCGGGCGGCACTGGAATTGATGAACGAAGTGTTCGAGCCGTGTGACGACGTGTGGCGCGGCATCGGCACGATTCCCGGCAGCGGCCTGGGGATCCGGGAGAAATACGAGCGTTTCAATGCCGCGAAGGTGTTGGAAGTGAAGTTTACCGAGGCGCATGTGAATCCTCTCTGTCGATGCGGTTCGGTGCTGCGGGGGATTTCGACACCGCTGGATTGCCGGCTGTTTGGGCACCCGTGCTCGCCCGCGCATCCGATTGGGCCGTGCATGGTGTCCAGTGAGGGAGCCTGCGCGGCGTATTACAAATATGAGCGGGTGGTGGCGTGAAGCGTGACCGCGTTTTGTTGGCGCACGGCGGCGGTGGTTCCCTGACACGGGAACTGATCGAGACCGTGTTCCTGCCGCAGCTCGAAAATTCGTTGCTGAAGCCGCTGGACGATAGCGCGGTGCTGGTGATGGGCAATTCCGGCTATGCGTTCACCACCGACAGCTACGTCGTCACACCCTACATGTTTCCGGGGGGCGACATCGGGAAGCTGGCCGTGTGCGGCACCATCAACGATCTGGCGGTGATGGGCGCGCAACCGTTCTGGCTGAGTCTGAGCCTGATTTTGGAAGAAGGACTGCCGCTGGCGGACCTCCAAACCATCATTGATTCCGTCCGCGCCGCTGCCGCCGAGGTGGGGGCGCAAGTCGTGACCGGCGACACCAAGGTGGTCGAGCGTGGCAAATGCGAGGGTGTGTACATCAACACCGCCGGGCTCGGGAAGATCGCGGTTCCCTACTGGCTGGGCAGCGCCAACGTGAAACCGGGCGACGCCGTGATTATCAACGGCCCAATCGGGGAGCATGGCGTGGCGGTGATGAGTCGTCGCGAAGGTGTGGCGTTCCAAACGAGCGTGACGAGTGATTGCGCGCCGCTGTGGCCGCTGGTGAAGACCATACTCGATACGGGCGCTCGAATCCGGGCGATGCGCGATCCGACCCGTGGTGGCGTCGCCGCTGCGGTGTGCGACATCGCGCGGGCGTCGAACGTGGGCATTCGATTATTTGAAGAGGCCATCCCCATCGGCGGCGAGGTGCGGGGCGCGTGTGATTTGCTCGGACTGGATCCGCTGACGATTGCCAATGAAGGAAAAGTGTTGGTGTTTTGCAGCGCCAAGGACGCCGAGCGGGTGCTGGCAGCCATGAAGGACCACCCGGCAGGCCGGCCGGCGCGCATCATCGGCGAGGTCAGCGCGAAACCCGAGGGCATGGCGCTGATGCGCACCACGATTGGCGGCGAACGAATCATCGACATGCCGACGGGAGAAGATTTGCCACGTATTTGCTGAAATCCAAGGACGACATTTAAGGAATGAAAACCAACTCACGAGAATTCGTAACGATGGACGGAAACGAAGCGGTGGCCCATGTGGCCTATCGCACGAATGAAGCCATAGCCATTTATCCGATCACACCCTCCTCGCCGATGGGCGAATGGGCGGACGAATGGGCCGCGCAGGGTATCCCCAACATTTGGGGCACCGTGCCCTCCGTGGTCGAAATGCAGAGCGAAGGCGGGGCGGCGGGCGCGATTCACGGCGCGTTGCAGACCGGTTCGCTGTCGACGACGTTCACGGCGTCCCAGGGACTGCTGCTGATGATCCCGAACATGTTCAAGATTGCGGGAGAATTGACTCCGGCGGTGTTCCACATCGCCGCACGCTCGTTGGCCACGCATGCGCTGTCGATTTTTGGCGACCACGGCGACGTCATGGCCGCCCGCGCGAGCGGTTGGGCGATGCTGTGTTCGAACACGGTGCAGGAGGCGCACGACCTGGCGCTGATCGCGCAAGCGGCCACGCTCGAAGCGCGGGTGCCATTCCTGCATTTCTTTGACGGCTTTCGCACGTCGCACGAGGTTACGAAAATCGAGGTGCTGACGGAAGACGACATGCGCGCGATGATCGACGATGGGCTGGTGCTGGCGCATCGCGCCCGGGCATTGACACCGGATCGTCCCGTGCTCCGAGGCACGGCGCAGAACCCGGATGTATTTTTCCAGGCGCGCGAGACCTGCAACCCCTTCTATGACGGCTGCGCCGATATCGTGCAGCGGGCCATGGACAAATTCGCGAAACTGACGGGGCGCGCGTACCACTTGTTTGATTATCATGGTGCGCCCGACGCCGAGCGGGTGGTTGTCTTGATGGGGTCGGGCTGCGAAGCGGCGTATGAGACCGTCGATTACCTGGTGAAACACGGGGAGAAAGTCGGCGTGATGATGGTGCGGCTGTATCGCCCATTTGATGTGACACGATTTGCGGCGGCACTGCCGGCCCGCGTGAAGGCCCTCGCGGTTCTGGATCGCACCAAGGAACCCGGCGGCACCGGCGAGCCGTTATACCTGGATGCCATCACGGCGCTCCACGAAGCGGGGCGGAGCGGAATCAAAGTGGTTGGCGGGCGGTACGGCCTCTCGTCGAAGGAGTTCACGCCCGCGATGGTCAAAGCGGTGTTCGACAATCTGGCGGCGGCGAAGCCGAAGAACCACTTCACCGTCGGCATTGTGGACGATGTCTCGAAGACCAGCCTGGAGGTTGACCCATCGTTCTCGACCGAGAGCCCGCGCACGGTGCGCGCGTTGTTCTACGGGCTCGGCGCGGACGGAACGGTCGGCGCGAACAAGAATTCGATCAAGATTATCGGCGAGGACACGGACAATTACGCGCAGGGTTACTTTGTCTACGACTCGAAGAAGTCGGGCTCGACGACGGTGTCCCACTTGCGGTTTGGGCCCGAGCCGATCCACTCGACCTATTTGGTGAGCCAGGCCAACTTCGTGGCGTGTCATCAGCCGGTATTCCTGGAGCGGTACGATATTCTGAAAGAGACGATTCCCGGCGGCACGTTCCTGCTCAACACGCCGTGTGGCCCGGACGAAATCTGGGGCAAACTTCCGCGAGTGTATCAGGAGCACATCGTCACCAAGAAGCTCAAGGTGCACGTCATCGACGCGGTGAAAGTGGCGCGCGACAGCGGGATGGGTGGCCGCATCAACACCGTCATGCAAGTTTGTTTCTTTGCGATTTCGGGCGTCTTGCCCGCGGAAGAGGCCATCGAGGCGATCAAGAATTCGATCCGAAAGACCTACGGCAAGAAGGGCGACGAAATCGTCCAGATGAACCTCAAGGCCGTGGACAATACGCTGGCGCACCTTCACGAGGTGCGCGTCCCGGCGCGTATCGAGAGCACGATCGAGTTGCCGCCGCCGGTGTCCGCCGCGGCACCGGAGTTTGTGCGCGGCGTGCTGGGCGAAATCATGGCCGGACGGGGGGATTCGCTGCCGGTCAGCCGGTTGCCGATCGACGGCACGTTTCCCACCGCAACCGCTCGTTGGGAGAAGCGCAACATCGCGCTGGAAATCCCGGTGTGGGACACGGTGGTCTGCATTCAGTGCGGAAAGTGCGCGATGGTGTGCCCGCACGGCGTGATCCGCGCGAAGGTTTACGAGCCGAAGGTGCTCGAATCAGCGCCGGCGACGTTCAAGTCCGCTGAGGCGAAAGACCGCGACTGGAAGGCGTTGGGGCTGAAGTACACGCTCCAGGTTGCGCCCGAGGACTGTACGGGCTGCGCGTTGTGTGTGGACGTTTGTCCGGCGCGCAACAAGTCGCAGACGCGGCTCAAAGCCATCAACATGGCGCCGCAACCAGCCCTGCGCGAGCCCGAGGCGAAGAACTGGGAGTTCTTCCTCAATATACCCGAGGTCGACCGACGCAAGATCAAGGTCAGCAGCATCCCGCACCAACAACTGCAGCGGCCGCTGTTTGAATTCAGCGGCGCATGCGCCGGCTGCGGCGAGACGCCGTATCTGAAGCTGGCCAGCCAACTGTTCGGTGACCGGATGATCGCGGCGAACGCGACGGGTTGCTCCTCCATTTATGGGGGGAACCTGCCGACAACGCCTTGGGCGGTCGACGCCAATGGACGCGGCCCCGCGTGGAGCAACTCGTTGTTCGAGGACAACGCGGAGTTCGGGCTCGGGTTCCGGATATCGATCGACAAGCAGAAGGAGTTTGCCGGCGAGCTGGTGCGAAAGTTGGCTGCGGCAATTGGGGACGGGCTGGCGGGGGCGATCCTGAAGGCGGACCAGAAAGATGAAGCCGGTATTTTCGATCAACGCGAGCGAATCGCCGTGTTGAAAGCCAAACTGAAGACCGTGGACTCGGCCGAGGCGCGCACGCTATTGGCGATCGCCGACATGCTGGTGAAGAAGAGCGTGTGGATCATTGGCGGCGATGGGTGGGCGTACGACATCGGCTTTGGCGGATTGGACCACGTATTGGCGAGCGGCCGCAACGTCAACGTGCTCGTGCTGGACACGGAAGTGTACTCGAACACGGGGGGACAGTGCTCGAAGTCGACGCCGCGCTCGGCGGTGGCGAAGTTTGCGGCGGGCGGCAAGCCGTCGGCGAAGAAGGACCTCGGCTTGATCGCCATGACCTACGGCAATGTGTACGTGGCGTCGGTGGCCATGGGCGCGCGCGACGAGCATACCCTGCGGGCGTTTCTGGAAGCCGAGGCTTACGACGGGCCGTCACTGATCATAGCGTACAGCCATTGCATCGCGCACGGCATCAACATGACGACGGGGATGCAGGACCAGAAGGTCGCGGTCAACTCGGGTCAATGGTTGCTGTATCGGTTTGATCCACGACGGGTCAGCAGCGGCGAGAACCCGCTGCAACTGGATTCGCGCAAGCCGGCGCAGCCGCTCGAGCAGTACCTGATGATGGAGAACCGGTTCAAGATGCTGACCAAGAGCAAGCCGGACCGGGCGAAGGTATTGTTCCGCATGGCGCAGGAGGACGCGGAAACCCGGTTCAAGTTTTACGAGTACATGGCGGGACGGAAAACGAAACCGGATGTGGCCGCCGTCGCGCAGGCGACAGCCGATCCCAGCACGAGTGTGACCGCCTGAACGAGGGAAACGGCATGGACCTGAGCACGAAATATCTGGGAATGACGCTACGAAACCCGCTGATCGTCTCCGCGTGCGGGCCGATTTCGGAAGACATTGACAACATCAAGCGGGCCGAGGATGCGGGGGCCGGCGCGCTGGTACTGTATTCGCTGTTCGAGGAGCAACTGCGGCTCGATGCGTACGAACTGCAACATCATCTGACGCATGGGATTGATAGTTTCCCCGAGGCGCTGACGTACTTTCCCGAGCCGGCGCACTTCCGACTGGGGCCTGACGGTTATTTGGAGCACATCCAACGGGCGAAGCGGGCGGTGGACATGCCGATCATCGCCAGTCTCAACGGCACGTCGATGGGAGGGTGGGTGGAATTCGCGAAGCAGATCGAGCAGGTCGGCGCGGACGCCCTCGAATTGAACATCTATTATATCCCGACCGACATGGACCTCAGCGGCGCGGCGGTCGAGCAGACGTACGTCGATATCGTGAAGGCGGTGCGGACCGCCGTGAGCATTCCCGTGGCGGTGAAGTTGAGCGCGCGGTTCAGCAACATCGCGAACATGGTGAAGCGGCTGGAAGAAGCCGGTGCGGACGGGTTTGTGCTGTTCAATCGATTCTACCAGCCGGACATCGATCTGGACGCCCTGGAGGTGACCCCGAAGGTGCTGTTGAGCACGGCGCACGCCATGCGGCTGCCGCTACGGTGGATTGCGATCCTGTACGGACGAATCAAGGCGAGCCTGGCGGCGACGAGTGGGATTTACAACGGGGACGATGTGCTGAAGATGCTCATGGCGGGCGCCAGCGGGACGATGCTGTGTTCGGTGCTGCTCAAGCACGGCATCGAGCACATTGGCGTGATTGAACAGGAGATGCGGCAGTGGATGACGGAGCATGAGTACGAGTCGGTCGCGCAGATGCAGGGCAGCATGAGCCAGATCCATTGCGCCGATCCCAGCGCGTTCGAGCGGGCGCAGTACATGCGGGCGTTGACGAATTACAAACCAGCCTAGACCGAAAGAGGTGGGCAAATGAGATACACAAGAGAAGAAGCACTGACCAAGATCCGGGAGTATCTCGTGGCCAACACGCGTGACGACGAAACGACCTGCCAGGCGGTGGGCCGAATGGGAGTGTTCTGTCACGGCTACGATCAATGGAGCACGGAGCAGCTTCGCCGAATGTATCCGTGGCTGGCCAAGAAGATGCCGGCAGACACGCCGCGCGAGGAGTTCCTGAAATTGGTCATTGCCTGGGACGGCGCCAGGAAGCTGGCTCTCAAGTCCGCCACGACCTGCGATGCGAAGGTCACCGACCACGACGGTTGCCTGGGCTTCGACCGTTTCAGCAATTACCAACTCAGACGGCTGTTCCCGACGGTGTTCCAGGACGGCGACGAAATCACCCAGTGGTGACTGAAGTTGCGTGGCGCGGCGCGCGATGGCTGACGTTTTTCACTCGCGGTGGCGAATCGGGCCGCCGTATAAACCAGTTGCTTGCAAACCGTCCCGGCAAACCAACACCAGTCGTGCCCAGAGATGTCCGGCGGCGTGTTCATGGCCAGGGCGGCTCTGATTGTCCTCATCACCTTCGCGGTCTATCTGCCCGTGGTGCGCGGCGGGTTTGTGTTCGATGATTACCCGTTGATCACGGAAAACGGGATGGTCCGGGCCGACAACGGGATTCGACTGTTCTGGTCCGGGGCGGGTGCGGCGGATTACTATCCGCTGACGGGCAGTTTATGGTGGCTGGAATGGCGGATGTGGGGTGACCAGGCGACGGGTTATCATGTGCTCAACATTCTTCTGCAGGCCGTCAATGCCGTGCTTGTCTGGCTGATTCTGCGACGACTGAACATCCCGGGCGGGTGGGTGGCGGCGCTCGTGTTCGCGATTCACCCGGTGAACGTGGCCACGGCGGGCTGGATCAGCGAACAGAAGAACACGTTGTCCATGATGTTCTACGCCGTGGCGATACTCTTGTACTTGAAGTTCGACGCGGACGGCCGGTGGCGCTGGTACGCATTGTCGTTGGGGGCGTTTCTGTTGGCGTTGTTCAGCAAGACCGGTGTGGTCATGTTGCCGTTCGCGCTGTTGGGGTGCGTGTGGTGGTTGCATGGCCGACTGCGATGGAGGGACTGGCGGCGCAGCGTACCATTCTTTGCGCTTTCCCTCCTGTTCGGGTTGGTGACTGTTTGGTTTCAGTATCATCGGGTGTTGAGAGGAACCGTGTTCCGGGCCGAAGGATTCCTCTCCAAGCTGGTAGCGGCGGGTTGGGTGGTTTGGTTTTACCTGGGCAAGGTCCTGTGGCCGGTGAATTTGTCCGTGATCTACCCGAAGTGGAACGTCGATGCGTCTCATTGGGTCTCGTGGTTTCCCGGATTGCTTCTGGCGGCGTGTCTGGCGCTCTTCTGGTGGAAACGCAAGACGTGGGGGAAGCCGTTGCTATTCGGCGCGGGATATTTTGTGGTGACGTTGTTCCCGGTGCTCGGATTTTTCGATCAGGGGTTTTATGACTACTCGCTGGTGGCGGACCACTGGCAGTATTACTCGATCATCGGGGTCATCGCGGTGGTTGTGGCGGCGGGAGCGGTGGTCTGCCGAGGCATCGGCGGCCGGGGCCGGATTGTGGGCGTGCTGGCGGGCGCGGTGGTGGTGGTTGTGTTGGGCATCGCCACGTGGGCGCGGGCCGGTGTTTACGCGACGAGTGAAACTCTCTGGTCGGATACCGTGACGAAGAACCCCGAGGCATGGATGGCGCAGTACAACCTCGGGTTGGCGCTGGGGAAGGCGGGGAAGATTTCTCCTGCGATTGCGCATTTCCAACGGGCAGTGCAGCTCAAACCTGATTTTGCTGAGACGCACAACTATCTGGGGACGGCCTTGCTGCAGGCGGGAAAGGCGTCGGAAGCGGTTGAGCAGTACCGTCAGGCGCTACGAATCAAGCCCGATTACATGGATGCGCAGATCAATCTGGACCGCGCGCTATCGCGGGGAGCTTCTGGCGGGAATTGACCTCGGGAGAGGCGGAGGAGCGAAGTCAGGAGCCAGAATCCAGAATTCAGGAGGCGGAGAGCGGAAGCCCCTCGTCGAACTCGGGACAGGCGGAGAGGCGGCGGCTCTGACTTGAGGCAACCGCGAATGGACGCGAATCGACGCGAATAGTCACCGCCCTTCGACTTCGCTCAGGACGGGCGAAGGGCACCCGTCGTCGCTAAAGCTATGGCGGGCAGGCGAAGGCTGGGTGCCCCGACCCCGACCATGCCCCGAAAAGGATTCGGGGTAAAGAGTCGGGGTAAAATCCGCTCGGGTGTGACGGGGATGCGATGAGGCTGTGGTGAGATGTGAGCCTAGTATGCGTGTTGGGACGCGAATTTGCGGGAACGCTTCACGGATTGGGTAAACTTTCGACGAATGCCCTAAGAAGAGGATCTTCTCGTATGCGGTCGAAATCGGGATCTGCCGCAATCTTGGCGCGCGTTGCCTTTGGATTGCCCTCAGCCCACTTACGCAACCAAGGAACCGCGCTCGCCGCACTGTTCTTCAATCCGAATAGACATGCCATGTTGAACATTGCCTCGCGATCGTCCGGTTTGATTCGCAAGGCCTGCTCGTACTTCTCCCCGGCCAACTTGAACAACGCATCGGCCTCCGCCCCGCTCTTGGCTTGGGCCTGATCGCTCAAGGCGGCGCCCCAGTTGTTGAGCGCCTCGTCCTTGTTCGGCTTGATCCGCAAGGCCTGCTCGTACTTTTCGGCGGCCAGTTTGAACAACGCATCGGCCTCGGCCCCGGTCCTGGTCTTGGCCTGATCGGCCAACGCGTTGCCCCAATTGCAGAGCGCCTGATGATAGTCTGGCTTGATCCGCAAGGCCTGCTCGTACTTCTCCCCGGCCAGTTTGAACAGCGCATCGGCCTCTGACCCGCTCCTGGTTCTGGCCTGATCGCTCAACGCGTTGCCCCAGTTGTAGAGCGCCTCGTGATTGTCCGGCTTGATCCGCAGGGCCTGCTCGCACTTCTCGCCGGCCAGTTTGAACAACGCATCGGCCTCCGCCCCGGTCTTGGTCTTGGCCTGATCGCTCAACGCGTTGCCCCAGTTGTAGAGCGCGTCGTGCATGTCCGGCTTGATCCGCAAGGCCTGCTCGTACTTCTCCCCGGCCAGTTGAAACAACGCATCGGCCTCCGCCCCGGTCTTGGTCCTGGCCTGATCGCTCAACGCGACGCCCCAGTTGTTGAGCGCCTCGTGCATGTCCGGCTTGATTCGCAAGGCCTGCGCGTACTTTTCCCCGGCCAGCTGGAACAACGCATCGGCCTCCGCCCCACTCTTGGCTTGGGCCTGAGCGGTCAGCACGTCGCCCCACATCGTGGCGATCCACTGTTTCTCGGACGCTCCCAGTTTTTCGGCGATTCCAACATCATCGAGCGCTTGGGCGTAGTTCCCGCTTTCAATCTCGTCCGAGGCAAGAATCAGGTATGCCTGCCCGAATTCTTTCTGCACGGCGCTATTGGCGCTCTGTTCAACCGCGGGACGCAGTTCCTCCAGTTTGGCGCGCGACTTGGTGGCAGCAGCCATTGAAACGGCAATGGGAAGCACTGCTTGCAGTGTAGCGGCTTGTGATGAAGCTGGTGGCGCCGCCGTTTTCGGGTTCGATAGACCTGCCAGGGCGTCGGTCACCAATTTGCGTGCGCTTACGACCGGGTCCTGGCCGACGGGTCCACCGGGTTCGGGAGGGAATGGCATCACACGCCCCAAGTTCCCAGAGGCAAAGTCCAGCGGGTTCTTGACGATGAGAGGCAATTCCAGCTTCAGACCTTCCAGCACGAGTTCCCGCATGAAAGCGTCCGCATCCAAGCCCTTGATCAAATAGGCTTCTCGGTAAGGCTCTTTGAGAAGGCTCATGGCCTCGTCGCCCGGGTCGGTACTGCCATCGTGATGAACCCAGTACAAGTAGTGACGGAACTGGCGGAATCTCTGCGCCAGTTCCTGCAGTACTGGATCGCAAGCACCGCTGTAGCCGACAACGATCAAAATGCTGTCACGCAATGCGTCCTGGTATACGGAGTTCAGATCGTGGCGCACACGGTCCATTTCGTCCGGTGAATTGGACAGCCACAATCCGTGAGCCTGACCATGCAGGTACACGACCGACCCCGGCTCCAAAGCCCCCGCCTGAAAGCCGGCACTGGCGGTCAGGTCGAATGCACGGACTGGTTGGCCGGTCATGGCCAAAGCCTCGACAATCAATGGATCGAAATTCGTCGTTAGAATCTGATTGATGTATCCCGCATCCACCAACGTGGCCAAAAGCAGGTGCGCCCAGTTGATCTTTAGGCGATTCGTCTTGGGGTCTTCGGCCTGACGGATGGCATTACGGATGACACTAACCCGCTCATCTGGCGGGAGTTTTGCCATGAGAAACGCATACTCGCTTTGATCATGAGGCACAGCCCCAGCGTTCTTCAAAAGTGGATGCGCTCGTAGCGTCTTGACCATCTGGCTGGCGGTCGGAATCCCGGCAGAAGCGGAAAACCCTGCGCCAACCAGAAACGTTACCCCATGTGGGTGATTATTGTGGTGGTACTTGATCCACTCAGCAATCTCAGCACTTGTGCTCGGACGTGGCGTAGGCGATGGGCTCGGGCTGTTCATTTTCTTTCCACCTCATTCTGCTGTCCGCATGCCCTGGGGAGCTATCTGTTCGAATTCGAGCAATCGCTCACCCGTAACCTGAGACGCGAGTCTACAGGCGGCTCATTTTGCAAGCAAGTCTGGCGTGGGCGGGCTGCAGAAGGGGGGAGGGCGCAGATGCGGCTCGCCGGGAAGTGAGCCATCCAGATCGGGAAGCGCCGCGTCGGGGGACGCGGCCTACAACGGCGAAGGCGGGGCGAGGGGATCGAATTATCTTGAATCGATAATTTTGCTGGACACGGGGTGGGAATGGTGGTATGGTCGGGCAGTTCTTTGAAATACGAGGAATGGGGCACGGCGACAGAGCCGCGCCTGAGGCGGTCAAGCGCCGTGGCTACAGCCAGCGAAAATGCAGATACGGCCGGCGCCCATAGAGCGCCCTACAGAGGAAAACGATGGTTCCGCGTTTATCAAGCGGGGCTACAGCAGAGGGGGAGGCCCCATATATGTAATTCTGCCAAACGAAGCCAATTATTGGGTTCGTTCGGGCCTTGAAACGCCGAAACGGGGGCTCGGTTCTCGGGAAACGAAGCCAGGGAGTCGAACCCTTCGTCAAACTCGGGATAAAGCCTTCGACGGACTCAGGACAAGCCCTTCGTCAAACTCGGGATAAAGCCTTCGACGGACTCAGGACAAACCCTTCGTCAAACTCGGGATAAAGCCTTCGACGGACTCAGGATAAAGCCAATTCCCGGAAATTGGTGAGGCGGATGCCGGAGTCGTTGATGAGCTGGCGCAACCGTGGACTGTAGAGGGCGCGCAATTCGGCGGCGTGTTCGTAGCCGCGCTGCATCTCGACAAGGGGATCGGCCGGGCGGTCGGCGGGATGGAAGAACATTTCGGTAAGTCCGTCCGGCAATCGGCGCAGGTACGACGCGAGAAATTCTTCTCGCAGATGGCCGGGGTCAAGCACGCCGACGGCGCGGTCGACGGTGCGGAAGTTTTCCCGTTGCAATTGCCGTTTCGTCCGCGAGCCGAGCGCGGCAAAAATCGCCCAGCGGACGAGTTTGCGCGGCAGCCGTTGCCGGTTGCATCGGATCGACGGCAACAGAGGCTCGACCGGGGCGCGGATGAAGTTGACGCCATGTTCGCGCGCCAGACGCATAACAATCTTCAACACGCGCGGGTGAAGGTGCGTGTGTTGGTGAGTGTCGAAGTGGGTCGGACGGAGGCCGGTGGCCATGAACTGGCTGATTTGCGTCCGAAGTTCGGTTTCGATGTCCGCGTCCAATCGCGGATGGGATAAGAACCGTGCGCTCAGAGCGAACGGGCTCGGCGGCAATTGGCCGTCTGCGGTTGCCAACGACGGGATTTTGTCCGGCAGCGCCGCAGCGCGACCGTCCACGAGGCAAAGATGAAGGCCGACGCCGAGGTTCGGGTGGGACCGGGCGAACTCGATGGCCGCGGCGGCGTGCGGCGCGGCGATCAGCAGACTGGCGCTGGTCAACAGGCCGTTCTTGTGGGCTTTGGCAATCGCCGCGTTGACGGCCGGGTCGAGCCCGAAATCGTCGGCATTGACGACCAGGAGCTTCACGAACGATCAGGCGCGGCGGGCCGCCGTTGGGCCGAGTCGGCGTGACAGAGTCAGGCGGAGTTTGGCCATGTCGAGCATGGTGGCGGCGATGACATCGAGTCGGCGGATGTGGGAGGCGCCCAACTGGCGTTGGACAAAGGGCACGGGGATCTGCTTGACGCGGAAGCCGAGGTAGCGGGCCTGGACGAACAACTCGGCGTCGACAAACGGGCTGCGAGAGTGCAGCTGCAATTTTTCCCAGGCCGACCGTCGTATGGCCTTGAAACCGAAATTGACGTCGCGCAGGTGAAGTCCGAACAACGCGCGGACCAAGAAATTGTAGCCGAGAGAAATGACCTTCGATTCCCAGTTGGCGTACTTGGCGCCCGCCTCGGAATAGCCGGTCAGCACATCGGCGTCCGAAAACGCTTCGAGCAAGCGGGGCAAACTCTCCAGACGGATGGGAAGGTCGAAATCGGTGTAGACGAGAAAGTCTTTCGTGCCCCCCTGCAACGCGGCACACACGGCACCGCCGAATCGCTGGTTGCAGGGAAGTCGGACCAATTTGATCCGCGGGTCTTTGCGGGTCCATTGTTCCACCTTCTCGGCGCAGCCGTCGGTGCTGGCGTCGTCGGCCACGACGATTTCGAAATCGGCGAACTTGCGCTCGAGACCTTCGACCGCGTGTTTCAGCGTGGCGTCGACGACCGGGGCTTCGTTGAACATCGGCAGCACCAGCGAAATGGGCGTGGAAACGAGGGAGCCGAACCATTGTGAATCAGTTCCGTTCCCCTGGCTGTCGACAGGCACCATCGTTTCGTCGGCGAACTCCATTGTGATCTGACTATCGTTTCGGTCTTTCACCGGATGCATAACCCTCCTTGCTATTTCCGCCCGTTCTCGTGTGGATCCGCTCGGCACATTGCGGATGAGCCACACGGGTCATTCCGAACCACGCATTCGTGCCTGACGGACCACCGCCGTCAACAGCACGCCCCACAACCCGATCATTGCCCAACAGAGCAGCCCGATTTGCTGCAGGGGCACAAACCCCACGGTGAGCAGGCCTGCCACGGCAAACACAGCCAACGCGGCACGCGCCAACCAGCGGGTCGCCCTGTCCGACTCATGGGCTGCCACAAAGACCAATGCCATCATTGGTAGCAGTAACACAAGGAGATAATGAAACTCCGAAAGTGGCGCCGCCAGGATCATCCAGACCAATACCGCCGAAACAATCAGGGATTCGCTCCGGGGTCGGGACCGCCATCCGACCAGCCCGATGACCGCCAGCATGACGACGGCGGCCGTCGCGGCGATTTCTCGGGCATGACGGGCGCCGGTCAGTCGCCAGCAAACCGCTTGTAGCGTCTGGCTTCGCACTTTGTACGGGCTGAGCAACTGGCCGTTCACGGGACTATCACGGTGTTGCTGGTCGTTGCCCAGCGACGGTGCGGCGACGACGGAAGCCCATTCCTGCCAGTAGGTCAGAGTCTTGTTCCACCCGAATACCATGGCCGGTGGCCCGAGGGCGCCGATGGCGACCATCGCCAATGTGGCGGCGACAAACCGCCATTTCTGCCGCCAGACAAAATAGGCGATCAGGACTGCGGGAAACACTTTCAGCAGAATGGCTCCGGCGAGACAGGTTGGGCCGAGGATCGGCCGGTGGTTGGTCTGCCAATACAGCGCGGCGACCACGAGCCACGACATCAACAGTGTAGCCTGGCCTTCCGCGGCTCCCTGGATGAACCACGGCAGCACCAGCACCGCCGCCAATACCGCCAGCCAGAACGTGTCGCCATCAAACTGCCGCTCCTCTCGTACCATCGCGACGCACATTCGAAGCGACCAGAAGGTGAGCAACCCCGAGAGCGCGTACCACACCAGCGCCCCCAGAGACACTGGCAACACCGAGAAGGGGACCATCAGGATGGCGAACGGAGGCGGGTACACGTAGGACAGGCCACGGGGGTTTTGCGCCTTGTAAAGATCCGCGCCGGCGCGCGCGGCATCACCCGCAGCGGTGTAGACAGTGAAATCGGAGCGGTGATCGGGCGCATACGCGGCGCGGTACAGGGACACGCATCCCAGCCCGAAGACCATGGCGACCGCAATGGCAATTACGGATGACCTGGCCCAGCCGCGGAGACTGTTGTGCGTCGGCGATGCCACTGCGCGCATCGTCATGGCTCTGGTATCGCTGATTGGCTTCTTCCCTTCGTCCGTTACGACCGTAACGACTTCTAACCTGTCTCTCGGGGTTTGGTCAATGGTATAGAAGAGGCCAGCCCATGACGAGTGCGTGGCTGCCCCGTGTGCCACTACGTGACCCTGCAATCCAGAAGCGGAATTCGCGGAGACGAGCGTCTCGTTCAGGCCGGGAGCGACCCCGAATTGCGCCCGGCGTCAATGGTCACTGAGTCGGGAGTAGTAATCCCTTCACCATCGTGTTCGACCAGGACAGGCTGATCGCGGTTCTCTGACCATTTAGGTTTGCCAGGACAACCTCGACGCGTGTGGTGCTACCCGAAGGGTCGCCGATCGGGACGAGGCACGTGACTTCGTTGGTGGTTCGCCAGGTCGGGATGAGTTGCGTGAATTTGTCGGAATTGGAATAGACGGCCGTCGGTTGGATCGCCAGCAATTCTCCGGTGTCCAGAGACAGGACACTCACGTTCCCCTGTTGATCGACAATGGACGCCCGCTTTTTGTCAGGGCTCAGCGCAAAGCGGTCCACCCGGTTCGGAAGTCGCGAGATCTCTGCGGGGCGCACGATCGACTCCAGAGTTTGCGTGGGACCGGGTCGGATGACAAACAGGGTCAGGTGGCTTGGCTCGTCGGAGGAGAGCGCCGGCAGACGAATGGGGGCCGCCGCGAAGAGAATTCGACCGTCGGGGAGACAGGCCACGAATGTGGAACGAACGGAATCCGATTGTCCCAGGATTACTCCGGCAAGGTCCTTGGAGCCCTCGAACGCCGCCAGCACTTGTCCATTGGTCCCGCAAATGCGGCGGGTGGTGATGGTTCCGAGTTGCATGCTGTTCTGAAGCAGGTAGTAGGGAACCGTGGTTTTGGCGTATACGAGGTTTTGGCCATCCGTCGACCAGGCCGCTTCGGTCACACCATCATCGACCTTTTCGGGAGAACTGTTGGTGGCTTGCAGGATGAGGTAGAGGGCCGGGTGATCGGGTTCTGCCACGGCGAACGCGAGAGTTTGTCCGCTCGGCGAGGGGAACACCGACAGGATCTCGTCCGGGAACCGGGCCAGTAACCTCTCGGCTGACGGGTCAGACGGCAGGACGTTGTGGATATTGAGTTCGTATATGTCGGGGACGAGATCTGTTATGGAGAAGGAATTGGTATCGACAACGGGGACGAGAATCCTGGGGTTGGTTTGCTGTAGATACAGGACGACGGCCCGCGTCAGCCACTCCGCTTTGTACGTATGCCCAACCACGTCGTTCTCCCATTTCTTGTACTCGGCCGATTCGCCGAACTTGGGCCAATCACCGTGATACGCCTGCAGCACCTGCACCATGCTGGCGGCGGCATTCGTCGTCTTCGCGGCGCGGTCGGGGCCGAGCAACCGGGCGTATTCATCCCAACTGGTGGGTTTCACCGCGTGGACGGCAATCACTCGCCGCGAGTCCGGAAGCCAGGCGCGCGCATCGGTTGCTTGGCCAACGATCTTGCCGGTGCGGTCGATCAGGAAGGTGTTGTCGTCGGCTCCTCGCACGAACGCGTGCTCGCCGTCCGGCGCCCAACAGACCCAATCCGTCGGGTCGCAGCCGGCGCAGAGCGCGAGAAGGACGGAGACTGCCATCAGGAATCGTTGTGAGAACCATTTGCCCATATTCATTTCACCATCTCCTTTGCGTCAGCGCCGACGGTGGACGCCGACGCCAGCAGGTACAGCCGTTGGTTCGACCAGAAGGGGAGGGACTCGATCTTGGTCTTGACGAGGGCGTCCAAGCGTGGCGACCGCATCGACGCGTTTTGGATCGATGGCGCGCGTGAGACCGTGTTGTCCTCGCGCCGGAGGTTGGCGCGTAGCGCGACGGCGGTAATGGCCACGCCGATCACAAACGAGGCGGCGAGTGCCAGGGCTCGTTCGGCGCGATGACGCCAGACGAGCCGGTGGATTTGATTGGGCGGCTCGACCGCGAGCACCGGTTGACGAACGGCTCCGGTGGCCAGATGAACCACATCCTGCAACTCCCGGGCCTGTGTCGCTGCGGCTGCGTCGTTGGCCAGATAATCGGCCAGCAGCGCATCGACGTCGGGATCGAGACGCCCCAAGGCGCGGTCCAGTAGCAAACGTTCCATGACATCAGATTTCATTGATTGGTTTCCTCCTGCCGGTTCATGAGATCGCGCAATTGGCGTACGGCATTGTGCAGGCGCGAGCGGACCGTTCCGACCGGGACGCCCAGGACATGGGCGATTTCTTCGTAGGACAATTCCTGTTCCAGCCGCAGCTCGAGTGTGTCACGCAACTCGGTGGACAGGTTTTGGATGGCCTCCCGCATGGCGGCGAGACGATCGTCTTTCTTCTCCGCGGGTTCATACCAGAGTTGTGCAATGGGTTGGGGATCGCGCCGCCGACGGTAGTGGCGGGCCAGCAGGTTACGGGCGATGGCAAACAGCCAGGCGCGGGGCATGGCCACCTTGGCCAGTTGGTCGGGCTGACGAAGGACCTGCAAGAAGGTCTCTTGCAGGAGGTCGCCGGCGGTCGCGGCGTCCGGGCATCGCCTGGCGAGATAATGGTACAGCTCGCTGGCGTGCTGACCGTACAACCGTCCAACCGTATCGGGCTCAGACTGCACCGGTGTGAGATTGTCTCCTCCATCTCCGTAGTTGCAAGCCGAACCCGAAAAGTTCACACGGGATGACGGAATGGTGAATGGTGCGGCGGGGAACTCGCCGCCTCACTGCAACAAGACGTGGAAGTCGCCCAAGGATTGATCGTTGGGACCGCTGGGGTAGAAATGGAATGGCGGCGTTTTGCACGAAGCTCCCGAGATTTGTTGGCCGGTGACGCCAAACGGAAGCCCGTCGTTGTCAGTCATGATGCTGCCGAAGTGCGCACTCCCAACCTGCGACGCGGCGATGTCACTGTTGATGAAGCCGTTGGTGGACGAGCGAATGTTGAGGCTCCCCAGCCGCATGCCGGTGACAAACGTGCCGCCGCCCGAAATCTGATTGGTTGGGTCATTGGGCGTGTAACCGAGGTAGATGGTTGAATCAATCATCTGCGAGGCGGTCACTGCGCCGACGCTGCCGTTGGAGACGACGAGGCTAGTGTTGCTAATCGTACCTGATACCGCCAGCGACCCCAAGGCCGGTTGATTGACGGCCAGGCCCTCGCCGGAAACCGCGATGCTTCCTTCGCAATCGCCTGAAATGCCGGTCTTCTTGTCGCCTTTGATCGACATGGCGCCGATTTGCGGCGCGGTCAGGGTTGATCCGTTGCCAAACCGCGCCGCCTGCAAACTGCCGATTCGGTTGCTGATGTTGATGGCACAGCCATCCATGAGATTGTGGGCGAAGATGGTAGTGCTCCGGTTTTCCGTGTCGCTGGAGGTCACGACGGCGTCGTTGGTGAGGTCGTGGATTCTCAATTGCTTGAGGTAGCCATCCATTTGGATGCCAGCTCCCACCACATCGAAACCTCGGGCGTCGATAAGGCCGCAGTCCGGCCCACCGGTGATCTGGTCGATTTGGGGAAGGGCAGTGGCCGTACGGCTGGCTTTGACTTTCATTGTGATCCGGGTGGCCGCCTCGGTTTCGGAGAGGACGAGATCGAGGGGTTCTTGTTGTAAAACCTGCATGGTTCCAATTGACCGAAGCATCAGGGTAATCACGTCGCCGCCCGAATTGGTGAAGACAATCGTCTGGGGCCGGTCGTTGACGATCGTCACCACGGCGGTATCCTGGTTGGTGAGTGTAGCGCCGACCGGGTTGGATAGAGTCACATTGACGGTCTTGTTGCTTTGGAACGTCGAGAACTTCTGAATGGAAAAACTGAAGCCCTGGCTGGACTGGCCGGGCCCGAAGATCAACGTCCCGTTCGTGCTGAAATAGTCAATGCCACTGCGCGCCGTGCCATCGCTCGTCGCATAATCCACGCTGACTTGCGCCGACGTGTCCCCGCAGCGGATCGCGGTGACCGTGGCCCGGCCGACGTGTTCATGGACACTATAGCTGGCGGCGCTCAACTGGACCAGCGGCGGTTCAGTTGCGCGGATCGTCAGTACGGCCCGGCTCGGACTGCCGAGAGTTGCGCCTCCCGTGGGACTCGAAAGGGCGAGGTTGACGGTCTGGTTGGTTGGGCAGCTGCTCGACGGCGGCGTCAACAGCGGAATGGCCACGGTGTTCGTAACCACGCCATCGGGAAACGCCAGATTTGTCGATATCGCCGTGTAATTGACGCCCGCCTGCGCGCTTCCATCGCTGGTGTTGAAAGTGACGGTGATGGTGCCGTTCGTCCCACCGGTTCGGATGAGCGTGACAATGGCTTCTGTATCCGTGTCGTCAACTGTATAGGCCGACTGGCTAAACGCCACTTGCTGCACCTCGGTGTTGATAATCTGCAAGACAGCCGTCGACGGGCTGCCCAAGACCGCCTCTCCGGACGGATTCGACAGGACCAAATTGACCGTTTGCGTGGATTGCGGTGCTCCTCCACCCAGTATGGTGATGACGAAGGTATTGGTGGTGATGTTATTGGTGGTGATGATGCCGAAATTCGTTACGGCGCTAGGCGTGAAACCCAATGTTACATTGGTGCCCATGGTGCCCACATAATTCACTCCGTCAGTGGCCGTTCCATCGCTGGTGGCAAATTCGACCGAGGCCGTGTCGTCGGTACTGCCCGTAAAGACGACGGTGATCGTGGCGTTCGATTGGTCCGCGTCCACCGTGTATGTGGACTGACCCAAAGCCACCGTGCCCGTTTGACCGTGCGCAATGCTGGAAATGACCATCATCGCAAGCAATGTTATCCCGAGGAAGACGAGTGATCGAGTTGCCCTCGGGAGAGAGCCCGGCGAAATGTTCCCAAATCGTATCCAGTCCGATGATGCGGTGCGACGCAATACGAACCTCATGCCATTCTACATAACGCTTTGGGACGCGAAATGCAACGTCGAGGCGCAGTGGCCGCGTCCCCGTCGGAGATTGGTCAGGTCGAATCGTGTTCGGGCAGGAACAACACGGAGCACACGAGGAACGCGAACACGACGACTGACCCGGGCCATTCCCAGAATCCCACATTCCAGGCAGCGGAGGTTACGATGGTGTGAAGGGCCGGGCCCGACCGCTTCATGAATACGCGGATTACCAGCCACGTCACGGTGATCAAGATTACGGGCAGCGTGAGCAAGTTCCACGAGACCAGGAGGCCGCGTCGATGAAGCACGTTGCCCGGTGCTGCCCGGAAATATCCCTTCGTTCCGCATGCGCTAAACACGACCATCCCCAACCCGAGGCTGATGACTGAGGTGCGCGCCAGTATTTCATGCAGCTTGGGAAGACGCGGAGTTCCGTGTGCCGGGTGCGAGGCGACCAAACCGGCCAGGGTGAGGCACAGGCACCCTCCGAAGAACACGACGGCTCCGACGGTTGCCGCCTTGGGATAAGCGCCGCGCAATCGTCGGCGGATGTAGCCAGCGAAAGGGAGCATCAACACGCCCGAAACAGCGAGGCTGATGGAGGCAACGTAATGGAACTGCGGATTGTTTCGCGGGTACAGCAATTTGGAGATGGAAGTGTAGCGCCAATCGTAAGGCTCCGGGTACAACCAGACAGCCAGACCCAGAATTCCGAAGCATGAGATAAAGATCAACGGGAGCAGGACGAACAGCATGGTTTTCCTCGTGAGCTCGCCGCGGAGGAAGCTGAGGACTTTCGGAAGTATCATCGTGCCGGGAACCGGCTTGGTACGATTGAGATTTACTCTTCTTCAATCGCGGTATCGTAGAACTTGAGGATGTCGCGCCCGTCGGTTTCTTCCATGAACTTCATCGCGGTGCGCGGGTGTTGGTTGAGGTGGCCGGTCACCATGTAGGGGATGGCGAACCCCCACCGCAGCTTCTCGCGCATCGGTTCCACATGATGCTGGATGCAGCGCAGGACCGGACGGAGATTGAACTTGGGATTGTGAAGGAAACTCAACAGCAACTCCATGGGACAGTTGCCGGCTCCCCGCCCCAGACCGGCAACGCTCGCGTCCAGCATGTTGGCGCCGAGAATGATCGCGTCGATCGTGTTGGCGAATGCGAGCTGCATGTTATTGTGCGTGTGAATCCCGATCGTCTTCTTGGCCGGCCTGGCAAACTTGAGGAACTTGTGCATCAGCGCCTGGATCTGTTCCCCGTATAGCGTGCCGAAACTGTCGACGATATAGAGCGTGCCGACCGCCGAATTGCACAGGATCTCCAGGGCGTTGTCGAGCTCCAGGTCGGGAACGGTCGAGACGGCCATGAGGTTGATCGTCGTCTCGTGGCCCTTGTCGCGGGCGTCCTTGATCATATCCAGCGCCGTGGGAATTTGATGGATGTAGGTTGCGACACGCACCATGTCCACGACGGTCTTGCCCTTGGGGAGTATATCGGTATGGTAATCCGTGCGCTCGGCGTCAGCCATCACGGAGATTTTGACCGACGACTTCTTGTCGCCGAGGATTCGCCGCATATCGTCTTCGTCGCAAAATTTCCAGGCGCCAAATTCGTTGCGGCTGGCCAGTTTCTTGGAGGCTTTGTAGCCAATTTCCATGTAATCGACGCCAGCCTCGACATCCGCTTGGTAGACTGCCTTCACAAATTCGTGGTCGAAGTGATGGTTGTTCATCAATCCGCCGTCACGGATTGTGCAATCCATGACCTTGATCTCGGGGCGGTAGCCGATCCAGCCCTTCAGTCCCGTGGCTTGAGTTTCCTTCATCGCAAGAGCTTCCTTCCTCTGGGTATGCGTCATAGTCAGTGGGTTGGATGCTAAACAGGCCGGCGTTCCGATTCAATTCAATAAAACGGGTTCAGGATTGCGGTCTGAGCGATGTCGGTGTTCCTTACAAGGTAACCGGTTACTGTCCACCAAACGGAACACATTGAATGTTTGATAGTTAGACACAGGTACTGGCCTTGAAGCGTCGCAATGGTTTACACTTCCACAGCGACTCGGTCGGCGAGATCGCAGCGTAACCGATCTAAAGTGACGTGTAAGGACCTTATTTGCAGCATGTTGCGAAAAAGAGCTTCAGTGCAGGGAAACAGCCGCCTCCCGCGTGGCACACCGCAAGCTCAACCGACTTACAGTGACGAGGTAAGGGTAAATTCCAAGCGTGAAATCCACGTGAAGGAAAGCCTTTTTTGTCGGTGAATTTTTATTGATGCAGGACATGACGGACGTTGCGTTGACGCTCCGTACAAGGAACGAAGAGAAATTGACGATGCAGTAGAACCGCTGGTTAGCGCACCCCCAGATACGCAGCCGCAGCCCAGAACTCCCTCAGAAGTTGGGGGAGTTTTGGTTTTTTGCCATCTCTGATCTGGTTCTGCGGTCGCATCTGGTTACTGCCACCGTTGGAGACGGAAGATACAAGCCAAGTCGCGCCCCGATCCCGCCAGGGGTGAGCGTACAGCTTGACCCTGACAGGCGATTGAACTAAAACCCACCGAGCAGCATCTAAACAATCGAGGTGATTGAACATGAAGAAGTACCTTGGTTCACTTGCCGTAGCGGTTGTGCTTTTTGTGTTGCCTGCGGTTCCTTTGGCCTACGCATATGGTGGCGGTGGCGGAGGAGGAGGTGGTGGTAGTGGTGGAATGGGAGGTGGTCACGATGGCGGCGGATTCGGCGGAGGGGGATGGCATGGCGGTGGTGGATTCGGTGGCTGGCACGGCGGCGGTGGCCGTGAGTTTCATGGTGGGGGTTGGGGTTGGCACCACGGATACGGATGGGGTTACGGTGGATTCTTCTGGGGAGGCCCGTTCTGGTGGGGGTATCCGTACTACTGGTGGCCGTCGTATGATTACTATGGCTATTACGGTTATCCGCCTGGGTATTATGATTATCCGGCGTATGATTATTACGGTTACGATGGTGCTCCAGCCTACCAGTACGACAATGCTCCACCGGCGCATGCCGAATACGACGGCCGCGATTACCTGACACTCGGCCACGATTCCGGCAAGGCGCTACGGTTAAAGACTGTCTCCCAGGATTGGCTGGTCGAATACATCCGTGCGTATATCATCAACGCCCCGCTCAGTGTGCGTGATGACTTTCGTCGCGGCTTCATTTCCGGCTACGGGGAGGGCGGCGAGGGCGTGTTGAAGAAAGCTGTGCAGGAAGCCCGACGTCCAATGCCGCCACCGCCACACGAAGCCGCGCCGCCCGCGTCTGAATCGAGCAGCTCTCCAAAGCAGCCGTGAAGCCCTGGTTTTTGCCAACCGAGAAAAATCTATTGATTAGCAAGCCCTTCTGGACGCAAAGTCAGGTCTTGACGCACAGCGGTTGAACAGGGAGGCTGGTTGTGCGTCAGTTATCACAGATGGGAAACGTAACCGGGTCAACTGGTGTTACGTCTAAATGATTGTGAGGAGAGTGAAAATGAAACCGAATTATCTAGTTGTTACAATTCTGGCAAGCGGAGTTGTGCTGACGGGGTGCTACACTCCGGAAGGACGGCCAGACAATACAGCCACCGGTGCGCTGGCTGGCGGCGCGATTGGCGCTGGCACGGGCGCGATCATTGGCGGCGCCGCGGCTCACAACGCCGGCGCGGGCGCGCTGATTGGCGCCGCAGTCGGGGCTCTCACGGGCGGCATCATCGGCCATTCCATCGACGAGCAGCAACGAGCCCGCATCCAGCAAGAGGCGCCCGCCACGTGGCAACGTGTGGAACAGGGCCAGCCGCTCGGTCTGGCGGACATTAAGGAATTGGCCAAGGCCGGTGTCAGCGATGAAGTCATCATCAGCCAGATTCGCAATTCGCATTCGGTGTATCAATTGAGCACGGCCGAGATCATTGATCTCAAAGACTCGGGCGTCAGCGAGAGGGTCATCGACTTCATGATCAATACCGCCAGCTTCGGTGGCTACGGCTCGGCTCCGCCGCCTCCGCCCGAGCCGACGACGTCTGTGGAAGCTGTCGAAGTGGCCCAACCTCCACCGCCACCGATTGTCGAGGAATACTACCCGGCCCCCGGCCCGGGCTATATCTGGATCGCGGGCTCGTGGACGTGGTACGGTGGGCGATGGATGTGGGTGAGAGGCCGCTGGGCATGGCCTCCGCATCGTCACGCCGTATGGATCGGTGGGCGCTGGGAGCGCCGCGGCGGCAGCGGGGTGTGGATCGGCGGCCATTGGGGATGATCCCGGGGTCGGCCCGCGTGTCGTCGGCTTGTCGATAACGGGGAGAAAGAGCTTGCTTCGGCATGACCGCTTCTGTACAAGCGACCCAAGGGGGTGGGTTCGCCCGTGAAACGACCTAAAGTGCTGGTTGTTGACGACGATCCGGGAATGCGGGAAGTTCTCGAAAGCATTCTGGTTACCGAAAATGTGGAGGTCTGCACTGCGGTCGACGGCAAAGACGCCGTGCAAAAAACCTTGGCGCTGAATCCCGATTTGATCCTCTTGGATGTCGGCATGCCCAAGCTGAACGGGTTGACGTTCTGCAAGGCGATTCGGGCTGGCACCCAGACTCGAAACATCCCAATCATCATCGTCACGTCCCTCACCGCCCGGGGCCGCCTCGAAGAATGTATGGAAGCCGGCGCGGATGATTTTGTGGGCAAACCGTTTCAGATCGCCGACGTGTTGATTCGCGTCCGCGCCATGCTCAAGACCGCGGATGTCTCCGACCATGTGGAGCGCATCAACCAGTACATCCTCGCCGTCCATGACATGCGCGAACGCGCCGCTGGCGACGTGAAACCCTAGGTAGCGCCGACCGTCTAATTCGGCGCGGGCAAGTTCAACCGTCTTCAACGATTGCCATCGCGCGACGTTGCGGTATGGTGGGGGCGGATGACACAATCGATCCGCGACCGTTATCCGCGACGAATCGAAGTGCCTCGGATGATTCTGGCGTCGTTCGTCTTGCTCCTGATCGCTCTATCGCTGCCCTTGATGGCGGTGGAGAAGATGGTGTTTTGGAAGAATGAGTACTCCGCCATCGCGGGTGTCCACGGCTTGTGAGAACAAGGGCAGTACGCGCTGGCGATCAGTTTGTTTTTCTTTTCGATCGTGTTCCCCGTGTTCAAGTTGGCAATGCTGGGCCTTCTTTGGGGCGTCCGTCTGGCAGAGCAAAAGCGACAAGCCGTGCTTCATGGGCTGGGCATCCTCGGCAAATGGTCGATGCTCGACGTGTTTGTCGTGGCGATCCCGATGGTCCTCGTCAAGCTCGGCCCGTTGGCAAGGCTCCAGCCACAACGGGGCGTGTACCGGTTTGCCGCCACCATTCTCCTGTCCATGATCGCCAGCATGTACGTGGACAGCCCGGCCCGGAAACCGGGCTAAACGATCAGCCTACAAAGGAGCCCCAAAAACATTCGGGAGAGATTACCGGGACCTGACGACCTGGGCCAGCGCGGCGCGCAGCCCGGCGATGGTCACCGGTTTGCCAAGAACGAGATCGATACCCGGCGGCGTTTCTCCGGCGGCTTGCATCATGTTCCCAAAACCGGTCAACAGAATCACCGGCAGGTCGGGCTTGAATTCCTTGATCGCGACGGCCACCTGGTCGCCGCTCAACCCCGGCATGGCGCGATCGAGGATCACAACATCGAACGCAGCCTTCGGCATCTTGTCCAAAGCGTCGCGGCCGTTGGGAGCGGTCTCCACCGTGTGCCCGTCCCCAACCAGATACTCGCGTAGAATCTGGCGCACGATATCCTCATCATCGACCAACAACACCCGCAACGGACGGATATTCTCCGTCGTGGAATCACGGTTGGCGGTCGGCGGCGATTCCTGCGCGGCCGGCAGGGACAGCCGAAACGTCGTGCCCTTGCCGAGGCTGCTGTCGATTGCGATGGAGCCTTGGTGGCGCTGCACGGTGCCGTAGACCATGGACAGCCCCAGACCCGTGCCCCGCTTGCCCTTGGTTGTGAAGAATGGTTCGAGACAGCGTTGGCGCACTTCCTCCGTCATTCCCGTGCCGGTATCGGCAACTTCCATGATGACCCGCGAATTGACGGAACGTGTGCGCACGGTGATCGTGCCCCCTTGCGGCATGGCGTCCACCGCGTTGAAAATGAGGTTGGTAAGCGCTTCCCGCAGATCCGCCTCACTACCGATGACGCTGGGAATCTGTCCGAGATCCATGGCGAATCGAATCCCGACGCCCCTGGCCTCCGCCTGGTTCTTCCACTTCGGTTGCGTCAACGACACGGCTCCCTCGATCAATTTGTTGAGATCAACGGCGCCAAACACTTCGCCCTCCTCGCGCTGGCGATAAAACTCACGCAGCCGGTTGACGACAATCCCCGCGTCCTGCGCTGCAGTATTCATCATCTGCAGGTAGCGTAGCGTCTTCTTCGTGTCGGCCAGGTTCTCGGGGCGATGGCACAATAATTCGGTGAACCCGAGAATGGCGGCGAGGGCGTTGTTGAAGTCGTGGGCGATGCCGCTGGCCATGGTGCCCAGCGCGCGCAACCGCTCCTGCTGAACAACCTGGTCGTGGGCGGCTTGGAGTTCTTTCAGCGCGCGTTCGAGATTCCGCTTGCTCTCCCGCAGTTCGTCCTCCGCCCGACGGTGATGGGTGATGTCTTCGATGCTCCCGACAAAGCCCATCGGCACGGATTCGTCCGAGCGCAGGGGGGCGGCTCGCATGTGTACGAACCGCGTGGTTCCATCAGGATTTTGAATTCGATACTCGTACGAATACTCGCCTGCGCCGGACCGGACGTAATCCAGCCAATGCTGCCAGGCAGCCTCGCGGTCATCCGGGTGAATGCACTTGACCCAACCGTCGTTCTGGCTCTCGATCAGCGAGCAACACAGAATCTGCCGGCTCCGCGGATTGATGTAGGTGACTTGCCCGCGAGTGTCCGTCAGGAAAATGCCCAGGGGCGAACTGGCGCTGAGCGAGCGGAAAAGCTCCTCGCTCTCGCGAAGCGCCCGCTCCGTTTGCTTGCGACCGGTGACGTCCTGTTTGATGGCGATGAAGTTGGTGACCTCGCCCCGCTCGTTGCGCACGGGCGCAATTGTCATCTCCTCATTGTACAAGGTTCCGTCCTTGCGCCGGTTGATCATGTCGCCGCGCCAGACCTGGCCCGAGATCACGGTTTCCCACAGGTTGCGGTAAAAGTCCTGACCGTGCGCTCCGGATTTGAGGATCCGCAGGTTTTTTCCGAGCGCCTCGTCGGCACTGTAGCCGGTCAGTTGCGTGAACGCCGGGTTGGTCCACAAGATTGAGCCGGTGCGGTTCGTGATGACAACGGCATTGGCGGCGGCTTCCAACGCGGTGCTTTGCAGGCGGAGCCGTTCCTCGGCCTGTTTGCGTTCGGTGATGTCCTGGCTTTGGACAATCGCGTGGAGCGGCCGACCGTTGGCGTCTCGCACCAAAGAAACGGACACCGATGCCCAAATAACACGCCCGCATTTGTGGAGATAGCGTTTCTCTAACCGGTACGTGTGAAGCTTGCCAGCCAACAGTTCGGGCAGATGGTCAAGGCACGCTTGGACATCCTCGGGATGCGTAATGTCCCGAAACGTCATGTGTGACAACTCCTCGGCGGTGTATCCGACGAGCTCGCACATCGCCTGGTTGGCCTTGAGCCAGCGACCATCCAGCGCGCCCAACGCCATGCCGATGGGGGCCTGTTCAAACGTGATCGAAAAACGTTCTTCGCTCTGCCGCAACACTTCTTCTGCTTTCTTTTGCTCGGTGATGTCGATCACATGAGCGATGGAATAGCTGGCCTGTCCTCTTGCGTCGCGGATCAACGTGATGCTGATTCTGACCCACGCCACTTGGCCGTCCTTGCGGACGTAACGCTTCTCGTAGCTGCGGATCGTAGGCTTCTCGGCGTGCCATATCTGACGCCTGGCGTCGGCAGACCATTCCCGGTCATCAGGATGCGTGACATCACGTCCTGTCTTAGTGAGCAGTTCCTGCTCTGAGTACCCAAGGAGTTCGCAAAAGGCGGGGTTCACTTGGATAAACCGTCCCTCGGGCGAAGCCCGAACGATACCAGTCGGGGCATCCGTGAAGATCCCACGGAATTTCACTTCGCTCTGCCGCAACACTTCTTCCGCTTCTTTCCGCTCGGTGATGTCGCGCGAGACGACGATGATGCCGTGGACGGCAGGGTCGTGAAGCAGATTTTTACCGATGGCCTCAAAGACGCGCCACGTTCTATCCTTGTGCCGAAATCGGAACTCGCAGCGCCGAACCGTACCGGATTCATTCAAGCTTTCCTGGAAAATGATTTGGATGCCGGCGACGTCGTCCGGATGGATGAACTCGAAGGCGTTGCATCCCACCAACTCGTCGGGTTTGTAACCGAGGACGCCTTCAATCGACGGACTTTCGTAGCGGATCATCCCGTTCGGCTCCAGAATCGTGATGATGTCCGAGGCGTTTTCGATCAAGGAACGGAAATAGGCCTCATCGGGGCAGGGTGCTTCCGCCGCAGGTTGAGTAACGCTGGAACGAGCCACGTTCATCCGTGAGAAATCGCCGCAACTCCCGTGCCATGCGGTATCTGCGCTGTCTCCCGTACCAGAGCGGTCTTGACCCGCACATTTTTGTCTTGTTGCAGGCCGCGCCATAACAGAAATGGCTTCGCAACCGCGCAACGAATTGGCTATTGTCCCGTTGTGATTCGACTTCTGTACACGCTCCTATACACGCTGAGCTTTATCCTCCTCAGCCCGATGTTCCTCTACAAAATGTGGAAACGGGGCAAGTATCGCGAGAATTTCTGGCAACGCTTCGGGTTTTATTCGAACGACCTCCGCCAATGGCTCGCCGACAAGAAAGAACGTCGCTGTTGGATCCAGGCCGTCAGCGTGGGCGAGATCAACGTAGCGCGGCACTTCATCAATGTCCTGCGGCGGAAATTTCCCGACCTGCGCGTCATCGTGACCACGACCACCTCGACCGGCTACACCCAGGCTTACGAACGCCTGCCGCAGGAAGTCGAGTTGCTCTATTTCCCGCAGGATTTTCCGTGGTGCGTCCATCGCGCGTACCGCCTGATTCAACCCGACTTCGTCGTCCTCATCGAATCCGAGTTGTGGCCGAACCATATCTGGAAGGGGGTGGCGCGGGGCGTTCCGCTCTTTCTGGTCAACGGTCGTATGTCACCGCGTTCCGAACGGGGCTACAAGCGGCTGGGGTGGCTATCGCGACGGGTGTTCAGCAAGCTCTCGCTCGTGTGCGCGCAAAGCCACGAGGACGCCGCCAATTTCATCGCGGTCGGCGTGCCGTCCGACCGCGTCCACATGACCGGCAACATGAAATACGACATCTCCATGCCCCACGCCGACGCGCAGACGGTCGATCCGGTCCAATTGCTCAAGCAGATCGAAGTGTCGGCCGCGCAACCGATCCTTGTAGCCGGCAGCACCCATCCCGGTGAAGAGGAAATCCTCTTCGACCTGCTGGCACACCTCCGCCCGAAGTTCTCGCGCCTGTTCCTCGTCCTTGTGCCGCGTCACGTCGAGCGCACCCGCGAAGTCGTCGATCTCGCCAAACGCAAGCAGGTCAAGTTCATCCTCCGATCCGAAATCAACTCGCGCCTCGAACAGACCGCCAAGCCTTACGATTGCCTCATCGTCAACAGCACCGGCGAATTGAAGTGGTTTTACAAGGTCGCCACCGTCATTTTCGTCGGCAAGAGCCTGGTGGGTGAGGGCGGACAGAACATCGTCGAAGCGGCCGCCAGCGGCCATCCCGTCGTGTTCGGGCCCCACATGCAAAACTTCCGCGCCATCGCCCGCGAGTTCGTCGCCCAGGGCGCGTGCGTCCAGGTCCCGGATGCCGACGGACTTTGCCGTGCCGTGGGGGAATTGTTGGAGGACGGCAACCGCCGCCGATCCATCGTTGAGGCCGCTCACCGCGTCATCGAATCCAACGTCGGCGCCACCACCCGCAGCGTCGACCTCATCGCCAAGGCGTTGTTGGAAGGTCAGATCGTGCGCCGCTAGCTGGTCTGCTTCCGTCGAGGCAGAAACCGCCACCGTAACTGCTTCTGGGCCATACAGAACCGGCTGCGTACGCACTCCCGACTTGTTTTCACAAGAAATCCGTTTACATTCGCGCAATTTCTGTTCTAAGTTACGGTGCGCTTGGAGAAAGGTGGCCCCCGAGCAACTTCGGGAAAGCCTCGCACCCGCGAGGCAGGAGGAGACGTACCATGAACAAGGCAGATTTATTGGCGAAGACAAAAACCGAATTATTCAAGATCGCGCAACGGCTTGGGTTGCGAGGTGTGTCCACTCTCAACAAGGAAGAGTTGGCCGACCGAATTCATGTCGCCCAAGAGCGTCCCAAGGGCGTCGCCGCCAAGCGGCCGATGGGAGTCGGTGCCATCGCCCGAAAGGTTGCCGATGCCGTCAAACGCCGTGCCGTTCGCCGGCGCGCCGGAGCCGACGAACCGAAACGGTCAGTCACCAAAGCCGCGGCAGCCGCCAAATCACAGTTGGAACGTCCCTCACGGCGAGCGAAAGCTCCCGTGCCACCCGAGCCGGTTGCGAGCAAAGACAACGGCGCAACCCAGCCGTCCACCGAACTTTCCGCGCACAAATTTGATGTCACACCGGCCCTGCCGCCTCCACGGCAGGTGTTTTCGGAGGAACACTTGGGAGAGTTGCCCGACGCGTACGGCACGGGCCAGCTGTTTCTTACCGCTCGCGATCCGCATTGGCTGTACGCGTACTGGGATTTGAGCTGGCAACAAATGGCTGATTATCGCGGCCAGGCTGCCGATGGTCGTCTGCTGTTGCGCGTGTATGAGAAGAACCACGGCGACCCAATTCAGGTGCTCACCCTTGGCCACGACTCGCGCAATTGGTACATCCCCGTCAACAAGGCGGCCACTACCTACCGTGCCGAACTCGGTTTCTGGCGCCACGACGGACAATTCCATGTCATCAGCCATTCGCGGGAAACAGCCACGCCGCCGGACGCCGTCTCCTCCGACACGACGGCGCGGTTTGTCACCATTCCGATCCACATTTCGTTCCGCGACCTTTTCGGTATTATCCGTGGCCACATGCGCTCCGGTGAAGCGCTGGCCGATGCCCTGCATCGTCTCCAACTCGCCGGCTTCCGATTCCCATTCAAGCTCGGTCTGGAACTCGGCCCATGGACCGCCGAACAAGCCGCCGAATTGGAGCGCATTCTCGGCGGCGATCTCTTCCGCCGCATCCAAATGGGGTCGTTCGAAATCTCGGAGTGGCTGCGCCGCCGCATGCAGGAGGAACTCAGCTCCGGCATGTTCAGCGCGTTCAGCCCCAGCGGCTCCAGTTGGTCGGCGGCACCGCAGAAGGGTTTCTGGTTTGCCGTCAACGCCGAGTTGATCATTTACGGCGCGACCGAGCCCGACGCGACGGTTACCGTCGACGGCAAGCCCATCAAGCTGCGTAGCGATGGCACATTTTCGTTCCACTATTCGTTCCCCGACGGACAGTACAATCTGCCCGTTGTGGCGGTCTCGAAAGCGGGCGACGACAAGCGCGAGGTGCAGTTGACCTTCGAGCGGCAGAGCCGCGCCAGGGGTGGGGTCGGCGCCGTCAAACAGCCATCGCAACTGAAGTCGCCGGCGGCGGCGTGATGCGCGACGGGCCGCGCCCGCGGCAGCAGACTCAGGATTCTCAGCCAACACACAAAGGCGGAAAGGAGTTTTGCCAGTGCCACAAGGTTATGTAGCGCTCATCCTGCACGCGCATCTGCCGTTTGTGCGCCATCCTGAGTACGAGGATTTTCTCGAAGAAGACTGGCTCTACGAGGCCATTACCGAGACCTACATCCCGCTGATCAAGGTGATGGAAGGCCTCGTGCGCGATAACGTGGACTTTCGCCTCACGATGTCGCTGACGCCGCCGTTGTGTTCGATGCTCCTCGATCCGTTGCTGCAGGAACGTTACATCCGCCACGTCACCCGCCTCATTGAGCTGACGGAAAAGGAAATCGACCGCACGAAATGGGATCGCGCGTTCCACGATCTCGCGTGGTTCTACCACAACCGCCTTCAAGAGGCCCGCGCCACGTTCTGCGACGGCTATGGGCGCAACCTCGTCGGCGCGTTCCGCAAGTTTCAGGAGATGGGCAAGCTGGAGATCATTACCTGCGGGGCCACGCACGGGTTCCTGCCGCTGATGGCGGAACATCCCGAAGCCATCCGCGCCCAGATCATGATCGCCCGCGACCATTACCGGCAATGTTTCGGTTGCGATCCGCGCGGCATCTGGCTGCCGGAATGCGCCTACATGCCCGGCCTTGAGAAATTCCTCCAGGAAGCTGAAATCCGCTGGTTCATCATGGATTCGCACGGGATCATGTTCGGCCACCCGCGTCCGCGCTACGGGATTTACGCGCCCGTGTTCACGTCGTCCGGTGTCGCGGCTTTCGGACGCGACGTTGAGTCGTCCAAGCAGGTGTGGAGTTCCGAGGAAGGTTATCCTGGCGATGCGGACTACCGCGATTTCTATCGCGACGTTGGGTTCGATCTCGAGTACGACTACATCAAACCCTACATCCATCCCGACGGCATCCGCTGTTTCACGGGCGTGAAGTACTATCGCATCACGGGCAAGACGCCGAACAAGGAGCCGTACAACCGCCATTGGGCGATGGAGAAGGCCGCGAGCCACGCCGGCAATTTCATGTTCAACCGCGAAAAGCAGGTCCAGCATCTCCACGGCATCATGAAACGCCCGCCGCTGATCATTTCGCCGTACGACGCCGAACTCTACGGTCACTGGTGGTTTGAAGGGCCCGATTTCATCAACTATTTCATGCGCAAGGTGGCGTTCGATCAAAACGTGTTCAAGCTCACCACGCCGACCGAATATCTGCACGATCACTCGACGCAACAAATCACCGAGCCGAGCGCCTCGAGCTGGGGCAACAAGGGGTATTGGGAAGTCTGGCTCGAAGGTTCGAATGCGTGGATTTACCCGCACCTGCACGTCGCCGCGCAACGGATGACCGAGCTCGCCCGCAACTGCAAGAACGGCGACCACCTGACGCAGCGCGCGCTCAAACAGGCCGCCCGCGAACTCCTGCTCGCCCAGTCCAGCGATTGGGCGTTCATCATGAAGACCGGCACGATGGTGCCCTACGCCGTGAAACGGACGAAGGACCACATCCTGCGTTTCACGCGCCTCTACGACCAGATCAAATCCCACCACATCGACGAACCCTGGCTGGCCTCCATCGAGTGGCGCGACAACATCTTCCCCGACGTCAATTACCACTACTACGAGTAGGCCGTTGTAGGCCGCGTGCCCTCACGTGGCGTCCGTCTTGGAGGGTCGCGCTGCGCCGCGTCCGCTTGTCGTTGGTAGGGCGGGCTGGCCCAGCCCGCCGCTGTTGTTCGGCGCCGGTCTCCCACTGCGACCAACGCCAGTGAATATTCTGAAGCCAAAAGGCGTGTCCGGTCGAGGATTTTGGGCTTGGCAGCTTCAATGAAATTGTCTAGTGTGTTGAGGATAAAATTCGTACGAACAAGCAGGCGCTCAAGACACCAGCGGAAATGGACGCCATTGTTGCGCGTTGTTTCCTGCCGTCAGGGCCCCTAACAGATGTTAGGCGTGTCGAACCACGCAACAAGTATGGAGCCGATCTTCTTCATCATCCGGTTGGCAGTGTTTCCTTTCAAATTCGTGCTCTACAGCTTGTTCTGGGTTCCGTTCTTTTTGCTCGGTGCCCTGTGGGGCGTGGTTTCCATTCCGTTCGCCTTCTTCGGCGCGGCAATGCGGAATGACCCAAAATTCCTTGCGGAGCATTTCAAGACGTACTTTAATCTCGACGATTTTCTGAGTATCTATCGCGACATGTTTAGGTGGTTGGTGGAGGGCGGTGAGTCGTGAACGATACGCCTAACAAGTGCGCACCAGCGAACCGTCACTACTCATTGCGCTCCGTGCGGTGGGGCAATTCGAACGTCCCTTTCGCGTTCAACCCGGTCGTCAGCGGCGGTTGTTGAGCTCGGACTTTGGCTCGGAGAATAAAGCATGAATGTGACACGGACCGCTAAGTCGCCTGCGGGTCAGGCCGTCACTTGCAGCATGGACCAGGATGACTATGAGGGAGTACAACTTGATTTTTACATACCTGAAGCGAT
Source organism: Verrucomicrobiia bacterium (assembly GCA_049515295.1). GTDB lineage: Bacteria > Verrucomicrobiota > Verrucomicrobiia > Palsa-1439 > Palsa-1439 > Palsa-1439. Next base: position 12,618 of record JBEKUF010000002.1, on the reverse strand, counting down.
ATGGGATCATCATGCGATTAGAGGTTTCCTTGACCGACTACAGTATCTGGAGTCAGGAGCGACTATTTTCAACGGCCTTCTTGGCGTTTGGCAGGGAGAGCCAGAGTATACGCGGATTTATCGGATGATACGGCGGGCAGATCAAGTAGACTACGTGGGGATGATGAACACTATCAAAGCAGATATTGCTGGCGTTATGGCGGAGCTTTCGACCTCGGATGCAAGTGGCCAGCAGGCTTTCATGTTCACAGAGTCTCGGGTTCTTGTATCGCTGACATCTTTGCTTGGAAAGAGCTAGGCCGCGAGGTTGCGCGATGTAGCCGCGGGCTTCAGCCCGCGTTCGGACCGGTGCCCCGCTTCCGTAATTGTGGCGCATGAAGCCCGCAGGGTTTCGCACCGCTCTGCTCAGCGTGGGTCTCCCGACCACGCCGTTCGCCGCAAACCAAATTGACGTATCAGCGATCCCGGCCTATGCTTCCCACGCGGACGAAGCAGCCTTACGATTTGTCTCTTGCCGCTGCTTTTGTCCCATCACTATTATTCGGGGGAAGGAGGAACAATGCCTGAGAATGATTATGACCTTTACGCGTTTGTTGCGGGCGATGCTCTGAAAGAGGGGCACACCTTTCAGTTGCAGTGCAACTGTGGAGGCACAGCGCCCATGACTCCGCCCTTAAAGACCGAATTTGTGGTGTGCCCCAAGTGCGCTTCCAAGATCAAAGTCTTGGTTATAGCGGGTGATCCTGGTTACATCATCGGCAGGGACGCATCGGGAGAGCCCACCCTTCTGTCTGTTCAAGGCAGCGCCGCCACACCGCCGCATCAATTGCCGCCCGAGGAGCGGCGGCGCATCATTGAGCGCGTCAAGCAGCAGATGCGCAAGCAAGGGAAATGAGAGGCCTATCCATGCCAGTGGGCCGGATCGGCGACTCGCTGCCCGGCGCATCAGTCCCTCAACTCCGCCGTTAGGCGAAACGAAAGCGTGCCCATGAGTAAGAATCCACCAAGTCCCATCAAGCCGAAAGACTGGTACGCGGTGGGCCAGGGTTTTCGTCCGTTTCAGTTCAGCGGCGGCATCGGTGTCCAGATGTTGATAGCCATGGACCTTGGGGCAGACGTGGCCCTTCACGCGGAGGCGGTTCCCAAGCTCCCGGAGGCGTTGACTGCTAAGGATGTTCTCGCTTTCTTGGATACGGTTTTTGAGACGCACGGGCAGCCTCGTGTTGGAGTAGTTGTTTCCCCAAGCGCTTGGCTGTCATCTGAAGAGATGCTGCGGGACCCGGAGATGGAAGCCACATGCAAAGGACTGAGAGAGCTTGGTTGCAAGCTTGCAGGTATGGCCGATATCGAGAAGGAGCACATCCAGTTGGCGCTTCAGCAGCGCGGCCTACGCACCGAGTTCGAGGAGGCGTAGTCGCCTAGAAGCGCGAACATCCAGATCGGCCAGTGGTGGTTCAACTTTATTACAGAGCACCGGATGAAGACACAGCGGGATAGTAAGCCATCGAATGACAAGCGTGGGCATTGGCTTTTCGCTAAGAGAAAGCTTGGTTCCTATCCAGAGCACACTGACCGCGGCGGCAAGTGGTTGATATTCGTGCCATCGGACGCAGTGGATGAAGTATGGCAGAAGATCAAGCTGGCCGTCGAAGAAGGCAAACTGGGGAGTGCCGCCAAAGTTTCCACCGCCAAGCCAAACCCAAACTCCACGGATTCCTCCAAACATGTCATTTGTGTGTATACTTACGACGCCACCGACGAAACGGATGTGCGGCAGATCAGGTCGTCGCTTAGGGACCTCGGAATTACGAGCAAAATACCGTACAAGACTGACGATGCGACACTCCGCGGCAAGTACAGAAAATCTGGCGACAAACGTATCTCCCTTTACTACGAATGAAACTCTCAACTGTCCGTCTCAGCTAACCCTGAAAGCGTTCGCGGTTCGCGGCCATTGAGCTTGGACGTCAGGTAAAAAATGAAACCAGACTGCGCAGCCACTTACGAGCGCGCGAGGCGGTTGGCGAATCAGGCTTTGTGGACTATTGATTTGCAGTGTCGTCGCCTCAACTCCATTGAACCAGAAGACGCCAAGTTCATCCTTCGGAAGTGGAGTGATTTTCATTTTTTGGTTGTAGCGCTTACAAGGTTACGCAGGGCAGGGGAGCTTGCTGCCAAAGTGCCATCGATTGGACCGAACATGCGCGCCGCGTTGAGAACTTTTGATGCTGCCTTGCCACACCTCAAGAAAATGCGAGATGTTGCCGAGCATGTCGATGACTACGCAGTTGATGATGGAAAGGATAAGAGTATCAGTAGAAAGAGTCTCGAGGTCGCGAGTTGCGACGGCGAGACATGGCATTGGCTCGGTTTTGAGATGAACGCAGCCGACGCGATGTCGGCGAGCGTCAGACTCTTCAAAGCTCTGAAGGATTGCGGCCCGTTGATAAGCAAGTCGCCTACGACAACTCTGTAAAACGATTTGGCCGCGCTACCCCAGCGATGCCAGCACGGCTTCGCGAATCTGTTTCAATCGCTTCGCATCGCAGATCTTCTTGCCGTCGGTGCCGGTGAGGAAGAAGACGTCGGCGGCTTCGCCTTCCTCGGTGACGATGATGGCGTGGGCGATGTCCACGTCGCCGGCGGAAATCGCTTCCAAAACGTCGTGCAACAGCCCGACGCGGTCGGAGGCCTGGATCTCCAACACCGTGTAATCGTCCGAGCGCTCGTTGTCCATCACGACCACCGACGCCCTGGCCCCCTTCGCGGGGTCCGCTGCCGATGGTTCGGCGGCATGTTGCATCCACGTTCGCAAGGCCAGCTCGCCGCCTCCATTCGGGCTGACGGCAGCGGTCAGCAAATGTTCCATCTGCTTCAGGCGCGAGACGTCCTGGACGTGCCGGACCTGCTCGTCGCACACCTGGAAAATGTCGAGCACGACGTTGTCCGCCCGGGTGTAGATGTCGGCGCGCACGATGTTGAGTCCCACCGCCGCGAACGATCCGGCGATCTTCGCCAGTAATCCCAGCCGGTCCCACGTGCAGACGACCACTTCGGAAAATCCCCGATCCGGCAGATGCCGCCAGCGGACCACGGGGGGCGCCAGCATCACGTCGCTGCCCGCGAGACCGTCGATAAATTCATGAATGATGTCCAGATGCCAGCGCAGGGTAATCGCGTCCACGCGCGGCCAGTACCGCAACGGCATGCCGACAAAATGAAGTTCGAGTTCTTCCGACCGTATACCCAGGTCCACAGTCATGTGGCCCTCGTACAGACGGCCCCGGTGTGCCTCGGCAAACTGCCGGGCTGCCTTCGGGTTCCGATTCAAGTGCGGAGCCAGCGGCGCATGAGGGACCGACAACGATAGTTTCCCTCGGGATGAAGAAATTGGCGGGACACCTTGCATTTCCATGCCACGCCTTACAGCAACGCGCGTGCTCGATTCTCCGTGATTTGCTCGTGCCGAGGGCGACCCGTGAAACGAAGATGCACAAAACCCCATAAGATCAGGGGGTCTCGCGGTCGCAGCGACCCGTCACAACGCCTGTGAAAAATCTCTCTCACCCCCGCATGCGCCGCATTCGCTGTCGTCATTTGCTCACGCTGGTCAGGTTTTTGGCAGAGTCTCTGGGATTTCGACCTTGCGCGCTCCCGTTGTCGCCGGTAGCTTGTGCGGTTCTCATGTTGACGATTTCGGGAATGACCAAGGCGTTTGGAGCGCGCGTATTGTTTGAGGACGCGTCGCTGCAGGTCAACCGTGGCGACCGCATCGGGTTGGTCGGGCCGAACGGCGCGGGCAAGTCGACCTTGTTCTCGTTGATCCTCGGTCACGATTCGGCGGATACCGGTGAAGTGGCCATCGAACGGAACCGGACACTCGGTCACCTGCCACAGGAGACCGGGCCGGTCGGCGAAGAGACGGTGTTGGAGCTGGCCACGGCGATTACCCCCGAGATGGTGGAGTTGCAGCGTCGACTGAAAGCGTTTGAAGCGGGACGCGACGCGGAGTCGCATGATTTCCATGAAGTACAAGCGCGGTTCGATGCCCTCGGCGGGTACCAACTCGAACCGAAAGCCAAGACGATCCTGCGCGGGTTGGCATTCCGCGAACGCGACTTTGGCCGCCAATTGAAGGCCATGAGCGGCGGGTGGGTGATGCGCGCCTATCTGGCGCGGTTGCTCGTCCAGCAGCCCGATCTGTTGTTGCTGGATGAACCGACGAACCATCTCGACCTCGAAGCCCTGCAGTGGTTTCAGGAATACCTCAGGACTTATCCCGGTGCCGTCCTGTTGATTTCACACGACCGCGAATTCCTGAACCAACTGGTCGGCAGCATCGTGGAGATTCGCCAAAGCCAATTGCTCCGCTATCGCGGCAATTACGACGAGTACCTCGTCCAGCGCGAGGCCCAGTCGGAACAATTGCTTGCCGCCTACAAGAACCAGCAGCGCGACATCCAACGCCTGCAGGAGTTTGCCGACCGGTTCCGGGCGAAAGCCAGCAAAGCCTCCCAGGCCCAGGCGAAACTCAAGCAGATCGAGCGCATGGACAAGATCGAAGCGCCGGTAAACGAAGCGCGCAAGATCAAGTTCCGCTTCCCGCAACCCCAACGCAGCGGGTTGCGCGTCGTCACGCTCAAGGACATCCACCACGCGTACGGCCACACCGTCGTGTACCGCGGGATGAACTTTCACGCCGAGCGCGGCCAACGCATCGTCCTGGTCGGCCCGAACGGCGCGGGCAAGTCCACGTTGCTCAAGCTCCTCGCGGGGGTGCTCGACGTTCAGAAAGGCACGCGCGAGCTGGGGTTGAACGCAAAAGTTGGTTACTACGCGCAGCATCGCGTGGAGATGCTGAATGCCGAGCGCACGGTGTTGCAGGAAGCGCTCGATACCCCGCAGCGAATCTCAGAAGAATTCGCCCGCACCGTGCTCGGTTCCTTCCTGTTTCGTGGCGATGACGTATTCAAGTCGGTCGGCGTGCTCAGCGGCGGCGAGAAGAGTCGGCTGGCGTTGGTCAAGCTCCTGCTCGATCCACCCAACCTGCTGTTGATGGATGAACCGACCACGCACCTCGACATGGCCAGCATCGACGCGTTGATCGGGGCGCTTGGGTCATTCGAGGGCACGCTGATCTTCATCAGCCACGACGTGTATTTCATCCGCCAACTTGCCCGGCGCGTGCTGCACGTGAACAACGGCCACCTCACGCACTATCATGGTGATTACCAGTATTACCTCGATAAGTCGGCCGCCACCGCCGCGCAGGCTGTGGTTCCTGTTGCGCCCGCGGTGGATTCTCCACGGTCGAAGGCTCGTGAACAGAAACGCCTGGAAGCCGAAGCGCGTCAGGCCCTGTCACGCGAGAGACGCGCCCAGGAACAGATCGTGGGCCGTCTCGAAAAAGAGATTGCCCGACTGGAACAGGCGCAGAGGGAACTGGTCGCCGAACTGGAAAGGCCCGAAACCTACGACAAACCGGGCCGCGCGGTGGCGGTGAATCGTGAATTGAGTCACATCACGGAAGACCTCGTCCGCGCTATCGCGGAATGGGAACCAGCCGCCTCGCGCCTCAACGAGTTGAAACCGGCTGCGCCCCCCAGCGTTGCGGCGTCTTGAAGTGCTCGATGACGGGTAGGCAGCGACGCTATTCCCACAGTTTCTGGGGGTATTCGCAACGAGCGATGAGTCCGCGAATACCGGCGGTGATGCGGGGTTTGTCCTCTTGGTAGGTGACGCCGAACCACGATGACGGCGTGCGCAACACTTTCACGCGGGCGACGCCCGTCGCGACCAATTCGTTGACCGTCGTGGGGATGTAACACTCGCTCTTCAATTCCTGACCGTGACGCCGCATGAACTCGTAGAACCGCTCGCGCAGTTGCGCGAACACCAGCGGCGTGAACCCCCAAAAGTTCATCGACACAAGTTCGTCACCGGTCAGGGCGCGGTCACCGGCCAGTGCGCCGCGGCCCTGTTTCTCGACCTTGGGCAATTCGGCGAGCGCCCGCAAATAATCCTGCGCGTCGCATTCGCACACGCCGCGGGACACGCTGCCGTGCTCGGACAGCGTGTTGCGCAGGGTGTACCCGACCATCGAGTAATCGTTGCCGCCCGCGCGCAGGAAGCCACCCATGACCTGGAACGATTCGCGTCCGTAAAAGTCGTCGGCGTTGATCACCGCAAAAGGCTCGTTCAGCGCTTCCTCAGCCTGGAGGATCGCATGGGTCGTGCCCCAGGGTTTCGTCCGTCCCTCGGGGACGGTGAAACCTTGGGGAAGACTGCCAAGTTCCTGGAACACGTAATCGACGGCAATCCGCGTCTCGAACCGGCTGCCAATCGCTTCGCGGAACGGCGCCTCGATGTCGCGGCGAATGATGAACACCAGCCGCGCAAACCCCACCCGCACCGCGTCGTACACCGAATAATCGATGATCGTCTCGCCGTTGGGACCGACCGGATCGATTTGCTTCAAGCCGCCGTAGCGGCTGCCCATGCCCGCGGCCATGACCAGAAGTGTTGGTTGCATTCTCGTCTCAGGATTTGTTCACCACCCGCCTTCCTTACCTGTGATGCCGTGATTTCGTCAAGGAAGACCTTCCGGCCGGAGCGTTATTTGTCGCGGCGTCCGGCGACCGCCGAAAACGGCGCTCATCGAGCGCCGTTACAACGCCGCGCTCGAAAATCGTGGCGGTAACAATAGCGGCGTTGACTTTGGCGGCCAATTCTTTCACCCTTGCAACGGGACTTACCAGCGTACACGCCGAGATCTCATGAGATTCTGGAACCGATCAAGCCCCAGTGGTACCAAGATGGCAATCGTTTGCACGATGCTGGCCCCGATCCTGTCGGGGCTGGCTTTCACCGGCTGTGGCACGCCCCCGCCCACCAATGGCCGCGTCGAAATCTCCTACTGGGAGAAGTGGAGCGGATTTGAAGACGACGCGATGCAGGCCGTCGTCGATGACTTCAATAATTCCCAGAACCGTATCTTCGTACGGAAACTCACGGGGATCGGGGAAATCGAGCGCAAGTTGATGCTCGCCACGGCCGGCGGCGATCCGCCCGATGTCGCGGGAATCTGGCCGGCGACCATTACCGGCTTTTCCGAAAAAGGGGCGCTGACGCCGCTCGACAAGATGATCCAGGAGGCGGGTATCAAGCGCGAGGATTACATTCCCGTGTACTGGGATTTGTGTTCGCACCACGGATTCATGTGGGCGCTGCCCAGCACGCCGACCTCGCTGGCGTTGCACTGGAACAAGAAACTGTTTCGCGAGGCGGGACTTGATCCCGACCGGCCGCCGCACAGCCTGGACGAATTGGAAAGCATGTCCGAGCGGCTCACGATTGTTGAACTCAAGCGCGGGGGCAAGATGGTGCGCGTGCGCTATCCCGACCTGACCGACGCGGAAAAACAAGCCAGGGAATTCAAACTGGTGCAGGTGGGTCACGACCCGCAGCAGCCGGGTTGGTGGATGCCGATGTGGACGTATTGGTTTGGCGGCAAACTGTGGGACGGCCAGCGGCGCATCACGGCGAACAGCCCCGAGATGGTCCAGGCGTTTCACTGGCTCCAATCGCAGTCCGAGAAATACGGCGTCGATAACCGGCGCAGTTTCGGTGCGTCATTCGGGAATTTCCAATCACCGCAGAACCCGTTTTTCTCCGACCAGATCGCCATGACGCTCCAGGGCGTGTGGATGTACAATTTCATCAACAAATACGCGCCGCAAATGGAATGGGGCGCCGCGCCGTTTCCGGCGAAGGACCCTGCGACGTGCCCGCTGGTCACGATCGTGGACGCGGACGTGCTGGCGATTCCGAAAGGCGCGCGGCATCCGCGTGAGGCGTTCGAGTTCATCCGCTACGTCAATCAGCAGAGTCCGATGGAGAAATTGTGCCTCGGCCAGCGCAAGTTCAGCCCGCTAATGAAAGTGAGCGACGAGTTCTACAGGCAACATCCGAACCCGTACATCAAGACGTTTATGGAACTGGCGAAGAGCCCGGACGCGCAGTATGCGCCGCGGTTGTCGGTCTGGGGCGCGTACAACGACGAGATGAACGTGGCCATCGATCGCATCATGGCGTTGAGTGCGACTCCGGAACAGGCACTCGAAACGGTGCAATCGCGGGTGCAGTGGAAACTGGATCGAATGCTGACCCGCTGGGACGTGGTCAAGGACGGGCGCTTCAAAGAGTGGAGCGACTATGACGCGCGGTGACAAACGCAATCTGTGGATCGGGCTGGCATTCATCAGCCCGTGGATTATCGGCTTTCTGGCGTTCACCGTATTTCCCGTGTGCGCGTCCGTCTATTATTCTTTCTGCGACTACGACGTGCTCACGAAACCGGTCTGGGTCGGCTCGCTGAACTATCGGGACATGGTCACGGACACCGTGTTCTGGAAATCGTTGTACAACACGTTGTACTACGCGTTCCTGTCATTGCCGTTCTGCCTGGTAATCGCGCTGTTGATCGCCGTGATGCTCAACCAGGACGTGAAAGGGCGCTCCGTCTTCCGGACGATCTATTTCCTGCCGTCGCTCGTCCCCGTGGTGGCCAGTTCCATGGTCTGGCTCTGGATTCTCAACGGCAACTTCGGCCTGCTCAACCACGGATTGCATGTGCTCGGCCTCAAAGGCCCGCAATGGCTGGCCGATGAGAAATGGACCAAGCCGTCGTTGATTCTCATGGCGATCTGGGGTTGTGGGAACACGATGGTGATCTACCTCGCCGCCCTGCAGGACGTGCCCCGCTCGTTGTACGAGTCCGCCGAAATCGACGGGGCGAATCCGTGGGTGAAATTTCGCCATATCACCGTGCCGATGATCTCGCCGGTCATTTATTTCAACCTTATCATGGGGATCATCGGCTCCCTGCAAGTGTTTGCCCAGGCCTACATCATGCTGGGCGGCGGCGGGCCGAACCGCTCGGCGTTGTTTTACACGGTGTACCTGTACCAGAACGCGTTCGACTACCAACAAATGGGGTACGCGTGCGCGATGGCCTGGATCCTGTTTCTGGTCATTCTGTTGCTGACATGGCTGGCCACGCGCTCGACGCGCCGGCTCATCTATTACGGGGGAGAGTAACTCATGCGACTCGCGCAACGCCTGCTCGTCTACATTCTACTCGTGCTCGGGGCCGTCACCTGCCTGATCCCCCTGGCGTGGATGATCTCCACGGGTCTGAAACCGATCGAGCAAACCATGTCCTCGCCGCCAACGTGGCTCCCGTATCGGCTCTATGTCGAGAAAGACGGCGCGCTCACGGAAATCCAGCAGGCCGACATGGACAAGTATCCGGCTGACAAGATTGTGAAGAAGTTCGCCCCGCGGTGGGAGAATTTCCAGAACGCCATCCATTCCATGAAAATGTTTTGGACGTATCTCAAGAACACGCTGATTCTGTGCGTGCTCACGGTCGTTGGTACCGTGGCGTCGAGTTCCCTCGCGGCGTACGGGTTCGCGCGGATCGATTGGCGCGGACGCGACAAGGTGTTCATGCTGTGCCTGGCGACGATGATGGTGCCGTTCCCCGTGGTGATGGTGCCCATCTATTGCCTGTTCCGCTGGCTGGGCTGGATCGGCACGCTCAAGCCGCTGTGGGTTGGCTCGTTCTTTGCCGGCGCGTTCAACGTGTTCCTGTTGCGGCAGTTCTTCATGACGATTCCCAAAGACCTCTCCGAGGCCGCCCGCATCGATGGCTGCAGCGAATTCCGCATTTTCTGGCAGATCATCCTGCCCCTGTGCCGGCCCGCGCTGATGGTGGTTGCGCTGTTTCAATTCATGTACACGTGGAACGATTTCCTCGGGCCATTGATCTACCTGACCAAACAGGACGACTACACCCTCGCGCTCGGCCTGCAATTGTTCCAGAGTCAACACGGCGGCACGGAATGGCACTACCTGATGGCCGCCAGCACGCTCGTCGCCCTGCCGATCATCATCCTGTTCTTCTTCACCCAAAAGACCTTCATCGAAGGCATCTCGATGACCGGCATCAAGGGATAGCTTCAGCGGGCACATCGTCGGGCGCGCCCGCTCATGGTGAATCCTCGCGATGGACCACCGGGCGCGCCGCCGAAGAAGAAATGAAGTGCGACCAGTCCGTGAGCGTGGCGATTGGCGAGGGGGCCACGTTGACAGAATTGTCCGTAGCGGATGCCTGCAGCCCCGCCGTTCTACCAAAAACGTCAACGTTATCTTTTTGCATCCGTGAGACTTGCTTGCCAAACGACCTTGTCGCATAAAGTGGCGGAATCCGGCACGAGGGATGCACCGTACGACGACGGGAAGTCCTGAATATGAGAGATGAGCAACCGGACTTTGGACGGCTCGGAACTGAAGAACGCCTGCACGGTGGCGCGCGCGACAGCCGCGCATGCGGCACATACGTCGCCCATCGCAACTCCGGCGACAGAACCTGCAATCCGACCGCAGTTCGCGCCCACCGCGTCCCTTCACCCCGAGCCGTCCATGGAGTCCTCCGCCGTCGCACAGGGCGGGCTTCCCGCGTGAACCAATCTCAAGCAAAGGAATGAACTCATGAGCGCGGTGGATCAGCCGACGACAAGGAATGATGAACTACGGGCGGAGGTGCGCAAGAGTTCTTTGGAAGAGGCGCGTCCCGCCATGCTGCCGATCCGCCAGGCGCTGCAAGCCGTCGCAAAAAGTCCGAGTGACGCCGTGAAGCTGCAAGAGCTGTTCGACCGCGTGCAGGCCCTGGGCATCAATCCGATTCTGACAAGGCTCCCGACCATCGCGCGGGTGGTGAACGCCTTCGGGCAGTTATTGCGTCAGTTGGTGGACAAACCGGACTCGATCAACCAATCCGTGCAGCGCACGATGGCGCAGACGGTCGATCTACTTTGCGCGTTGATCGATGGCGATGGTCGCGAAGTGGACCTCGTCACCGCGCGGGTGCTGGCGGTTGACGACCAGCAGATAGCCCTCCGATCGGTCATGAACGCGCTGGAAAAGGCCAACCTGAAGTCGCAGGCGTTGTCCGACCCCGGCGCGGCACTCAGCGTGGCGCAGGAATGGCAGTTTGACCTCATTGTGCTCGACCTCCACATGCCGGTCATGACCGGATTGGAACTGTGCGCGAAGCTACGCGCATTTCCGAACTACAAGAAATCGCCCATTCTATTCGTCACCAGCGCCACGGATTTCCAGCATCGCGCGGAGATCTGTCGCAGTGGCGGCAACGATGTTATTGCGAAGCCTTTTCTCGTTACGGAACTCGGCCTGAAAGCACTCACACTCATCGTGAAGTCAAAAACTGTCGGCGGCTGAAAAGTCGCCGGCCTTCTGCATTCGCATTACTGCCTGGTTCGCACTTCCCAGTTGCTTTGCATCCCGGTAGAATGCCGCGGATGGACTACTCGGCATGACTTCGATCCTTGGCCGCGAACTTCCGCGCGCGCTTCGAATTCTTCTGTTGTGTCTCATGGCGGTCATACCCGTTGGATATGTGCTGAGAAGTTACTCGACAGAAACGGAATTTACCCGCTTGCTGTATTTTGGCTCGGACTTCATTGGGCAGGCGCTGCCGCCCGTGAAGGCGTGTGCGCCGGCGGTGATGTCCAACCGCGGGTATGACGGACAGTTTTATTGTCAGGTTGCGACCGACCCGCTGCTTCGGAATCGTCAGGCATTGCTGGAGGCCCTCGACATCCCCGCATACCGAGCGACGCGGATTTTCCTGCCGTGGCTGGCGTACGTCGGCGGGTTGGGCCGCCCGTGCGCGATCCTCCAGGCGTACGCGTTGTTGAACCTCGGTTTTTGGTTCTTGCTCCTGTTCGGGATGACCTACTTCCTGAAACCGCGGACGATCCAGGATTTTCTGTGCGTATTCGGGGTTGTCATGACGTCGGGCGCGTTATTTTCCCTGCATCGAGCGCTGGTGGATCTGCCCGCGGCGACGTTGGCCTTTTATGCCGCGAGCCTCAGCGGAGGCAACGCAGTGGCGGCGGCGGTCATGATGTTGCTGACCAAGGAGACATACTTCCTCGCGCTGCCGACGGTCTGTTGGCCGACGAGAAACAACACGGGGAAAGTAGCGATCCGGCTCGCGGTTGTGCTCGCTCCGTTGATGGCGTGGTATTTGTACGCGCACCTTCGACTGGGGTTCACCACTATGGATGTGCCGAATACAAGCTGGCCGGGGGTCGGACTTGGCGGCTATCTGATACAAGCGTGGCGCCACTGGTATCCGAGGCGGATGCTCAGTCCGCGATTGACGGCGGAACTGCTGGCGCCAATTTCGCTGATCGCGCAGGCGTGCTACCTGTTGGCCCGCCGCGACACCCGGTCCCCGTATTGGCGGATGGGCATCGGTTTCGTCTTCTCGTATCTGCTGCTCAGTCCCAGCGTGTTTGTGGAACAGCTCTCGTTCACGCGCGACGTGATTCCGCTGGCGGTGGCGTTCAATGTCGCGATGATGAAAGAAGAGGGGTGGCAGTTTGCCGTGTGGTTTCTGGCCGGCAACGTCGGTCTATATTGGGGCTTGCGCGAAACCCTGGTCGCGCTCTTCTGATGGCCGGTCAAAGCCTCTTCGGGAGGGCCACGCTTTCGGATACCGCGGGTTGACGTTTCCTCCACCGGACA
>JBEKUF010000001.1:0-74392 GCA_049515295.1 Verrucomicrobiia bacterium | reverse complement strand
CTGGAACATGTATTCGAAAAAGGCGATTCCCCAACTCAACAGCGCGGCGATGTACCATTTCCTGTCGTGCCAGTTTCGCAGGTGCGCGTACCAGGCGAACGTCATGAACGTGTTCGAGCAAATCAACAGGAAAACAGTCTTGAGTGCGATGGAAGTTTTCATTCGGAAAGCATAGCAGACAACGGGATGGCCGCAAGATGGCGCCTGGCGTGGCCGGTACGATCTACGCTTGACAGGCAATGCTCTTCGGTCTTGCCATTCGGCGGGGCATTCGTGTGTCGCACCCGGCGGGCGGGCCGCACCTAGAAGCTCGCGCTAAACGCGACGTTGCCGGCGGTGTCTTCCGCGGCAATGGTCGTGAGGCCCAGGAGGTCCGTACCTTTCGGAAGTTTGTTGACGGCCAGCCGGCCACGCCGGTCGCTCTTGACGGTGCCGATCTGAACGCCATTGACAAAGAGATTGAGCGTGGCCTTTGGCGGTGCGCCCGAGGCAATGAGTGAAAGGCTTCCGTGTGTGTTGCCCTTCACGACTTCGATGTGCAACCGGGCGGTCCCCAGAAGATTTGCGCATAGTGGACCCGGGACGAGCGAAATAAGCGTGTCGAACACGCAGGGAATTCGCCGGCGCGCGTTGGCGAAGTCCCCGGTCAGGTCGACCAATCCATTGGTGTCGGTGATGGTGATGGTGGTCACATTCGTCGGGTCCAAACCTGCTGGCAACGGGAAGCTGGCCCCGCCAACCGTGTTGGACCAGAATGGGCCGAGGGCGGCCTTGGTTCCATCGACCAAATTCGACCACGCGTGGACGTCGAACGTGCCGAGCGTGTAAGTGTTGGTACCGGTCGTGTCGGTAATGCTCGTCGTGTACGTGCCCACGAGCAGTCCAAGGGTTTCGACCTTGACCATCACCGTGTTGGTGCTGCCATCAATCTCGCCCTCCATGGCGGCGCGGCCCATCGCCCTGGCCGGAGCATTCGTGGTGTCGGCGAGCACAATGAATTTCTCGATCACGCGCGGAGGTGGCGGCGGAACCTCGAAGGTCCCCGTAAGATCGACCACATCGTTCGTGTCGGAAACCGAGATGCCGACGACATTGGTGGGATTCAATCCCGAAGGCAGCGTGAAGATTCCGCCACCGACCGCAATGACCATCGGTGGCACTGGATCCGTGGCGATCATGGCGGTGGAAACAGCAGTCGGGTTCGTGATTGTTACGACATCGAAAGTCCCCAGAACGTAACTGTTGGTTGCCACGTCGGTGATGCTGACTGTGTAGGTGCCGCCGAGCAATCCGCCCGTGGTGATGCGGACGGTCGGGGCGAAAATCGTGAGGGCATCCACTGCGGAGCCGAGCGGCTCGAAGCATGGTCCGGAAAATAACTGCGCAAAGCCTGTGGCCACCGCGGGAGCGTTTGTGGTCGCCGTCAGTGTCGCATCCTCACGTAGCCCGCATGGCGGTGGGGGAAGCGGCCCTTGGAATGTCCCGGTGAGATCCACCAGGTCGTTGGTGTCGGAAATGGAAATGCCAACCACGTTGGTCGGATTCAATCCTGTCGGCAGGGCGAAGTTGCCGCCGCCGATGTCGACGATCCTTAACCATAACGGGGTCGCGCCCCCCGGGGTGGTGATCGGTGGCCGGTTCGTCACCGTTGTGACGTCGAACGTGCCCAGGGTGTAACTATTGGTTTCGGTATCGGTCACGATGACCGTGTAGGTGCCGGTGGAAAGCCCTTCGGTCGTAACGTGAAGAATCAGCGCGTTCGTGGGCGGTAGTACGACGTTGTTTGGGGTGGCCCAAACTTCCGGATAAAACGTGGCCAAACCTGTCGCATCCGTCGGCGCATTGGTCGTGGCGGACAGAAGAGCGACCCGGCTGATAATGACCGGTTCATCAGCGGTGGCACGACCAGCGGCAACGGCCACAACAATCACGGCGAGCAATAAAACCCTGACCTTCATGTTAACACCTGCCCGATCGCCCAGTATACTCGTGGGTACAACCCTGTCAAGTTGATTGCGTCGGACAGCTTGACGGGCGGGCAGCATTCCACTAGCCTCGCCCGAACGTATTGGAGCATATCGGCTTTGTTCTCCCGCAAATCCAAACCCATCATCGACCGCTGCGAGGCCGACATGAATACACGGTTGCGGCTGAAGTACGCGCCGTACTATCGCGTCGTCGAGTCCGCCGCCGGCGTCAACATTGTTGTCGAAGGTCGTCCGATGGTGATGATGTCCACCAACGAGTATTTGGGGTTGGCCCGTCATCCGAAGGTGATCGCCGCCGCCAGACAGGCGCTGGAGCAATGGGGGGCGAGCGCCTGCGGTTCGCGACTGGCCAACGGCAGCCGCGCGTATCACATCGAACTGGAGGAGGCGCTGGCCGCGTTCCTCGGCAAGGAGGCGTGCCATGTCACCTCGGCCGGTTATCTGGCCTGTGTCTGCAGCCTGAGTTCGCTGCTCCAGCGTGGCGACGTGCTGCTGGTGGACCCGAGCATTCATTCGTCGCTGTGGGACGGCGCGTTGTTGAGCGGCGCGAAAATTGAGCGGTTCGCGCACGAGGACATGGACTCTCTGGCGAACGCGTTGGAACACCTCGAACCCAAACAGGCGAAAGCGATCGCCGTGGATGGCGTGTACTCGATGGAAGGGCACATCGCCTCGCTGCCGCGATTGTGCGAATTGGCCGAACGGTATCACGCGGCGGTGGTGGTGGACGACGCGCACGGGTTTGGCGTCCTTGGCCGCGACGGGCGCGGCGTGTGCGACCAGTTGGGGGTGACGGAGCGCGTGGATCTGATCGCAGGCAGTTTTTCGAAATCGCTGGCGAGCACGGGCGGGTTTGTGGCGGGAAGCAAGGCGTTGATCGAATATCTGCGCAGCAATTCGCGCCAGATCATTTTCAGCGCGGCGATCAGTCCGGCGGCGGCGGCCAGCGCGCTCGCCGCGTTGAAGGTGATTCAAGAGGAGCCGGAACACCGCGAACGGCTCTGGGCCAACTATCGGTATTTGCGCGGCATTGTGGAAGCTCTGGGCCTGGACTTTTGGCAGAGTCCGACGCCGGCCCTGCCCATCGTCGTGGGCGACAAGGAAAAGTGTTATTGGATGTGGAAGACTCTCTGGGACGAAGGGTTCTTCACGGTCTTGTCGATTGCGCCGGGTGTGCCGGCCGGCAAGGACCTGATCCGTTTGGCCGTCACCGCGCTGCACACCAGGGAACAATTGGATCGTTTCGGCGAAGCGCTCAAAGCCGCGATGAAGAAGGCTGACGTAAAGCCGCGTCGATAGTGCCCGTCATCGTCGCGAAGCTTCCCAGAAGGCGCGAGCTGATGTGGTCGCCGAACTTCAACGCCAGCGATATGTGCGGCGGGCGGCCACTGACCTTCACGTAATCGTCTGGCAGGAGTGATCACTGGCGCAGGCGCGAAAGAATCTGCTCTTACGGTTTGCCGTCCTGAATAGCCTTCACGACGTTCCATGTCTTGAGATCAATCCAAACAGTGGCGGTGTGGTTGCCCGCTGGATTCTTCAGATCCAGTTGCAATTCCCCGTTGCTGGCTTCAATCCCCGTGACTGTTGTTGGCGCTGCGGAGCGTGAGCCGCGTTGTTCGTCGACGAAGAGCCATGGGTCGAGCCCGTTTTCGACTCGGGACAGACTGTTTTGGATAATGGATACCTCGTCGCGACGAACTTTCGTCACCACGGATTCCAGGTCGTGGTCCTTGGTTAGCTCGTCAATCACGGCCTCCGCTTTTTCCCCGCGTTTCACAGTCGGAACAAGGCTGGCATGCCACTCCACTTGTCCATAGGCCATGGCCCCATTCCTGACGTCATGATCGTCCGGACGAATCGTGCCCCCTTTCATTGTTCCGAACCGTACCATTCCGCGAAAAATACCGGAATCGGTTTCGAGGTAGAACGATGGCGGCTGGACGTCGACAAGCACTGACCCCGCCCAAGCGTTTCCCTTATCGGGGTCGACGAATGCAAGGACTTCGGCGTCGTATGAATAGAGGAATTCCTGGACGGTGGCCGTTGCCCGTTTGCCGTCGAGCTCAACCGGCCCGCCCCTGGTTCGATACAGATAAACCTTTGTGCCGGTCCATGGGGTATTCAACCTCACCTTGAGATAATTCTGCGCGCTGTCGGTAGGTCGTGACGCATCGATATCACTTCCGCGAGTCGTATTATTGACGGCAAATAGCGCGTACAAAACGAGAGCCAGGGAAAAGAGGAGGCCGGTCTTCATGGTTTATTGCTAGGGCGCGTGGTTTGTTTGTTTACGGTTGAAAGTTGTCCGTTCGGAGCGATCGTGCGAACCGATTAAACTGCTTCTGAGACTGCAAGAAAAGCACAAAGGAGGCAGCTACTGATGACGCGGTTCGCGGAAGGCGCAAGCCAAAAACTCCGCATTGCGGGAGATGAGGAAATTCTCTTCGACCCAGTGACGGCCGGTTTCACCAAGTTGCTGACGCAACTTCGGGTCTTCCGCGAGGCGTTTCACCGCCGCCGCCAGTTCCTCGGTGTTGGATGGATCCACAATCAGCCCCGTCGCCTCGTGCGTTACGGCTTCCATGGGGCCCGCGGTGCGGCTGGAGATGACGGGTAGACAATGGGCGAACGCTTCGGGGATGACGTTGGGGATGCCGTCGCGGTCGCCCTCGGCATCGACCACGCCGGTGTGCCAGAAGATGTCGGCCCACCGGTATTGTTCGTCGACCTGCTGGGGCGCGAGCGGGCCGATCAGGGAAACGAATTTCGCAAGGCCATCGTGGTCGATGCGGCGCTGGAGGTCGTAGTGAAGCGGGCCGTCGCCGACAATTCTTGCCGCGAACGATACACCCCACGATTTCAACAGAGCGCAGGCCGCCAACTGATGGGTGTGCCCTTTCTTCGGCACGAGTCGCCCGACCGACAGCAGCCGAATCGGTCGCGGGGCAGTGTCGCGCACCGGCTTTGGCGGGAGTTGATCGAGGCCGCGACGGGCGAGGACGATTTTCACCGGCGCGCCGTTCGCGCGGTTGCGCAGGTAGTTCGCGCCGGCTTCGGTGGTCGTGTGAACGAAGCTCGCGGCGCGCAGTTTTGGTTCGAGGAATGCGTCGCCGCCATGACGATAGATGTCGTAGGCATGTCCGCCAAAACTGAACGGCACGCCGCACAGCCGGCCGAGAATGGCTGCCGCGGTGGCGGGGGCGGTGGCCCACACGCCGTGGATCACGTCGGGTTTCTTCTCCCGGAAGCGATTGGCGCGGCAGACGGCGAAGATGGCGGCCCACACGGTCGACCAGAAATTTTCCGGGTTGGTGGGTCGGTAGCGGCGGTAGAGCCGCCAGCCGTCGCGAAGCAATGCATGGTCGCGCAGCAGTTCGCGGGGAAGGGCCACGATCAGCGCGCCGGCTTCCCACCAGCGAAAGGTGTCAACGGGGACGCCTTCCACCTGATAGCCAAGATCGGCGGGGTCGGGCGGGAACAGCGAGTGAATCTCGACTCGCACACCCTGATCGCGCACGCCGGCGAGCTCGCGCCGAAAGAAGGTCTGGGAGAGCACGGGGTACCGCTCGAAGATGTAGGCGACAGTTGGCGGCGGGCTCATGGGTATTTCTTCCGGGAGTAGTGGTCGATCAACTCCCGCACGCGGTTGATGACGAAGTCGGTGCCGTCGACAAACCGGGCCCTCACATTCTGCCGGTATTGGTCCAGGCGGGACTCGAAATTCGCGAACGTGGCGAGGGTGGGTTGAAAACTGGTGGAGAAATCGCCGTAGCCGAGTTCGCCGACGTGCCAGGCGTTGATGAATTGCTCGAACGTATTCGCGATGGGGAAGCAGAGGAGCGGTTTGCCGAAGGCGAGGGCTTCGCAGATGAGATTGTGGCCGGCGTTGACGACGGCGTAGCAACTGCCGGCGAGGTCCTCGAGGATCGCATTCCTATCGAACGGTTTGAACGTCAGGTTGCCCTCGACGGCCTTCTGGTTGCGAAAGCCGTAGACGATCACGGACCGGTTGAGTTGGCGGGCCGCGTCGATCAGAGCACCGAACGTGGGGGTGGTTTGGTAAATGAAAACATGGTCGCCTGTCGTCGGTCGTTGGTCGCGCACCGCCGGACGCAGGACGGGCGGGAGAAGCTCGTTCTGTCCGTCGGGTTTGAGTTCGGGATGGAAGAACGAAGTGACTAGGTTGTGGCGCGTGTAATTGAAGAACAAGGAATCTTCGAGGCGCGCGAGCGCCCACGAAATTGCCTGCGAGGCCGGCACGTGGTAGCGGCAGACTTGCAACACGTGGGAGTGGTCGAGCGAAAAGATCGGGAGTCCGGCGCGATTGGCGGCGTGGGGTAAAAAGAATTCGCGGTCGCAGATGGCGACATCGGGCTGCCATTGCTCGATCAGGTCGAGGATCTGGCGGTTGACACGAGGGATGCTGACGATGCAACGGGCCAGATGACCGCACGTGCGAGGTACCGAGACCCGCTGGTTCTGGTACACGGTATGGGCCACAGGCACTTCCAAAACGGGGTGCTGGCCGCGCAGCACTTCCGGGACACGTCCGCCGCCGACGAAATGAAATTCGTGCCCGGTCAACCGGCCGGTGACGGCCAGGGCGCGCGACACGTGGCCGAACGTGTTGCCCATTACTCCGTACAGGACGCGTGCCATAACCTTGCGGAGATTCTCCTCATTCGCACACTTTGAGCCTGACCGCGCAGTGGACTCCGGATAGGACGCCGGCGCGGAGGCAACGGAATGGCAGCATACCGAATCTGGCACGTGTGGGTAACACTTTTTTTGGCAGGATACTTCGCACCGGGATTGTTGACCGGCAACGACCGATGCTATCGGCGGTTTTGCCGGGGTCACTTCGGGGCTTGTAGTGGGAGGGGCGATCTGTATACTCCGATTGCCCATGCGAGTTCTGATACTCACATCGAGTACCGGGGGAGGCCACAACATGCGAGCGCGCGCGTTCCAGGAATGGGCGCAGGCTGAGCCGTCGCTTGATCTCTCGGTGCAACTCCATCGTCCGCTCGAAAAATCGCACCCCATTTACGCATTCGGCGTCTGGCTGTACAACTGGATCCAGCGCACCGCCCCGTTTCTGCATCACGTGTATTTCAACTTTTTGGAGGTGGTGCCGATTGTCCGCACCCGCAAACCGCTGGGCGCGGCCAAGTACCGGAAGGTCCTGGAAGAACTTCAGCCCGATGTCTTGATCAGCGTGCATGACTCGCTGAACCACGGTTTTTTTGAATACGCGCGCGTGGTGCTGGGCGAAGATCGTGTGAAGTGCGTCACGTACTGCGGTGAATTGTCCGGCGGCTACGGGTTCAGCCGACACTGGGTCAATCCGTCCGCGGACCTGTTTATCGGCGCGGTTCCGGAGACCTGCCAGGCAGCGGTACGCTGGGGGATGGCCGCCGAACGGACCCGGCTGGGCGGCTTTCTATTGCGTCGATCGTTCTACGATCCGCCGGAGGACGAAACGGAGCGCGCGGCCTTCATACACGAGAAACTGCGGCTCGACCCCGGCGAATTCATTCTTCTGTTGAGCGCATCGAGCCGGGGCGCCCACAATCACGTGCGGTTTCTCGACGCGTTGCGGCGGCAGGGAGTGGATATACAGGTGGTATTGTTGTGCGGCAAATCGCCAATTGCCGAGAGCGAGATTTCCGCGTGGGCCAAGGCCAACCCGTCGGCGCGGGTGCGGTTGCTCCCGCACAACACCAATGTTGGCCAATTGATGCGTTCGGTGTCGGCGATCGTCGCCCGCCCGGGCACGGGTACAACCAGCGAAGCGATTGTGAGTTGTTGTCCATTATTGCTGAACAGTCTCGGCGGGATCATGCCCCAGGAGCGTATCACGGTGAAATTCTGTCGTGACCACGGCGTGGCGCAACTGGTGCGCAGCCCCGAAGAGTTGGCGGGAATTATCACCGAGTGGCGGACGCGGCCCGAGTTGCCGGCGGCGATTCGTCGGGCGATGCAACGGGCCTGTCCGCCGTTGCATCCGAGCGATATTGTGAAGATGATCGCCGGCCTCGGCGTTAGAGCCGATAGTATTTCCGCAGAACGAATTCCTGTACTCGAAGCGGCAAGAGCCGCGCGCCCCAAGGCGCCAGCCACGCCTGGAATAAACCTGCCACGACCAGAACCGGTGGCGGATTCGGTGTCCTAATCGCCCGCAGCACGGCCCGCGCGACCCGATCCGGCCGCGGCGATGCCGCCATATTTCGCAACTGGGTTTCCCAAGCTGATTTCATCCGGCGTTCCTCTTCCGGGTTGCTCGCGACTTCGACACGCCTTGTCCGATCGTGAAACGGGGTGTTGATGTCGCCGGGGCGAATCTCGACGACACGGATCGGCGTGTTGGAAAGTTCCACCCGCAATCCCGCCGTAAACGCGCTGAGGGCGGATTTCGCCGCGCTGTATGGGGCCATGAAGGGAATGGGGAATTGCGCGGCGAGCGACGTGACGTTGATGATTGTGCCGCGACCGCGCTGGCGCATGGCGGGAAGCGCCCGGCGGATCAACTCCAAGGGCGCGTCCACCAGCAGCTGAAACTGTTCGCGCACCATTTCTGCGGGCATGGTTTCGATGGCCCCGAACGCGCCGGCACCAGCGTTGTTGATCAACACGTCGAATGCGCCCGCTTCCTTCAAGGCGACGGCGAAACCTTGACGGATTGAATCCGTTTGAGTCAGATCCATCGGCACGCCATGGAACCGCGGCAGTTGGGGCAGACGGGCCGGGTCGCGGGAGGTTCCCCAGAGTTCGAATCCCTGCGCGGCAAGCAATTTGGCCGTTTCCAGCCCGATGCCGGAACTGGCACCGGTCAGGAAGACCTTCGGAGTGTCATTCGGCGCCATTGTCCCATCGGCGTAGCGCGAGGCAAACATTGGTGCCTCCGAAGCCGCTCGAGTTGCTCAGGGCGATGCGAGGTTTGTCCGGGACCGGTTTCGTGACGATGGGCGCGATGGCGCACTGCGGGTCGAGCTGGGTGATGTGCGCGGAAACCGGGGTGAAACCCACCTGCAGCGCCAGCACGCAGAAGGCGGCCTCCATCGCGCCCGCCAGGGAAAGGCCGTGGCCGGTCAGGCTCTTGGTGCTGCTGACGTGAGGCGTCCGGCCGTTGCCGAACACGGCGCGGATGGCGCGGCATTCGCTGACATCGCCCACGGTGGTCGATGTCGCATGAGCGTTGATGTAATCGACTTCCTCCTTCGCCAGATGGGCATCGCCCAGCGCTTCTTCCATGGCGCGCCGCAATCCGTCGCCTTCGGGATCGGGTGCGAGGACGTTGTATCCGTCGGCTGACTGGCCCCAACCCAGGACCTCGGCGGCGATCGGGGCGCCGCGGCGTTGGGCGCGCCCCAGTTCTTCCAGCACCAGAACCGCGGCCCCGCCCGTGCCGACGAAACCATCGCGCTTCACATCGAACGCGCACGGTGTTTTGGCCGGGTCGGTCTGCAGGCTCAATGCACGGATGCCGGCAAACGGAAGAATGCTGAACTTGTTGCAGTCCTCGGCGCCGACGACAAAGACGATATCCTGACGACCGAGTCGGATAAGGTCGGCGGCGGTGCCGAGCGCGTGGGCGGAGGACGAACACGCGCTGGAAAAGCCCAGGGCCCCGCCCTTGATTTTGTAGCAAGTGACCAGATTGATGTACAAGGAGCCGGGGATGCTGTTGATGATGGCCATGGGGTGGCATCGGGCGACGCCGCGAGTGACCATCGTGTGCAGGTTGTCATAAGCGAGCCACATGGAACCGCCGGAGGCGCACATGACGCCGGTGCGCGGGTTGGACACCTCGTCGGGCGTCAGCCTGGCTTCGGCGATGGCCTGTTGCATGGCCCCGTAGGCGTACAAGGAATTCGGCGCCATCGGTCGCAATTGCTCGCGGGTGAGCTTGTAGTCGGGTGGAAGCGTCCAATCCTCGAAGTAGGCCGTGGGAAAGTGAAATCCCTTGACGGTGCCAGCCAGTTTTACCGGCGCATCGGGAACGTCAAACTCGTCGAATGGCTCGACGCCGGTGATACATTCCCGGAGGCTGCGGACAACCTGCTGACGGTTGTTGCCAATGCTGGTGATGAACCCCAGGCCCGTGACGGCGACGCGCTTCATTGACAAGTTGGGTCGATGCGAATTCAGGACCGGCCACCGTCCGGGCCGTTGGGCGTGACCGGAACGGGGGTCGGCGCGGGGGCGTCGGACGCGGACGATTCGGATGACGACAGGTTTTCGGGAAGAAGTTGTTCGCCAAACGCGAGCACGAGACGTTCGATCTTGGCCACACGCCGCCCCTGCGAGGTCACTGTTCCCTCGAAAACGGCCAGCGGCTCGCGAAGCCGCGCCAGCTTCAACTCGAACTCGAGTTTATCCCCCGGCCTGGTCTTTTGGTAAAAGTGCGCGCCGTCCATCGACGCAAAATAGACGTGGTTGGACTTGATCTCCTTGCCGATCTGCGCCGGTGCTTTCTCCAGCACCCACAGGCACGCGGCCTGGCCCAGGGCTTCGAAGACGATCGAGGCGGGGAAAACGGGGTCGTCCTTGAAATGGCCTTCGAGGAAGAACTCGTTGCCTTTGACGGTATAGCTGGCCTTGAGTGTCTCGGCGTTCAGCGACGCTTCGTCAAGGAACATGAACGGCGGCTGTTGCGGGAGCACGAGCGCAATCTGTTCGCGCGAATAAACCTTCGACGGCGCCCCGGTGGCGGCGCCGGTAATCTTGGCGTGGAGAAACCTGTTCAGGTTCCCCATCGTACGGATTTCGCGAAGCTCCTCATTTTCAATGTGCAACTTGAGGACCTCCTCAATCGACAGCACGATTTCGAGCAAGGTCAGCGAATCGAGGCCGAGGTCTTCGATGAGCCGGGCGTTTTCATCGGCCGCGGAGAGTTTCACGGGCGCGGTGGAGGGCTGATAGCGCTCCAGAATCCCGTACACGATGGTTGGGATGGTGTTGGGGTCGCCCGTTTCGCGGTAGCGAACGGCGGCTTCGATGGTTTTGGGACTGCATCGGCGCAATCCGTCTTTGAGGTCGGCCACTTCGGTATCAGTCAACGTTATATTCATGTGAAGCGACGCGCGTGTGCTGGTCCTTCCTGGCGAGGGGACTGATACCAAACCCGGGGCCAAAGAGAAAGCGATTTTTTCGGTCGGCGGAGAATCAGGCGGCGCGAAACGCTGCGGGGAGCAGCCGTCGTCAATGCCGTCGACGCCTCAGAAGCGCGCACAGGGCGACCGCGCCGAGGGCGGTCAGCAAAAGCGAGGACGGCTCGGGAATCAGCGCGGTTAGGGCTACATCCATGCCATCGCAGTTAGCGCTGTAATCAATCTGGAATGTTGTGTTGTCCACGACGAAGTCGGCGCCGTTGGGCAGCGCGGCGCCCGCTGTATCCACGAAGGTCCCGAGCACCGCCATCGAAGTGAGATTGCTGATGATCGTGAACGAGTCGCCCGGTGATGGCGTATAGCCGAGCGATACGCTCAGGACACAGTTGCTGACGCTGATCGTACCCAAGCCGGTGATCTGGCTGTATTGACCTGCTCCGGGACCGTCGATGGTGATGGCGAGAGTTGATCCGGCCGCAAGCGTCAGATTGCTGCTGAAGGCGATGCTGCCTGCACCACCACCGGGGACGAGCGTGCCGCCCGCTTGGACGGTGGTTCGGCCAATGATCGTGCCGCCGCCCGTCAGCATGGCGTTGCTGGAGATACTCAAACCCTGGTAGGTAAACCAGTGGATCCCTGACCCACCGGGGGCAAGATTGAAGATTGCCACATTCGTGCCGTTGCCGACGGCAAGCGTGCTGATGGCCGAACTCTTAGCGTTTAATACACCGCCACTGAAGACGATGTGTGATGATTGAGTGGAGATCAGGCTATCGACGGTGAGGGTTCCGCTGTTGAGAGTGAGCAGGCCTGTGTTCTGATACGTGCCAGTATGAAGAGCGTTGGTCACAAACAAGGCACCGCCGCAGACGGTGATCCCATTGTATGAAGTCGATCCCGTTACAGGGGAGACATACGAGTTGCTGGCCACTACGGAACCGCCTTCGCCAATCGTAACACAATTCCCCAGCCCCTCGCCGCCGCCGACGGAGAGATTGCCGGAATTGCACCAACGGGCGCCATTGCCGCTGACCGACACCACGGTGCTGGTCGGGTACGGGCTCCCGTCTACAGACCCGTTGTTGTCATAGACGGCTCCGCCGTTGGTGATGGTTAGTTGATTGCCGGGCATATACTCAGATGTCCCGATAGTAAGATCGGCGCGGTTGCTCCACACCGAGCCGCTGCCCGTGACCACGACGAAGTTGTTGCTGGAAGTGCCTACGTAACCGTTTGCGTCGAAGACCAAGCCGCCGTCACTGATGGTGACTCGATTACCAGCGCTTACATAGCCAATATAAAGGTTACTGCTTGCACCCACGGTCGACCCGCTCCCGCTTACTGAAACGGTGTTGCCGACGCTCGTGTTTCCCCCGCCCAAGTAGCAATCCCAGCCATAGATCGCGCCGCCGTTGGTGACAATCAATCTGTTTCCCGACCCGAACCAGCCGAAAGTGAATTCCTGCGTGTTATTCCAGACTGAGCGACTACCGTCGACCACCGCTGTGTTGTTGCTGCTGCTAGCATTGGAGCCCACGTACCCATACTGGTCATTAACGGCAGCTCCGTCAGTGATGAACAACTCGTTGCCCGAACCCGACTCTCCGATATTCAGAAAGCTGCCGTTCGACCAGATGGATCCTGGATCGGAGATAATTGCGACATTGTTATTTGCTCCGGCTTGAGACCCAATAGAGGCGAAGCCGTCGACGAGCACGCCGCCGTTCTCTACGAGCAACACATCGCCAGAATTAGTGGCTCCGAGGGCGTAAAAGTCGTCCCAATTGCTGGTCACGCCGCTGATGATGTTGGTTTGGAAGTCGGCGGTGTACTGGGCCTTGGAGGGGCAGGGGCCGACTACGGCCCCAATGAGAATTCCCACGATCAGATAGCGGCGTCGCAATCCCTTCATGCGTTCCTCTTGTCTGGTGGTGTCCAGACCTGCGTGGTGACAGTTACCCTAGCCGGCAGGAAAAGAGTATGCTCCCGTCCCGACAGGATTCCAAGTGAAAACATTCACAATTTGGGAGCGGCGGATGGGTTCGGATTCCCGGTGGTGCGGCTGCGCGGGGCGGGAGTTGTGTCTGTCCAGTGGATTGGGCGGTTGAACAATCACTCCGCCCAGATGTGACCGTCTTCCCTGGCTCGCTCGTCGGTAATTATTTTTGAGCGCTGGTTGGCTGGGGCTTCCGCTGTCCATCACCGTCCTGTATTTATTTCGCCTGTACCGGAAAGCACAATCGGGCTGTTGCCCAGCGCATTGGTTGGGGCCGCAGTGGCATCTCGGACGTAGGTCGGTCCGGACGCCCAGCCCGAAAGCGTCATGGCTTCCGATGGATACCCCTCCGCGATCCAGGCAAAGGTATTCGACCCAAATTGATAGCAGTAGTATGGGTAGTGCACTGACGAGGTCGAGCAGGCGCTGTTGCCGATTAGCGAAAGCAGATTGGAAATGGCCACGCCGGACGCCGTCATGGCGTTGTTCACGTATCCCGTGTAGGCCCCGCCGAAGTTGTTGCTGAGTACATTGTCGGGGGCGCAAGTCGAGGCGTAGGGATAGGCGTTGGGCGCAATAACTGCCACACCGGATTTTCGCATCATCAAGATGCCCTTGACGATGCGGTCGGCGTAGAGGGCGTCCTCCGTTGGGTCACAGCAGTAGAAAAACTCCATGTAGTCCTGCATCATCATTTTGCCCAGCGATGCCAGTCGGTCGAACAGTTGGTCATACCGCAGGTTGGGGGGACTGTTGGGGCCCGCCCGGCGATCCGGAGGCCACGAAATCCAATGATCGTCGTGCCAGACGATGGCGTCATACCAGTTTGAGCCGTTGTAGTAGCCGCAGTAACTAGTGAACACTCCATAGACTGGTTGGCCAAATTCACCCATGGCCAGGGAAACTCCGGTGGACCTCGCCACGTTCACTACGGAACTGGCAACCATCGCAAGAGGAATGGCGTAGTTGGTTCCCCAATCTGGTTCCCACGTGAGTCCCAGAACGGAAATCCTCCCGGCTTCGTGGACGAGCAGGTTGCTGACGATCCGGGAAGCAGCCGGCACCTGCGCGTCGAAGAGTTCAGCGCCGGCCATGGCGCCGCCGGACAGATCTTGGGGTCTCCGGGCAAGATTGTAGAACCACAGTGGCATGATGTCGTAGGTCGTGTTGGTGCTGTAGATAGCGATGCCGTTGCGGTAGTTCAGCGTCACGTAGGACCCCCAGTCCATGTAGGCCTTGACCTTCGTCTCGTACGGGGCCTGCCAGATCCGGTTGCTGGCGATGACGGCGTCCACGTAGGACCAGTCGCAAGTTCCCGGACTAGGGCAGCAGATACGGATAGGAATACCGAAGTGCATCCATACGGGTTGCCACAGGGAGACACGGTTGATGATTTGGGTCGTTGGCACCGCCGAGCACACGCCGTTGCTGTAGAAGCCACCGGCGCCGGAACACATCAGCCACGAAACGCCGGAACCGGTCGGTGCGGGCGTCGGCGGAGTTGCGGCACAGCCACACAGAAGGAGCAAAAGCAATGGAAGTGCATGACCGCGTCCCGCACTTCGCGAGCGGTCTCCTTGACCGAGCGACTGGCGTCGAAGCGATGATCGCCCTTGAGCGGCGGCAGAACGTTTCGGTAGACCCGGTCCATCAGCCGGCCGTGCTTGGGATAGTTGTGGGCCGTTCCGGCCCCAGTCAGCGTTTGTTTTCGTAGCGCTCATTTTGTGTTGCCTCCATGCCCAACAAGTACCCAATGCTGGTCTTACCACTTTCCAGTTCCCGACTTCGCAGATCAGCAGAGATTGTCGAATTGCCAGTGGTGTTATTCCGTTTCGGAGCCAAACTGGATTTCGCAATGATCTCAGGTTCCCTGCTCATAGGCCTAATAAGACTGTGGTCGAAACCATCGTGTGCAACCGAAGTTCGGCTTATTCGATTACTTTTTCAATGGCAACTTTTACCCGGAACCGGCAAGTCGTCAAAGAACTGGTTGATTATACGCATTGCTGGTTTTCCCGAGCTACCGCGGCCAGACCCCATGACCAAAGTCGGAGGATTGCGCCGCGGGATGGCGTTCAGTCTGCAACGGTTTTGCCGGGTCCATTTTTGTTGCGGGAGATTCTTCTGACTCGGGCGGACCCAAATGCGTTCGCCGCTGTCGGCTCTTCCTACTGGTCGGAACATCCGCTGGGTCTGCGGCGGGCAAGTTGCAACCGCTGTGATCGGCGCGTCCGCCAATCGACCTACGGTTGCGTTGCCGCGACGCCGTTACCGCTTGCCGGGGCTTCCTTCACAAAAACACTTGCCGGAGCCGACGTAATAGTGGCTTGGCCAATTGCTGGTCAAGCCGCTGATGATGTTGGTCTGGAAGCCGGCCCAGATTTTTCGGTTGGCAGGGCGGCACGGGTCTGGTGAGATGATCGTTGTCGATCTATGACACACACACCACAGCCCAAACCGAAGATCGTGATCTGCACGCACGAATTCACCCCGTTTCGTGGCGGTGTGGCCACGTATAGCGAGGAACTGGCGGCGGCCCTGCACCGGGCGGGGCAGGGGGTCGAGGTCTGGGCGCCGGATTATGGAGGGTTGGGAGCGGTCGATGGGGACCGATTCCCGGTGGTGCGGCTGCGCGGAGGCGGGAGTTTGCGGTTCGGGGACATGGTCCGGTTCGCCATTGAACTGTCGTCCCGGCGGAAGCAATTGGAGGAGGCGACGGTGGTGCTGACGAGCGTCGGGGCGCATCTGGCGTTCATGGTTCTTGTGCCGTTGGGTCGGGTGAAATGCCGGCGCATCCTTTCGGTGCTTCATGGCTCGGAGGTGCTGCGATTCCAAAACAGCGGGTTGTGGAGGTTTTGGGCGCGGCGCTTTTTCCCGCGGGTCGAATGCGTATTCACCGTGTCGAGGTACTCGCAATCGCTGATTCAACACAGTTTCCTTTCGTTGTTGGCGCGGCGGATTGTGATCGCTCCCTGCGCGTGCAGTACGGCGGCGATGCGGCCGTGCCCGGGGAAAGTGGCCGCGGATGGACGGGTCCGCGTCCTGACCCTGGCCCGGGTGCATCCACGCAAGGGACAGCTCGACACCGCGCAGGCGCTGGCGCGGTTGCCGAACGAGCTCCGGTCGCGAATCATTTACCAAATCGGGGGCGTTGGCGACGCGTTGTACTTGCGCAAGGTCGAGGCGGTGTGTCGGGAGGCGGGGATTGGTTTCGAGCATCTGGGGCAGATCAATCCGGACACGGTCGCCATGACGTATCACCAGTGTGACATCTGCGCCATGACAAGCCGCTCGTTGAAGAGGAGCGTGGAGGGCTTTGGGATCAGCTACCTTGAGGCCGGCTTTCATGGGAAACCGGTTGTCGGTTATCGCAGCGGCGGCGTGGGGGAGGCGGTGGTGGACGGGGAGACGGGATTGCTGGTGGCCGAGGGTGACATCGAGGCGCTGGCGGAGGCGTTTCGGCGACTGCTGGCTGATTCCGTGTTGCGACAGCAATTGGGTGAGGGCGGGCGCAGGCACGCCGCGAAGTTCAGTTGGGACGCCACGGCGCGCGTCATCACATCGGTGTTGGAAGGCGCGCGGTAAGCACCTTGCAGCGAGCCATTGCAAAAACTGCCTGACGTAACAGCTACTCACGGGTGAGCGGTGCGGCAGTGGTGTAAAAAGACCTGTCGGTCTCGCAATCGGCCTTTACACGCGCATTGGAGCGGCTCCGTAAAAACCCTCCAATGTCAGCTTCACGACACGGGGCGAAGGACGGGCGGCACTACAAGGGAACAGACGTAAGCAAACAAGAAAACGAACAGGGTGCCTTGACCATCGTTTTGGTTGTCGTGCTCTTGCCCGTTGCCGCCGGCAGCGGTCACAGCTTTTTCAGGGTGAATTTTCTAGGGTGAATTCCCGGTCGGAAATAGGGAATGTAGTAATTCCATTTTTCCACGAGACGCCGCCAGGGTTCTGGTGTTACGAAACAGGGGCGAGAGATTCACGCATTGCGGCTGGATGCCGCGTGGGTGACTCCTATGGCCGAGAAATTTGATGAACATTCTGGTTGCAATCAGAAAACTCCTTTTGATAGTTTTAACGGTACCAACAAATCTTTCCGAATGACAGCTCGGTTGGAGGACAGCGAGGAATGAAATTCTCCGTAAGCAGGTGGTGCGTACTGGTTGTTTTGGCGGGCCTTATTTTCATGGGGGTGCACAGCCACGCTACGCCCACGTTACCGCCCAGCAACAACAAGGTGATCATTTACCCCACTGGCGACGAGACCTTTGACCAGTTGCGACAGCGGGGATTCACCCGGGTTCGTAATTACGGTTCCTACTGGTTGGTGGAAGCGACGGATGCGCAAGTAGACGAGTTGACGCACCTGTACGGCGCGCGGGCCGCAGTGAATAACCGGTTCAATCGCATCGAGCTGGGCTCTGCATCCTTTGACACCAGCGTTGGTGAGCCCCCGGTTCCGCCGCAGTATCGGCAAGCGGAGGGCAAGGGCGAGCGCTTACGGCTGGTGCAATTTCGTGGCCCCATCACCCCGGAATGGCTGCGGTTGATCACGTCCAAGGGGGCGCAAGTCGTGTCGTATGTACCGAATAACGCTTATCTGGTTCTGGTCGACGAGGTGGCGGAGAGCGAACTGCGCAGCGGGCAGGGCGCCGACAGCCCAATTCAGTGGATCGGTTCCTACCACCCGTACTACAAGATCGGGCGGGGACTGTTGAATGCCATCAAGGAGAATGGCCAGTCGTTGGTCGACGTACAGATCGCGATGGCGGGAGGATCGGCGGCGGAGCAAACCATGGCTGCGCTCAAGAAGTTTGGGCTGATACAATCCGGCTACCATGCCGCCGACAGAAAGGTCGCGCGAATGACCGTGCCGTTTTCGGACATTCCCCGCATTGCCCGGCTGGAAGGCGTACTGTGGATTGAGAGCGTGGAGCGAAAGATTTTGCTGGATGAAGTCCAGGACCTCCTTCTCGCCGAGCAGACCTCCAGCCAACCCGGCTTCGGGCCGACCAATTCGACCGGGGGCGCCAGGTTCTTCACGAATTACCTGGGCGGCGTAACGGCCCTGTTCACCAACTACATCGATTTCCTGACCAACACGGTCGGTGGTGGATTGCCATCTTTTCTGGAACCAACCAACTACCCGATTGTCGACGTCGCGGACACCGGTCTTGACGTAGGCGACCCCGTGGTGCAGCCCTCGTTGCGCGGTCGCGTGGCCTATATGGAGCCCGGCCAGAATGGTTACTTCGACGGTTCCACGGTAGATTCGGGATGCTCGCCACTCAGCCTCAATTTCATCGGGACGGAAGATTTTTACGACCACGGCACACGGGTGGCTTCCGTAATTGTCGGATTCGACCAACGGACGAACGTTCTTGATCAGTTGTCCATTTATTCGACGATCGTAACGCAGACGTTCGGTTACAACGGGCTGTGTCTGAGTGCCGGCGGCGGATCCATCACCATTACTTTCCCAACGAGTCCGTGTGAGCTCACCACAAATGAGACTTATAACTGCTCAGGTCCTGGAATCCCGTTTTTCACAGTGGATCTCCTGACAGAGGTGATTGTCACGCAGGTGGTTAGCTTCGTCTACCAGGATCCGAGCGGGTTCCAACTGGGGCTTGGCGTTTCCCCGTTCGGCTTGATCGGCAGCTCGCGCATCTGGCACCAGGCGGCGGACACCACTGGCACGCCGCCCCATGCGCGTCTGCTGCCCAATCCTCAACCCACTCTGCCGTGCATGGAGGGTTTCTATCCGACGCTCTTCTTCCATGCGTATACGTTCGGGGCGCGTATTCAGAACGATAGCTGGGGCGAAGAAATGAGTTCCACCGGCGACAACGGCGGCAGGTATGATCTTGACGCTCAAATCTATGACACGGGCGTTCGCGATGCATTGCTGGTGGGAGATTCGAACAATGTTCCCACTCCATTCCCCTTGAATCAGGAGTTTATCATCGTGTTTGCGGGCCTCTCGATTCGCAGCGATGTCGGCGTGATACCGGGCACCGGCGGGATCGGAGACATCCGAATTACCTCTCCGGGCACCGCGAAGAACGTCATCACTGTTTGTTCTTCCCAGAGCGTGCGCCTGGATGGCAGCGCCTGTGACGATCAAGCGACTGACTCGCTGGAGATGTATGACCTTTCAGAGTTCGGGCCAACGTTGGAGGGGCGGATCAAGCCCGAGATAGTGGCGCCGGCCACCTCGGTTTGGGCGGCAAAGTCATTGCTGGCGGTGGCAATCGATCCCGTGCTTGGAATCATACCTGTAATAAACGAGGACCCTAATGGGGTTCTTGGCGGCGGGGCGGTGTTTTCCTGTTCGGAGACGAATCTTTACTGTAGTCCGCCCAAGCTCTTTGACGCTTGTTTCACCAATACTAGTGCGTCGTTTCCCGACAGTTTTCCAAGTCCCATAGGCGGGGAGTACGACTGCGATTCCGGCAGCAGTTATGCGGCACCGGAGGTTTCCGGGGCGATCCAGCTTCTGTGGTGGTATTTCCAGCATCGACTGACGAACGAACTCGGCAGCGCATTGCTGCAGCCCAGCCCGGCCATGGCCAAGGCCTACCTGTGCAACGCAGCCCGATATATGCCGATTCAAAGTCCTCAGTATCCCGGAACACTGGACACCCTGCCCTCCATTGCCCAGGGCATGGGCGAACTGGATTTGGCCACGATGTTTGACGGGGTGCCTCGGGCGATTCGGGATGAGAGTTCCCCGCGAGCGATTGACACGCCCCTCATCGCCACGAATCCCGCGCCGCAGCAGACGTACTTCAGCCAGTCGGGGCAGTCTTACGAAGTCACCGGCCGGATCGCCAGCAACGGCTTACCGTTCCGCGTGACGCTGGTGTGGCTCGACCCACCCGGCAACCCGGCGGCTTCGGCCAGCAATCAACTCGTCAACGACCTTAATTTGCAGGTGACCCTCGGAGCCGGCTCGAATGCCGCCATCTACAATGGCAACCAGTTTTTCGAGAACGTGTCGACAGCCAATTCCCGAATCGACACCATCAACAACCTGCAGAGTGTGTTCTTGAATCCGTCCACACTGCTCAACGGCATTCCCGGAGTGACGTCCGGTGCCCCGTTCCAGGTCATCGTGCGCGCCGCGAATATTGCGGGCCAGGGCGTGCCGAATGTGGGCGAGCCGACGCCGGGCGGGTCCAACACCCTCAATCAGGATTTTGCCCTGGTCATTTACAACGCGGCGACCAATACGCTGTCCGACGTTCCGAATCTGGCGACCAACAACGCCTGCCAGACCGCCATGCCCGTCACGCAATTCCCGTTTGCGTTCACGAACAATCTCACGAAGGCGGTCTACCGAAACGTGCAGCCCAGTCCCACGGCGGGGCGTGGTGGTGCCGACGAATTCTTCAAGATTGCATTGCCGACTCCCGGTGCCGTGTTCACCATTAGCACGCTTGGCAGTTCGTTTTCCGGCGGGCCCCCGCTATTGTCAGTCTGGGAAGTGAAGGTGCTTCCGGAGGCGCTCAATGTGCGTGGCGACTGTGGGGCGCTGACGGAGGTCGTATCCACCAATAGCGTGCCGGCCCAGGTCAACTTCACGGCGGATGGGTCAAACGATTATTATATCGTGGTCGAGCCGCAAAACGACGGCGACGGCGGGACCATGGTGCTCAACGTGAACGTGCCACCAGGCACGGTGCCGATCACGATTTCTCCCACGAGTTTGACGTTCGGCAGCCAGGTTGCCGGCACCGTCAGCACCCAACAGGTCGTCACCTATATGAACGGTACGACTGTCGGGGCAAGCATCCAAAGCGTGTCGATCACTGGGTCGAACGCGGCTGACTTCACGGTTGTTAATGACGGCTGTACGGGCGGACGCGTGGGTCCGGGGGCCGATTGCTTCGTGACTGTGGCATTTTCACCGGTGACCAACGATGTGGGGACGTTGGTGGCGAATTTGGTGTTTACGGACAACCAGACCGGCAGTCCGCGCAGCATCCCCTTGACCGGCTACGCGACGGCACCGGCTCCACTGGTGTGCCTGAGTACCGGCACGTCGATTACCTTCTCCAACCAAGTGATCGGGACAACCGGCAGCGTGCAGAGCGTTACCCTCACGAATTGCGGTTCGATCCCGCTGACCGTTTCCGGTGTGACGATCAGCGGAGCGGGGTCGGCGAATTTCTCAGTGGCGACGCTTTGTACGAACTCGCCCATTTCTGTTGAGGGCACTTGCACGATGAACGTGGCGTTTGCTCCAACGGTCGCAGGGGCTTTTCACGCGAATCTTGTCATCGCGGATGACGCGGCGGGCAGTCCGACCACGGTGACACTGCAGGGCGTCGGCGTCGCGCCTGCGCCCGCCATCTGCCTCAGCAGCAGTTCGATAGACTTTGGCAGTGTCGCCGTGAATGTCACCGGATCGGTGCAGAGCGTGACGATCACGAATTGCGGAACCGCTCCGCTGGTGATCAGCAACATTGCCACCACGGCGGGAAATACGGGTGATTTCCTTGTTGTTTCCACGCCATGCACGACGATTTCAAGCGGCGCCACCTGCGTGGTTAGTCTGAAGTTTGCTCCCACGGCTGGAGGGCTGCGGTCGGCCACTTTGTCCATTATCAGCAGCAACAATATTCTGCCGCCCCAACTGGTGTCCCTGAGCGGCATGGGAGCGCTCAGTCAGCCGGATGCCGCGATTAGCAAGTCGTTTAGTAATTTGAAGAAGTTCGTGGGCTTTGGCGTCATCAACACGACCGGCGTCGGACAGGAAATTGTTCAAAATATCAATCTGCAGACGCCCACTGCTATTCAGAAGGCTATTGAGAAGGGCAGACATGGCGTGAGGTACTATGTGGCTGTGGAGAACGACGGTTCAGGGCCCGACCAGTTCACAGTGCAGAGTACGCAAGTCAGCGGGGGCTCGGGCTGGACGGTGAATTACTACATTGGCGCGAACCCGTCCGAAAGCATGGATATAACAACTGCGGTCCAGGCGGGAACCTATGAAACCGCTGCGATGGAAACGGGGGCGGTCACGGGGGATTCGACGATGATTCGAGCGGAAGTGTTCGCGGACAAGACCCTCGTGAAGAAGGGGACCCAGGCGACCTTCACATTGACATTCACATCGGTCAGCGACACAGCGCAGCAAGACACGGTGCGAATAACGGCGTTGGCGAAGTAGGCCCGGACCAATGGAAAGGCTTGGCGCCGGCCATCGGAAAACCGGGCGGCATCGTCGACAGCCCGGTTGGAAGACGAGGCAGACTACGATTGATTCTTTCTTCTTTCGTGAAGGGATTTGGAGCTATGAGAGGAACGGCCGTGAGAAGCATGACCGATGGGGTGAAAAGGCTGATCGCCACGGGAGTGCCAGCGGAACCATGTATCGGGCAGCCGCTGAAGCCTCGTGGTGGGTGCGGATGCGTGGATCTTTGGAGGCTTGTATGAAACGAATGCGCATATGTAGGAACCGGGAAGAGAAATTGACCGTGCGCCAACCCGATGTTCTCAACAAGCGGCGGTCGGAGCGTAACAGCATTCGTGTACTGACTTTGCTGGTCTGTGGGTTCATCGCAGTCCTGGGGGTCTGCGGGACAACTTCCGACGCACAATCTCTCCAACCGTTCCCGTACAACCCGGATTTGGGCAGGGCGATGGCGGTGCAAGCGGCAAACCAACCGGCGCTTCTCGCAACCGAAGGCGTGAAAGGGATCGGCATCGGCGGGTCAGGCGAAAGCTTGTCGCTGCTGGTGCTCGTCGATAATACAAATACTGCGGCTCTGCTGCCGAGCAGCTTGGACGGTTTTCCGGTGCAGGTGGTGGTGGTGGGAGTGATCCACGCCGAGCAATGCGGGGCAAACAACCCTCAGATTGCGTACCCTCTCCCCGTGCCACTGGGGGTTTCGGGAGGGAATGCGCTCCTGTTTGGCGGCTGTTGCGCCAGCGGCACCATCGGGTTCAAAGTCCGTGATAACGCCAGCGGCGCGATCGGTTGGATTAGCAACAACCACGTCGTCGGTCATGGCGTCGATGGATGCCCGAGCACGGCGCCCTTTGGCACGCCGGAGTATCAACCCGGTGCGGTAGATGTCAATTGCAACCCGGGCCAGAACATTGGCACCCTTGTCCGAACCGTCCCAATCGATTTTTCCGGCCTCGCAGACAATGAGGTTGACTGCGGCTACGTTCAATGCTCCGATGCGGCCATATCCGCCAACATTCTGAATCTCGGGCCGCAGGTGAACAATGTCGTCCCCGCCTTCATCGGGCAGTTCGTCAGAAAAAACGGGCGAACCACGGATTGCACCGAAGGGATCGTGGCCGGGATCAATATGACAATCGCGGTTGACTATTCGGAACCGTCCCCCTGCACCACCACCTGCGGGACAGGGATTTTCACCAATCAGATCCTGGTTCAACCGATCATTGCGACAAACGCGTTCGCTTTGCCGGGGGACTCGGGGTCGCCGGTTGTCGACGCCGACAACAATGCCGTGGGCCTGCTGTTTGCCGGAGACTCAATTGGTGAGAACGTCTTTGCCAATCCCATCGGGGCGGTGCTGTCCGCTCTGGATGTCAGCCTGACTAGTACGGCCAGTACCCAGGTGGTTACGCGAAACTCGCGTTTTTGGTTTACCCATGGGTTCTCTCTTACGGACACGAATTGCGCCACGCTGCTGAACGCCATTCAGGCCAATGGCAGCGTGATGAACCTCGGATTTACCGTCCTGCCCACGGCCGACCGCAACGCGGACAACGTGATCGACGCCTACGACACCCTTATCGAGGCGCTCAGCTTCTACTGGAGATCGACCGGGGTGACTGGTGAGCCCGGAGGTTCACAGGCTGCGAAGCTCAGGGCTTCCGCATTGTGTGTGGCGCGAAAAAAGTTGGCGGTGGAATTGATCGCTGCCACGGCTAACGCCTCGTTGTTTGGCACCTTCCCGGGCAATGCGACATACCTCAACGGTAAAGTCACGACGAATTTTCCGCCCGACTTGATCTCACAGGCCCAAACAGTTGGCGCCGGCTACGATCCCGTGGCCATTAATACCATGACCGCGCTCCTCAAGAAATTCAACAACAGCGGCGTGACCAACAATCTGCCAAACGGGCTGCTGGAATGCAACGCACAGACGGGCAAGATTCCCATCGTATCTGGCACCGAAACCAACAAAATCACATTGAAGCAAATCTCCCAGGACCCGATGCTACAAGCCACGTGTCCCGGTGTTAACGACTCCTGCGCAGCGGCCCAGGTCGTGGTGTTCCCGAACAGTTCCGACCCATTTGCCAGGGCCGTGTTCACGGCAAGTGTCAGCCTGAACTCCTACACGAACAATATGCCGCCCTCGACGATATGCCTGGGCAGCAGCGGGGGTCCCGGCGGCGGTGGTCCGGATGCCGTGTGGCAAATCATCCCGACCGTCGGTATCAACGGAAGGCAGTTCACCGTATCCACGGCGGGGAGCAATTTCTACACGATGCTGGACGTTTGGACGGGTTCCTGCGGAAGTAACGGCCTCACCGAAGTGGCCTGTGCGGATAACAACATCGGCAACGAAGGAGTGCAACTCAGTTTCAACACGGACGGGACCAACACGTTCTACATCGTCGGGGAAGGCCCGGTTGGCCAATACGGCAAGCTGAAGATCACGGTTACCAGCCCGTAATGAATGGCATGGTGGCAGCGCCTTGGCGCGTGAAAGCCGCACCGTCACAGGAAGGGGTGTCCGTCACACCCGCGACAGCCTGGCGGCACACCGGCCCAATTGCTCCGCCCGCGCCGGTTCACGATCGGCATAGATGGCCTGAAGATTGTTGCACATCCGCAGCAGGATGATCTGCGGTGTCGTGGGAGTCAGGAAGACCGGGTTGAATGCCACGCCCAATCGCTTACACAATTCCCGGCAATCCGCCTCGTCCAGCAACTCGCCCTCATGAAACGGATCAAAATAAAAACTCGCCGTGGTGGAATGCCATTTGAGGAGAAAGTGCGCCGGCATGTTGATGCCGACCAACGGAAGGTGCAGCCGTCGCGCCAGCAGTAGATACAACACCGACAAACTGATCGGGATGCCCAGCCGACGATCCAGCACGCGGTTGAGGTAGGAGTTGTCCGGGTCATAGTAATCCTGGCGGTTGCCGCGGAAGCCGAGCGTGCGAAACAGGTAATGGTTGCAGACCTCAACAGTTGCCCGCGGCGTTTCCCGCCCCGTCAATCGCTCGCGCAGCTCCTGGGCCATTTGATCGATCCGCGTCCGATACGCGGGCTCATCGAACTCCGGGTAACGCGTCTTCGCCACCAGCCAACTGGCCACCTCGAGGTCGAAGTGACTTCCGCACGTGGCGCAAAACTGTGCCAGGGCCTCCCATGCCACCGCCTCGCGCAGGACCCGCAGGATTTGCGTGGCGTTGCGTTGCGCCGTGGGCTCCCCATCGTGGACGACGGATTCCAGCAAGCGGATGCCCTCTTCGCCCCGTCCCGCCAGCGTTTCCTGCAGCAACTGGACGGTGCGCGGGTCCTCGTCCGCCAGCAGTTTGGCCAGCGCTTTTCGATCAGGTTCTCGAAGGGCTTTCACGGGTCGAAATACTTGTCCATACAATCCCTCAAAAGACTTCGGACTGCAACTCAGGAAATACAGGGGTTACGACTCGTTGGCGTCTGGCCCCCAACGATCAAACACTAGAAACACTCACATAGCATGTGGTATCATGTATGAGCGCAGGTCATGACCAATAACCAGAACTTGCCGAGGCGCGTCGGGAAGTGTCAGAAGCACGGAAATAAATAATACGAGACCATATGATCCGCGGCGTGTTATTCGACCTTGACGGCGTGATCGTCGATACCCTTCACTACCACTATCTCGCCTGGAAGCACATGTTCGAAAAACACGGCGGCTCCCCTGTAAGCGAGCTGACGGTGCTTCTGCACGAAGGGAGGAACTCCCGAGAGATTCTGCCGATTCTCATGAAGGAAACAGGGGTCACGATTCCCGATGCCCGACAGGCTGCTTTTATAGAGGAGAAGCGCGCCTATTATCGGAGCATTGTGCGGGTCACCACATATCCCGAAGCATTTGAGACAATCGGCGAGCTGCGCCGGCGCGGATTCAAAGTGGCGCTCGTCACGGCCTGCGCCTTAAAGAACATGCAGCATTCCCTCAATGGCGAGCAGCAGGCCCGTTTTGATTTCATCATCACAGGCGATGAGGTTCCGCGAGCCAAGCCGTTTCCTGATCCCTTTCTTACGGCGGCCCGCCAGCTCGGATTGCGTCCTGAAGAATGCGTTGTAGTGGAAAATGCGCCGCTCGGCATTGAGGCGGCACGCAATGCGGGGATGCGCTGCGTGGCCATCGAGACCACCTTGGGGAAAGAGTACCTTACGTCTGCCGACCACGTGTTGCAGAACATCGCCGAATTATTAAGTCTGCCGATCTTAATTCGAGATTCGATTCGAGAGTAGAGATTGAGAATCCCGGACGCCGCAATTGCTGGAGCGCTTCCGCGGCGTCCGGGATCGGTACGACGCGCTCAACCTCCCCGACGTAGTTGGAATCCTCCATGAGTGTCCCGTCCCGATCGAGGAAGACAGCACGATCGCTGGCGTTGCGGTTCATCGAGGACGCAGCCTACCGAAATCCCGTATCGCCGCCAAGAACGTTGTCAGCAAGCCAGCGTGCCAGTTGGGGCGCGTGTTGCACGAGCGGGATGATGGCGCGCGCGGCCCGCTCTCGGTACATCGCGTGACGCAGGCATGTGTTGGTGCGGCCACGTTGCCGGTATAGTCTCGCCACCGCGGTCGCATACAGACGCTCGCTGTGAGAATGATCACTGATGGCTTCCGCTACGAGCTCTCCTGTTCGCAATGCCAAGAAGATCCCCTGACCCGTGAAGGGTTCCATCACCCGTAGCGCGTCGCCGGCAAGGAAGACCCCGTGTCCGGTTGCACGGCAGGCCGGTGCCTGGAGTGGATGAGCGATTCGCAGAGATTCGAGTGGTTCGGGAGCAATTCCCAACTCACGGAAATGGGGGTTCTGCCAGACGGTGTGCGCAAAGAGCGCTTCGCAGTCACGGTGGAATTGGGCAGCCCATGGGCCGGTCACGATGCAAAGATTGGCGCGCTCCGTGTCCACGCGCACCAGACCGCAGTAGCCGCCCCGGTACAGGTGTAATTGCACGCGGTGATCCAGCGTCGTCGGTGCCCGGAAATGCGATTGGAACGCCACATGTTCGTTGCCTCGGCGCCGGAAACGGGCCAGACCGGCTTTGCGTGCAACCACCGAATGCCGTCCGTCAGCACCGATAATGGCATTTCGGGCCACGTATTCCCCGTGGCTGGTTCGCACGCGTCCGTTGGTCAGGACGTCGTGGACCGTTTCGCCTTCCATGACATGCACTCCACACGACCCGGCGTGATCGAGCAACGCCGCGTCCAGTAGACTGCGGCGGATGGCTACCGTCGTGTGCGGCAGAGGGACACTGAGAGTGTGACGGCCTGTTGTGGTGAAACAGGCGCCCTCAATCGCGTGATGTGGCAACTGCTGGATTCTCCGCGCCACGCCGAGTCGTTCGAAGATCGGCCAGCAATTCGGATTGAGAACATCACCACAGACCTTATGGCGGGGAAACCGGGCGTGCTCGAACAGCGCGACGCGCAATCCCCGTTGCGCACAACCCGCGGCCGCCGCCGCGCCGGCCGGCCCGCCACCGACCACGATCACGTCGAATTCACTCATGACGGCCAAGAACAAGGCTGGCATTGATGCCGCCAAAGCCGAAGCTGTTCGATACAACGTGGTTCACCCGTGCCCGCCGACCTTCGTTGGGAATGTAATCCAGATCACACTCGGGATCGGGCTGCCTCAGGTTCAGGGTCGGCGGCAGGTAATCGTGCTCCAGCGCCAGGGCGCATAGGGCCATCTCCATCGCGCCCGACGCGCCCAGCGCGTGGGCGTGAAACGGTTTGGTGGAACTGACGGGGATCCGATGGGCGCGCTCGCCGAACACCTGTTTGATGGCGAGCGTTTCCGCGGCATCCCCGAGTGCCGTGCCCGTGGCGTGGGCATTGATGTAATCGATGTCCGCCGGAGAAACACGCGCGTCTGCCAGCGCGTTGCGGATGCAGCGCGCCGCGCAGGACGCGTCGGGGCGGGGCGCCAGCATGTGATAGGCGTCATTGTTGGAAGCGTAGCCGAGGATCTCGGCATAGATATGCGCTCCGCGCAAGAGGGCATGGCGGCGCTCTTCGAGTATGAACATCGCCGCTCCTTCACCCATAACGAATCCGTCGCGCGTCGCATCAAATGGCCGACAGGCCCCGG
The DNA here is from genome assembly GCA_049515295.1 of Verrucomicrobiia bacterium. GTDB lineage: Bacteria > Verrucomicrobiota > Verrucomicrobiia > Palsa-1439 > Palsa-1439 > Palsa-1439. The sequence continues at coordinate 45,963 of JBEKUF010000001.1, read as the reverse complement.
CCGGGTCGGCGTTGTTCCGGCTCAGGGCGTGGAGCACGTCAAACGCGCCAAACGTCAACGGCGCCAACGGCGCTTCGGCCGCGCCGGCTACCATCGCCAGTGCCTGACCTCCCCGGATCAAGCGGAACGCTTCTCCCAGCGCGATCGCACCGGAGCCGCAACTGTTCGAATTCGTGTGACCCGGTCCGGTGAAGCCAAGTTCGATTGCGACATGGGAACCGCCGGAGCCGCCGAACACGAGAAATGCCAGTGCCGGATTCACCGCACGGATGCCCTGACGCATGAATAACTCATGTTGGTGCTCGGCCAGCGCCACACCGCCCAACGCCGTGCCGGTGCAGACGCCGATCTGCGGGAGGGGAGGCCGTTCCGTGAACAACGGCCGGCCACACTCGTTCGAATCGTCGAGGGCCATTTTCGCGGCTACGAGGGCGAACTGGGCGAACCGGTCGAGGCGTTTCACACGCCGCGCCGGGAAATACGCCAACGGGTCGAAATCGGTCACCTCACCGGCGATTTGGGAGTCAAACGGTGACGGATCGAAGTGGGCGATAGGGCGGATGCCGGACTTGCCGCGCAAAATTCCGCGCCACAGCCCGTCTCGGCCGCTGCCGATGGCCGTTATTGCCCCGATGCCGGTGACGACCACGCGTGGTGACATGGCTTCCATACATTGGGAGTGCTCAGCCCTCGTTCTGTTCCAGGTACTTCTTGAAATGGGACAACGTGCGAGCGGCAATTGGCTGAATGAACATTTCACTCAGCACACGCTGCGCGAACCAGCGTCCAAACGCGGAAGGTCGATTGAGTTCATGAGTGATGCTGACCAACACGCCGTCGGGGGTGGCGGTGTACGTCCATCGGACCTTCATCCCGCGCGTGAACGCCTTGAGATGCTCAAAGTGCAGTTCCGGCCTGCTCGGGTCGACCTGAAATCGACAGGTCCATCGAATGGGCAGCCAGCCGCGGCACGCCCCCATTTTCACAACGAGGCCATCATCCCCCACGTTCAGAACGCGGATCCAGCGATAGTGGGGAAGCACCTTTGGCCAGAGAAGCAAATTGGACGTATCCTGGAAAACCCTGGCCAGCGGGGCCTTGATGACGATGGAACTCTCGGTGCGCACGCTCATTTGCGTCCCGCAATCGCCATGCGAAAGAACCCGTGTCGGCGGATCACAAAGTTGCCCAGACCAGCCTGCACGGCCATCACGCGCAGTTCGGCGACGCTGAAGGCGCGTTCACAGGAAGCTGGGGCGTCGAAACGCGCAATGGGATTGCTGATGACCGTGCGCGCCATGAGCTTGCTCAGCCCGATCGCGACTCGATTCCTCCGCAGATCGTTGATGATGTAACCAACCCGCGCAATATCATGGATGCGTCGCAGGATTGCAACTACATTGGGCGCGGAGAAGTGGTGCAGCGTGAGCGAACAGAGAACGACGTCAAAGCTGGCCACTGGGTAGGGCAACGTCAGCAGGTCGTGCTGTTCGATTCGAATCTCTGGCCAGGAAGCGCATTGTTCGCGCGCAATCCGCAGAATCTCGGGATTCCCATCCACCGCGGTGATCTCGACGCGGACACCCCGCTGGCGCGCCCACTGTGCGATGATTCGCGGCACGTCCGCGCCGCCAGTAGCCAGGTCCAAGACCGAGACGCGACTCGTCGGCAGCTTTTCCAAAAGTTCATCCAGGTACCCCAGCGCGATGCGATGGCCGCCCAGAAAGCGGTTGAAGTTTCCCAGCACATGGAGATCGGCGCGAAGCAGTGCGGGGTCGTTCCCTCGGCGGTCCATCATTTCGGGGACGGCAGGATCGAACCGTCGGGGCGGGACGAGCAGGCTCATGGCGATTTCAATGCCAGGATGGCCAGCATCCGTCCGGTGCTGCCTTTCTCGGCGCGATACGAAAAGTATCGGTCGAGATGGCAGGCGGTGCAGACCCGCGGATTGTGGACGTCGCACACGCCCGCCTCGCGAAGTTGCCCTTCGATACCGCCCCAGATGTCGATTTCGTAGTGACACGGGCCGATCGACGGGCTGATTAACGCCCGGCAATCACGCGGGTCCGTGCCAAACCGTTGCGTCATTACGATCAGGGTATTTCTGACAATATTGGCGAGCGTACCTTTTTTCCCGGAGTGAACCAGAGCGATGGCCGGAGTCCGTTGGTCCACGATAAACACCGCGGCGCAATCGGCGCAGCGAATCACCAGCGGCAGGTTTTTCGTGGCCGTCACCAGCGCATCGACCATCGGCACGCGCTCGCCCGTGGTTTCGAACACAGCGGCCACGCCGTTTCCGTGTGTCTGTTCCGCCGAAGCAAATTGGCTGGAGGAGAAACCGAGCGAATTCAGGGCGCGGACTTCAAAATCATCCGCCTTGGTGTCGTCGCTCGTGCGGAGGGTGAACGCGTGGGTGATAAAGGGGATCTGGCGCAACGGCGCGAAGGTTTCCCATGGCATGGCTCAATCGGCCATACGCACGGTCATACCGGTGACGCGTTCGAGCGTGGCGATGGCGACGTTGTAGTCGTGGAGCGCCTGGATCTCGTTGGACCGGGCTTCGGTGAGCGCGGTCTGGGCGCTGAGAACATCGAGCTGCGTGCCCGTGCCGGCGCGGAAGCGCGCTTCCGCCAACCGCAGGCTTTCCTCGGCTTCCTCCACGGTTTTCTTCTGTGCTTCAATCAATTCAAGCGTTTGCAGGTAGTCGGAGTACGCCTGGCGGACTTCCAGTTCCACCTGGCGGCGCGTGTCGGCGTAATCGAGGTTGGCCTCCTGCAATTGCGCGCGGGCCTCGGTGACTTTTCCGCGCGTGAGCATGCCGTCGAACAACGCCCAACTCACGTTGGCGCCCAAGATCCAGCCCTCACGGGTGTCTTCCAGCCGGTTAGTGAACGCATAGTCATGCCACCCATAATTTCCAAACACGGATGCCTGGGGTTTATAGCCGGAGGAGGCGACTTGAACGTTGGCTTTGGCAACGTTGATGTTGCGTTCCGACGCCTGTAATTCGGGTCGGAGTTGAAGAGCCTGTTGCAGCGCGGCCGGCAGATCCCAATCACGGTGTTCATAAACGAGTTTGCCCTCGAAATTGATAGGAGTGAACGCATTGGTCCGGCTCGAGCTGTCGAGAGCCAGAACTTTCACGAGTGCCTCTTTCGAAAGGCGGAGGTCGTTCTGGGCGCGAATGAGCGGAGGTTTGGCGTTTTCCAATTCGACTTCAGCCCGCAGGACGTTGAAGCGTGGAACGGACCCGACATCGAATCGGGACTGTGCGTCGCGAAGTTGTTCTTCCAGGAGCGTTACCGATTGTTGGCGAACCTCGACCAGCGCTGTGTCGAGCAGGATTTGGTAGAAATCCTTTCGCACTTCCAAGACGGTATCGGCCACGGTGCTTTGGAACCCCAAGGCGGCCACCTGATCGGACAAATTCGCGGCGCGAAGCGCGGCGCTGACGCGCCCGCCGGCGTAGACAAGCTGAGAGATCTGGATTTGTGCGGTCCAAGGTTGTTCCTGGTTATCAAAGACGCTGGGGAACCCGGGGACTGGAATTGAGTCGATCGTGCTCTTGGCGACCTGCTGATAGCTGCCCGAGGCGGTGATTTGTGGGATCGCCTGGGCGCGGGTTTCGATAATGATCCCGTGGGTGCGGCGGATTTCTTCCCTGGCTTTGAGGATGGTTGGGTTTTGACGGAGGGCGAGGTCAATACAATCCTGCAGTCTCAAGGTCTCGGGGATCGCGTTGGTGGGCGCTGCCTGGATCAGGCGTACGGTGGATAAGATCATCGAAGCGGCCGCCAGGCCGTGGAGAATTCTGGTCATTTGGTCGAACTCACAGTAGTCGGTTGGTCGGGGAACAGCTTTTTGAAGGCATCGGCGGGGCAACGGTAGTTGTGCTCGGCGTTTTGCTCTGCTTCCACCGCTCTTCGATGCAAATCCTGGTCCTTGGTTTCAAGGAAAGCTTGAATCAATCCGTAGTAGGCCGAGCAGATATGATTGCGGACAATGGCGCAGTCCAAATTCAGGCGGGGTTCTCCCTGATTCATGATGACGGCGCAACCTTCCTTGTCAATTTGCCGGTAGATATCCGCCAGCAGCCGCAACGCCTGGGTGCGGCTGCCATCCAACAACAAAGCTTCCAGCAGCGAAATACCGGCCTCATCGGGATGGCCGGTCGCGAGATATACGGAAGCGATGCTCAGGTACGCGTCCGGATTCGTGGGCGAAAGATGGCGCATGTACAAATAGGCATCCAGTGCCTTTTGGTATTCCGACAGACGCATGTAGGAGATGCCGAGATTCCAATAGATTTCGTGGTTGCCGATGTCCGGGATTTCGTTTGGATTGCGGCCGCGCGCCAACTCTTTCCGGTGGTTATCCTCATTGAATTGCTTGTCGAGGGGCACGGCTTTCGACAGCGCTTCCACCGACTTCTGATACCACGGCATGCTTTGCGGCGACGGCAGCAGAGTGACTCCGTCGGTCGCGCGTTGGGCGTAGGTGTCGCCCTTGATGCGATAGTAGGCACCGAGATGGAGCAGGACGATCTGCGTCTGGTCCGTCACCTGACGGGCTTTTTCGCCTTCTTCGATGATGCGATCGATATTCTTTCCCTCGGGATCTTTCTCATAGAGCGCGAACGCAAGGGACCTGTGGACCAAGGCCGTCGAGACGTGTCCCGACAGCTTTGGTCCACAGCGTTTCATCATCCTTCCAATCCTCGTTCCGGTTAAAGGCCCGCACGCCGTAGGCAACCACGACCAAGCTCAGGGCCGTACGCGCCACCACCTGCAACCAGATGCGTTGCGCCCACGGTGAGACATCCAGGTGCGGAACCAGACGACGACAGATCGCATAGACCGCCAGCACCGCGCAGCCGGCGAACCCGATCAATGGCAGGTACAGAAACCGTTCGGCCATGATGCTGCCGATGCACCACGAGATCTTGTCGAACAGCGACTGGCCACCAAACGTTGGATTGGGGATCAAGTTGGATGAAGGCAGCAGCGTGCCGAAGAAAAAGAACACGAAGAAGAACAGCGGCTTGTTGCGGTGATAACTGCGGATCGTGACGAGCAGCACGATCACGATGGACACCAGGGCGACGATGGCTTTCCAGTCTTCCCACGTGTTGAAATGCCAGGTCACGATGGGGATTTGATTGTAGGAATAGTCGCAGGACAACTGTCGCGGCCAGAGGAGCAGCCAGAAGTATTTGCCAATGACCTTGATGGCCGTGATGCGCGCGGTCAGGAAGCTCACACCCGGCATGGCCAACGGGTTGTCCACCCAGGGCAACTCCGGCGGGCGCAGTTGCCCAAAAACCTGGCTGCGGACGTAGAACATCGTCAGAACGGGCGCGACCAGGACCACGTAACCTTTGAGGGCGAACTCCGAGAAATTCGACACGAGGTTGGCCAGCCAGTTGGGTTGTTTGCGGCGCAGGCGGTACAAAAAGTCGTAGAGCATGATCACGCCGAACACCACCACACCCGATTCCTTGCAGAAGACGCTGACGGCGGTCGTCAGCATCAAGATCGTCAGCGGCAGCATTTTCCTCCAGCCGCCGGCGAGGCAGGCCAACGCCACGGTGCTTACGCCGAGCGCGACGAGCGCCATGGAGACAACCAAGCCGCTTTGCACGTTGGCGGGCAGCAGTGTCGGGTGTTTCCAACTGATCACGATGAACGCCACCAGCAGCGCGGAAATTGCTCCCGCCACAACCAGCGGTTTGGTCTCCGTTTCGGTCTTGCTCTCGGCGGCAGCGCTCTTGGCATAACAGAGGAAGCCAACCAACACCCACATCGTGGCGAACAAGTCGGCGCGTCCGACGATGTTGGCCACCGACTCGGTGGCGACGGGATGAGTGCCGAATAACGCCGCCACGAAAAATGCCGGCCAAACATGCTTCATCAGCGCCAACACCGCAAAGTAGACCAGTACCGCGTTGGCCCAGTGCAGGACGAAGTTGACCCAGTGATAGCCGGCGGCGTGGGCGCCGTTGCCGAGGGTGCTGTAGTTGAACAGATACGACAACGTTGTCAACGGGCGATACAATCCGCTCACGGCTTTGGGCCACCAATAGTCCTGGGTAAAAACAAGGTGGAGGTTGTGCTGGTTGGCCTCGCGCAGGCGCGGATCTTCGAGAATGATGAACTTGTTATCCAGCGCGAACCCCGTGTTGTACAACGTGTTGCAGTACGTGAACAACACGATGGCGCCGAGCACGAAGGCGACGGCTACATGAGTGAGGAACCCGGCCGCTGGCCACAGCCTGGTTTTCGGACCCGCTTCAGCTTCTGGCTGTCGCGATTGGCGTGCCGCGGAAACGGATGCTGATTTCTTGGGACTCATCAGTGCGACGCGAGCCTCCTTCAACGCTCGCTCGGTCAAGTCGGTGTGCCAAAGTGTGTCAGTAGCCTGCTCCAAAGTCAAAAAGGTTTTGCAGGCGAGCCGGGCACGCTACAATGAACCCGCACCATGGCCAGCGGCCCCATACTCGTCGGCACTGCGGGTTGGAGTTATCCCGACTGGGAGAACCTGGTTTATCCGCGCGGTAACGCAGGGAATCGGCTCGGCACGATTGCCCGGTACCTCGACTGCGTGGAAGTCGACAGCTCATTTTATCGTCCCCCGACCGCCCGGGCCACGGAAAGCTGGGTCCGGGCCGTCGATCAGCAACCGCGATTCCGGTTCCTGGCCAAGGCATGGCAACGGTTTACGCATGAACGTTCGTCGGCTTGGTCAAGAGCCGAGTTCGACCTGTTCACCACCGGTGTGGAGCCGTTGCGGGAAGCTGGCCGGCTCGACGCGCTGCTGTTCCAATTCCCCTGGTCGTTCCGCAACGACCCGCGAAACCGCGACTGGCTTCGGGCCGTCGCCGACGCGTTTGCCGAGTGGCCGGTAGCGGTCGAAGTCCGACACGACTCGTGGCTGGTGGATGACACGTTCACATTCCTCCGCGAGCGACGGATCGCGTTTTGCAATATCGATCAGCCCGTGTTGGGTCATTGCATCGCGCCGACCGCGCATGCGACCGCGGATGTCGGCTACTTCCGTCTGCATGGGCGCAACGCGAAGAACTGGTTCCGGGAAGAACAAGACGCGTATGGCGGACGATACGATTACTTGTACTCGGCGACGGAGTTGGACGATCTCCTCGGGCACATCGCGAAGATCGCGGCGCGCACGAAGAAGACGTTCGCCGTATTCAACAATCACAAGGACGCCAAGGCGTTCTCCAATGCGCTGCAACTGAAAGCGCGCCTGGCGCTCACGGTCGCCATCCGCGCGCCCGTCGCGTTGCGGGAGCGTTATCCATCCATCGCCGCCTGCACCGTGCCCGACGGCGACGAGCAGTTGCCGTTGGTGTGACCGGGTTTACGGATCTGGCGGTTTGCCGCCCGCCCGTGTGCGTCCGGAAGCATGGAACTTCCTCATGGACTTACATCATTCTTTGTACTTTTCCAGCCCGCGACCACGAAAACTGGCGCCGTTTCAAATCCGATCAGGCAATGATCCACGGGCATTTCCAGTAACCAGGTGTGTTGGGCGTGTTTCGACAGAAAGTCTGCCGCCTGTCGGCCGCAATCATACGAGTAATCTGCGACAAGAGATCCGGTTGGGGTGTTGGGCGGTGGCGCAGGCGGAAGATGGGGAGTCTCGGTTTCTCCTGGTTTCCAGCCAGGCAGGCCGCCAACCAGCCACACGCGGTGACCCGAAGCCAACGCCTGTTCGACGCGATCCAACACGGGTTTGATCGGTTTACCGGCAAGCATGTCCTGCGTGACGAGGTCGTAGCGGTGGAACCGCAGGTCATTCACTGGAGGCAATGTTACCCATTCCACGGAACCCGTGTAGTAGCGGGCGAACGTGATGCCAAGATACCACGGATAAACGACAATCACGTCGCCCGCTTCGGCGCGCCTCGACAGTTGAGCGGCGACGACGTCCAAGTTGGTGTGGGCACATTTCGCGCCGCGGACAGCGGCGGGAAATGACGCGAGCGACATCAAACAGAGCAGAACCAGCCAGGGAGTCTGGATACGTTGCGCCCACCGGGTGAGAGCCGCTTCCATGTTCACAGCGGCAAACACCAGGGCCGGCAGCCAATGCCACGGATAGATTGGAAACTTCGCGATCCAGTGGAAAACAAGAAGCCCGGCCATGCCGAAGATCAGATTCAAGCTGGCGAAGACGGGCAGGTCGCACGGATCCGCCGAGGCTGTTTGCCCGCCGGTCGCGAGCGTCGCCCCGCCGACTCCCAGTGCGAGCAGAAGCAGCGCCAGCCAGACCCAGTGCATTTCACTGACCGATGAATCGAGAACATCGAAAAAACGAATCCACATGAGGAAGGGATGGAACCCGGCTGATTGCGTCGCCAGCCAGACATGGGCCTCCACAATCAACCGAGCGTACGGCACAACGGACAGTGCCGCGGGAAGCCCGATGCATAAGGCAGCGATCCCTTCCCGCCGCTGTTTGCGCCGCAGGCAAACTATCGCGCCGCTGCAACACGTCGCCAAGAGAAGAAAAGAGTCTTGATACAAACATTGCGCGCTCAATACACCCACAATCGCGGCTATCAAATAACGTTTGCGGGAGGGACAACTTACGAAAGACCAGACTGAACCCACGACGAACAACAGGAGCGCGCTACCCAATCCATAAGGTCGCAATGAATCGCCCCAGCGTACGAGTGGCAAATTTGTCGCCAGTAAGGCCAGCGACAGCACCGGCCAGGTGATTCGCATCCGTCGGCCGCCAAACCAAATGGCTGTGATCAGAGAGAGTCCAATGACACAACCCAGCATTCGCAGGCCAAGATCAGTACGGTCCAAACCCCAGGCTGCCCAGACCCGAACCAGGAACGGAAACAGAATCGGGTCCGCATTGTGTGCCAGCATCCGCCAGGTATCAGCAATATCTGGAAGTGTGGCCAGCCCCAGCGTGCCGGCCTCATCCCGCCAGAGCGCACCGGCGTGGGTAACAACCAGAATGTGGAGATAACCAGCCGCGAGAGTAAGGATGACAGCCAGCGCGCGGTGCGGGCGGGCTACAAATTGCGCCCACGTCGGTCCAGGCCTAGCGCGCATGTGCAAAGGTCAAATCGATTGGTGTCAGCGGGTCGTTGCCGTCCACGGAACGGTCTGCGGCCTCGGCGAAATCGGATTGGAACCCCAGCCCAGCCTGCCATAACCGGCTGTTGAGTAACATGCACCACAGGATACCTCCTCTCGCTTTCAGACGACAAGGTTAAATCAAGACGCCGCCGTGCGGCGACCGGCACCACCGACTCCGCATGTTATGAACAGAGCCCGAGCACGGAAAATGCGTTGCATCGAGCGCGCGGAGTTCCTAGAATTCCTCGCGAGGGGGCAAACCAAAGGACGCGCGTCCGACGATGCTGGAGAAAATACTCGTACCGAGCGATCTATCCGACGAATCGAATTCCGTCATTCCGTATGCGGTGACGCTGGCCCAGGCATTCCACAGCAAGCTGTACCTGCTGCATGTGATGGATCCCGCTTCGCTCAAGGGGCCGGAGAACCTCGTGGATTTTCCGAAACTGACGAGGATGTTGGCGCTCGATGTGGGCGCCCCCGACCTGCCGCCGCTGAGGAAAGCCGTGCCCATCGCCAAGATGTACCTGTACAAGAAAGACCGCGCCGCGGCGATTGCGGAATCGGCGCTGGGCAAGAAGGTCGATCTCATCTGTATGGCTTCCAACAACGATGGGGTCAATCTGGCCTGGTGGTCGGTCGGAAGCGTCATCGAGTCGATCATCGCCGGCACGTCCTGCCACGTGCTGTGTGTTCGCGGGCGCCCGATCAAGGACAAGGACTGGAAGCGGCCGCGATTCAAGCACGTGCTGTCGTTGACCGAACTGGGAGCGGCCGGCGCGGAAACGTTGCTGAAAATCCTGCCGTTGGTTCACAAATTCAACAGCATGCTCCATGTGTTCCCGCTGATCACGAGTCGCACGGGGAGTTCGCCCGAAGACCATCCCCTGCGCGAAGTGGCCAGGATCAGGCCTGCGCAAACCAACATCCTGCTGTTTGCCAAACCCGACAAACGACTGCCCAACCTGCTTGATTTCGTCAAGAAAACGCCGATCGACCTCATCGTAATGGCCCCGAGGACGCGGGCGAAATTCTCGAATCGGCTGGTGAACGACGTCTTGGTCAAGCTTTTGCGGGTGACCGACAGCCCCGTGCTATTACTTCGCTGATAGAACGTGTTCGATGGCCCGCCGGTGCGCCGCGGGCAGTGCCAGTGTCTTCAAGTCTTTGCGCGTGACCCATCGCCACTGCCCGTTCGAACGGAATTTCATCATCGGAGCGCATTCGTGCACCTGGAGGAGGATTCGGCGGTGGGTGATCGTATGCCGCAGTTCGTGGATTCGGCGGCCCACGCGGAACTGCCGCGCATCGACTGGCGGCAGTTCCCAGAAATCCGCGAGCAGACCCTGCCGGGAACGCCGCCGCAACAGAATCCGGCCGCCGCGTTTGACAAATGCCGCCCGGGTCACGAGATGCACCGTTCGCGGCTTGTCGCCACGGTTCGGCAATCGATGGACGAGCCCGCTCGCCTGCGCCGCGCAGACCCGCCGCAGGGGACACGGGTCGCAATGCGGGTTGGCGGGCGTGCACACCAGTGCGCCGAGTTCCATCAATGCCTGATTGAACTCGCCCGTGTCGGTGTCGGGGAGCAGGTCTTCGGCAAGTCTCCAGAGCGACTGCAACGTGCGGGGAGATTTCACGCTTTCACGGATGGCGAAGATTCGAGCGAACACCCGGGCCACGTTTCCGTCCACGAGCGGCACCCGTTCGCCGAAGGCGATGCTGGCGATGGCGCCAGCCGTGTAGTGGCCGATTCCTGGAAGTTGGCGCAATTCCTCGACCGTGCGGGGCAGTTGGCCTCCGCGTTCGCGGATGACGGCTTGGGCCGCCCGGCGCAGGTTGCGCGCGCGCGAGTAGTAGCCCAGGCCCTCCCACAGTTTCAGCACGTGGTCGTCTGAGGCGCGGGCCAACGCCTGGAGGGTCGGGAACGTCCGCAACCAGCGCGTGTAATACGGTCGCACGGTTTCGACCCGTGTTTGCTGCAGCATGATTTCGCTGACCCAAATGCGATACGGTTCGCGCGTGGCCCGCCAGGGAAGCCGGCGGTGGTGGCACCGATACCAGCGCCGCAGGTGGCGGTGAAACGCGGCACGCACTCCGTTGTTGACCCGCACGGTGGGTGTGTGGAATCGTGTCGCCATGGCCGAGCGCACATCTTACACATGCCAGCTGGATGCTGGCAAGATTCCGCAGTTGAAACGGGACCTGGAAGCGCGCGGGTTCATGTTTCGGGATGTGCCGTACGCATACTTTGGGGCCGAACACCGTGGCGAAAAGGTCAGCGTCGCCATGTACACCAGCGGCAAGCTGGTCGTGCAGGGGAAGGGGACGACCGATTTCGTGCAGTTCTACCTCGAACCGCAACTGCTGGGCGAAGCGAAGCTCGGTTACGAACACATCCTGGATCCGACGATGCTGGAGCCGCGCATCGGCGTGGACGAAAGCGGCAAGGGCGATTTTTTTGGGCCGCTGGTGATCGCCGGCGTGTTTGTCGACGAAGCGGCGGCGCAGAACATGATGGAAATCGGGGTGCGGGACAGTAAACTCATCAAGAGCGACGCGCGAATCGCCGAGATTGCGAAGCAGATTCGCCTGACCGAAGGCTGCTTGACCAATGTTGTCGCCATCGGGCCGGAGAAGTACAATGAGTTGCACGCGAGGATGAAGAACGTGAACGAGATGCTGGGTTGGGGCCACGCGCGGGTGATTGAAAACCTGCTGGAGCGGGTGGACAGTCCCAAGGCCATCTCCGACCAGTTCGGCAACAAGCGGATTATCGAGCAGGCGTTGATGAAGCGCGGACGGAAGATTCAACTCGTGCAACGGCACAAGGCCGAGAGCGATCTGGCGGTGGCGGCGGCGTCGATCATCGCGCGGGACGAATTTGTGATGAAACTGCGGCGGTTGGGCAAGGAATATGGCGTGGAATTGCCCAAGGGCGCGTCCACGGCCGTGGAGGAAGCGGCGGTGCAACTGGTAGCGAAACACGGACGCGATGCGCTGGGCAAGGTGGCCAAGATGCATTTTCGCACGTCACAGAAAGTGTTGGAAGGAGCGCCGAAATGAAGGGCATCATCATCGCCGTGGTCGTTGTGCTGATCGGGTACGGGATCGTCCAGTGGATGGAGATCTTCAAGACGAACATCGACTTCAACGACCGCGTGGCTCGTCAGCTCGATTCTGTCGACGAGAATTCGATGGACACCGTGAAGCAGAATGTCGTTGCCGACGCGAAGAGCCTGGGGATCGATATCACAACCAACGACATTCATATTACCTACGAGGACACGGAACAACGCAGCGTCGCTCAGAATCTGGTCGGCAAGAAGATCGGTGTGGATTTTGTCAACAAACTCGTGACCATCAAGGTGGATTACGTCCAGCGCATCCTCGGCATCCCCTGTCGTGAGAATGTCACGCAGGCCCACGTTCGGTCGGTACAGGCCCCGCGCAAACAATCCAGCCCGGAGATGCAGCAATTGTTGGATGCCACGCCGCAGTAGATTGAGGAGAAACCGTATGCCGCTCTACGAATTTGTCTGCAGCAAGTGCGAAAAGGATTTCGAGTCGCTCGTGCGTTCCGCCAACTGGGAAGGCACTGTTGCCTGTCCGCATTGCGGCTCGAAGAAGCTGACGAAGAAACTTTCTGTCTTTGCCGCACAGGGTGGTGCTTCGACAGCCTCCGCGCCGACGCCCCGCGCCTGCGGGCGTCCCGGCGGCTGTGGTTGCGTCGGCGGCCGGCACCATCATTGACGTACTACTTGAAGAGCGGCAGGATTTGTTTGAATGCCTCCGTGCCGGCTTCGCGGAGAAGTTCAAAGACGACGGACTCGACGGTGGTGATGACCGCGCCGCAATCGCGCATCCGCTCGACGGCGACCTTGTGATCATGTCGATCCCGCGAGCCGATCGCGTCGGCGGCGACGTATACGAAATAATCCTTCATCAGATCGATGGCGGTTTGCTGGACGCAGACGTGCGCCTCGATTCCACAGAGAATGATTCGCTGACGCCGCAGGTCTTTCACCGCGCGCAGGAATTCCTCGGAACCGCAGCAGGAGAACGCCATCTTTTCCATCGGTGTGATACCCGGCGTCGCCTCGACGATCTCGGTACAGACCGGGCCGAGCCCTTTGATGTATTGCGCGGTCACCAAAGTCGGTAGCTTCAGCACACGCGCCACACCGATGAGTTTCTGGATCGCCCCGACAAGCTCCGCTCGTCGGGGCATGGCGTTCATCAGCTTCTCCTGCACGTCGATGACCACGAGCGCCGAATTTTGCGGAGTCAATCGCCAGTCTGACATAACGTAATTTTAGCCACAGATTCACACGGATTGCCATGGATTTGTGGCTACCGCGGTCTTCGGCCATGTGTCAGCTCGTATGCGAACCCGGTCTTCAGGTTTTTCTCACGCTCTTTGAGTTTGGCCATCTCCCTTTCCGTTTCGGCAAGCTCCAGTTCATACTCATCGAGTCTGGTCTTCAACGCAGGGTATGCCTTCGAAGAAAGAACTTCTTGAAGCAGTTTCGTTTGCTTTAGGTCATAGAGCATCTTGGAATCGCCCCTGAGAAGAGCAAGTTTGTGCTTGCACATCTGCTGTAATACGCCAGCTTGACAATGGCAGAACACTTGGAGAACACCAGATTCGTCTGTGAAATCGACAGGGTGGTTTCCGCCCGAACTGCTAAGTGCTTGGATGGTGAGTTTCATAGCCGGTTCCCGTTAGCAGATCAGCCTAAAGCGAGTTCTTCTTGCCCGCCTTCTCGTGATTTCTTTGCGGATGCGGGTACGCCCAGCATCTTCAGAAACTGTTGCTCGTTGACGGTTACAACACCTAACTCGCGGGCTTTGCCGAGTTTTGATCCAGCCTCTTCGCCAAAAACCACGAAGTCCGTATTCTTGCTGACGGAGCCTGTAACGCTCCCTCCGCGAGTGCGGATTTCGTCCGCTGCTTTTTCACGTGTCATCGACGACAATGTGCCAGTGAGGACGAATGTCTTGCCAGTGAATGCTTTCGAGACGTCGCCCGCGCCGGCCTTCTGTCCACCTTTTGGGGCGATCCCCAGTTCTTTGAGGCGCTTCAAGACTTCCTTACCCGCGTCAGAGGCAAAAAACGCCAAGACACTCTTAGCCGCCTCGGATTCGAACTCTGTTGAGATCTCGATCAAGGGGGGATACTTTGATTTCTTCTTGTCCCGCTTCTTCAGCTTGACCACAACGCCAACGGAGTTCAAGTTCGCGGCAAGCTTCTCAATCCGTTCATTTAGAGCCTTGTGTTGTCGGGAGAGCCTCTTTAGTTTGTCCTCGCCCTTTGGCTTATTTTTCGGAGAGTCCGGGTTAACCGCCTTGGCTTCATCAACGAGTTCCCGAAGCTTGAGCAAATCGCCAAGTGTTTTGGAATTCGCAAGATCATTTAGGTCCCGATGTACAAGAGCAAACTCGTACGCTGTTGTCTCTCCAACGTTCGGGATCCCAAGAGCAAAAAGCCAGCGTGAGAGCTGCTCGCCCCGTGCTCTTTGGAGCGCGGCCATTACCTTCGACGCATTCTTTTCGCCGAATATCCGTGGTTCGTCTGGTGTTCCGAGATTAAGTTTGGCCAGACGTTGAACATCGAGGTCAAACAGCTCGAGCGGGCTCTTCACGATACCGCCTTCGACCAATTTTTCCGCCACGACTCCACCCAGCCCTTCGATGTCGAGAGCGGCTCGCTGCGCGAAGAATTCAACGCGTCGGACGGCTTGGGCAGGACAACCAGCAACATTATCGCAGCACCAAGCGACACCTAGCTTCCTCTCACCTTTCTTTCCCGATTTGATTTCACGCTTAACCACTGGGGTCTTACAAACTGGGCAAAGCGGGGGCATCTTGAATTCCGTCAATTCCGTTTCGTGGCCCGTGCGTCTCTCCTCGACAACCCTGACGACTTCGGGGATCACCATGCCGGCCTTGCGGACGATTACCCAGTCGCCGATGAGAATTCCCTTGCGCCTGATCTCCTCCTCATTGTGCAACGTGGCGCGTCTGACGGTGGAGCCTTGAACGACAACTGGCGCAAGTTCAGCCACGGGCGTAAGAACACCGGTGCGCCCAACTTGAACCGTAATGTCGAGAAGTTTGGTTTCTCGCTTCTCGACCCAATGCTCTGGTTTGTAGACTATTGCGTACTTGGGGTATTTGTCAGTGGGTTTGGATGGGAGTCGCCGCCATTGATCGAGACTGTCGAGCTTCACTACGATCCCGTCAAGTTCGTAGGGTACTCTTGTGCGCAGATCGCGCGATTCATCGTTGTGGCAGACAACTTCGTCTTCAAAGCGTGCAAGAACCTCATGCATGGTCTCGCACAACCACCAATAGTGCAGCGTGGGGAATTTCCACTCGCGCAACCTCGTTAGAACTTCGGAGTGCCTTTCAAAGCTGATGCCGTCGAGTGCGCCGACCGCATAAAAAACCACTCGGAGCTTGCGCTTCGCTACAACTCGCGGGTCAAGTTGGTGTAGCGTCCCGTTACACGCATTACGCTTATTCAGATTTCCCTCTCGCTTCTCGCGAGCCTCGCCTTCAAGGCCTTCGAGTTCTTCTTGGCAGTAGAGCTTAAAACCCTCATCGGTCATATAGGCCTCCCCGCGCACTTCGAGCAAGGCCGGTGGCAACTTGACTTGCAGTCGAAGAGGAATCGTGCGTATGGCCCTGAGGTTAGCGGTGATGTCGCGACCTTTTTCACCGTCTCCACGGTCGAGACCAAGTGTCAGAAGGCCATGTTCGTAGCGCACACTGATGGAGACGCCATCTACTTTCGGTTCGAGCACGTATTTCACGGTTTCGCCCGCCAGGTCTTCACGAGTATCGCCGTCGAACTTCTTCAGACCGTCAATCGTGTCTACTTTGTCCAATGACAGCATCGGGATGAGATGCGGTACCTCTCTGAATCCCTCTACAGGGGCGGTGCCAACACGTTGGGTTGGCGAATCGGGCGTGACCAGATCGGGGAACCGGGCTTCCAGATCCTTCAATTCAGCATAGAGGCGGTCATACTCAAGGTCGGAAACCTCGGTTTGTCCTCCGCCATAGTACAAGTGGTCGTGATGGCGGATCTGATCGCGCAGCTCGGCGATGCGTTTCGTGGCTTCGGTGCGGTTCATGGTCTGCGTGGGATGGCGCGGCCATCGTGAACACCGCTGAATGATGGCGCAGGGCGGAATGTGCGACAAGAACTATTTCGCCAATCGGCGCGCCGCGGAATTAAGTCTTTGACGGACTGGAGACAACCGTTACAATGACTTCGTGGGGAAATTCGGTTGGTTTCTATTCGGTTTTCTGGTCTTCGCCGTTGCCGAACGCTTGTATGAGCGCCGTTTCAGCGTCCAAGCCAAGCGTGGCGAGGTGAAGATGCTGTGGTCGTATGTGGCGTTTCACATCCTGCACTCGCTGATCTATTTGGCAACCGGTCTGGAGTATTTCCTTCTGCGACGGCCAGTAAATATCCCGCTGGTCATCCTTGGGCTGGTCATGTTTGCGGGATCATTGGCACTTCGGCTCGTGGCGATCCGGACTTTGGGACGGTATTGGAGTCTGAATCTGGAAATTCGGGGGGATCATCAGTTGATTCGTGAAGGAGTTTACCGGTACATGCGTCACCCGGCCTATTCGGCCATTATGCTGGAGGTGATTTCGATTCCGCTGGTGGGAAATGCCTGGTGGACAATGGTGCTATCGGTGGGAGTGTATATCCCGCTACTGCTGGCTCGTTGGCGGCGGGAGGAACGGGAGATGATCGCGAAGTTTGGGACGGAATATGAAGAGTACCGCCGACACGTGTGTGCGTTCCTACCCTTGCGGCGACTGGGGACTGTGGACCATTAGCCCACGGAGAATGCTCGTGCACAGGCGAAGCGGCGCGATCGAGTAGCGGTATGACGACGTTGATTTTTTTTGTGGTGTGGGTCAACGCCGCGGTCTGCTTCGTGGCCGCGGCGGCTGTGGCATGGCGAAATCGCTACATAACTTTGGGACCGCTGTTCGGCCTGACTTTGGGGGTGATGGGTGCCTGGACTGCAGGGTTTTCGTTTTATTACTACCCATTGTCGCGAGACCACGCGTTGCTCGCCGCCTACTTGACATTGACGTTCTCCATTTCAGCGCATGCGGCCTGGTTTCACACACTCTGTGCCCTGGCGGACCGGCTGCGGCGAATGAAATGGCTAATCCTGGCCGCCTATGGGAGTGCAGCGTTGTTGCTGATTCTGCTGGTGCGAGGAGAGCTGATTGTCGGGTTGCGCGCCTGTCCGTTCATGCACCATTACGTCCACTACAACCGGACGTTTTATCCATGGCTGATGGCCTATCTCTGTAGCACCCAATTTGTGGGCGCGGCATTGGTTTGGCGCAATGCCCAACAGCAAGTCGGGTATCGCCGGTCGCAATTGATGTATTTCCTTGGCGCCTGGTTGATCCTGTTCTTGACGACAAGTTCGGTCATCTTTCCGCTGGAGTACAACGTCAATATTCCGCCGTTTGGCTTTTTCGTTCTGCCGCTGAACCTCATTTTCCTCGTGCGGGTCATGAACAAGGCGCGGTTGGCGGACTACAACGTGGTCATCGCGCGGGTGTTCCTCTACTTGGTCACCATGATTGTGACCGCCGTTGTCAGCCTGATCTTCATCGGGGGCGTGACCCTGATTGCGCCTCAATTCATGAACGAGGCACAGCTGATATTTTCGTTTACGATGGCCATGGCCATCGGCATGGGCCTGACGATCAGTCTGCCCAAACTGCTGCCACGCGCGGAACGGATGATGCAGGAACGGATGTTCGGAACGCGTTACGGCTATCAGGACGCCCTTTCCGGGTTGGTCAGGGAATTGAGCACATTGCCGACGATTGACCAGGTGCTCGCGACGGTCGCGACCACTTTGCATTCCCAGATGCAGGTGTCGCGGGTGCTGGTGCTGGTGCAGGATGCGCTGTCGGGAGACCTCCGATTGCAGGCGGAAAGTGGCCTGGGACCCCAGGATGATGTGGACGCGCTCGTTCTGCATGAAGACGCGGCCATCATGAAATGGCTGCAGGACAAGCAAGATGAACTCGTGCGCGATGAAATGATGCGGCGCGAGCCCCCGCGAGTGCGACAACTGTTGGAGGAGGAGATGAGCCTGCTCAAGGTTGCCTTGTGCGTGCCGATGATCCTCGACGGCCGGTTGGTGGGGCTCATTGGTCTCGGCGAGAAACTGAACCGCGACATGTTTTTCGCCAGTGACTTGCGTGTTCTGGAAACGCTTGCCACTGAAGTCGCACTGGCGGTGAAATACCGCCGCATCGAAGACGAAGCGCTCCGCAAAAACCGCCTGGTCGAGTTGGGAACGATCGCCGCCGGTGTCGCGCATGAGATACGTAATCCATTGGCGTCCATCAAGACGTTCGCGCAGTTGATGCCCGAGCGCGTCGACGACCCGGAGTTCCGAAATGAATTCGGCAAACTCGTGCTGAAGGACGTGGACCGGATTACGAAGGTAATCGAGAGCATGCTGGCCTTTGCGCGGCCGGCTCAGGTGAACATCCAGGAACAGCCCGCCAATGACCTTGTCGAAGAGGCGATTCTTTTGGTGCAGCCGCGCCTGAAGGCCAAGCGCATCGAATTGACCCGGGCGTTTCACGGGAATCCAACCATCAAGGTAGACAAGCACCAGATCCTGCAAGTGCTGGTCAATTTGCTGGGCAACGCTGCCGATGCGCTTCAGGAGCGAGGCAAGGTCCGGGTGGCAACGGGGGTGACACAACTGGACATCAGCGCCAGCGGCAACGGGAGCCGAAACTCCGCTGTTATCGAGGTATCAGACAACGGCCCCGGCATTCCCGCTGCGGTTCGAGGTCGCCTATTCGACCCGTTTTTCACCACGAAGAAGGAGGGTACGGGTCTGGGGCTGTCCATTTCACAAAAGATCGTCCGCGACCACGGCGGGACCATCACCGTTTCGAGTGTCGAGGGCAAGGGAACAACTTTCCAGATCAATCTCCCCGTCAAGTAGGGCCTGCCGGACAAAATTGTCCAACCGATCAAATAAGTGCTTTACACTATGGGCAATCCTTGTATAATCTGTGGTGTGGGGAACCTGTTTGGAGGAGGCACGCGTCGTACGCGCTGACGCGGGCGGACGATTTTGTCCCTCGTCTACGTGTACTACAGGTGTTATTGATGAAGAGACGTCGAGTTGTCATTACGGGAATTGGATTGCTGACGCCGTTGGGGATTGGCACCGAGCCGTTTTGGTCGAATATTCTCGCGGGAAAGTCCGGCGTGGCTCTTTCTCCCGCATTGATGAACTCCGACTGCCCGTGGAAAGTTGCCGGTGAGGTGCGCGATTTTCGTCCCGAGGATTGGATCAGTCGCAAGGACGTGCGGCGCATGGATCGCTTTGCCCACTTTGGTCTTGTGGCGTCGTACATCGCGATTACGGATGCCGGGTTGAAACTTGAGAAAGAGGCGCGCGAACGTATCGGTTTGGCGCTGGGTACGGCGTACGCGGGCTGGGGATTCGCCTGCCAGGAGTACGATACGTTTAAGACGCGGGGCTTCGATGCCATGAGCGCCTACACCAGCATCGCCGTGTTCACGGGGTCGTGTGGTGGACAGGTTTCACTGCACTTTGGATTGCACGCCCCCAGTTTCACGATTGCCACCGGTTGCGACTGCGCCAGTGCGGCCATTGCACAGGCTGCCGACATGATTGTGGCTGGTGATGTGGACGTCATGTTGGCTGGCGGGGCGGAAGCGCCGGTTCACCCGATCGTTGTGGCGGCGGTCGGCACCAGCCACGCGATGTCCTCGCGAAATGATGAACCGGCACACGCGTCACGGCCATTCGACCAAAAGCGCGATGGATTCGTCATGTCCGAAGGCGCGGGTGTCCTAGTGGTCGAGGAGTTGGAACATGCGTTGCAACGCAAGGCCCGCATCCATGGGGAATTGACTGGGTGGGCGTCCACGTGCGACGCCTACCACATGTGTCAGCCCGACCCCGAGGGGACGCAGGCCGTGCGTTGCGTGCGAACAGCCCTGGCGCGGGCCGGCGTGCGGCCGGAGCAGGTGGACTACCTGAATGCCCACGGCACGTCAACGCCATTGGGGGATCGCGCGGAAACCACCGTCATAAAGAAAGCTTTTGGAGACCGGGCATACGATCTGCCCATCAGCTCGATCAAGGCGGCACTGGGGCACATGCAAGGCGCATGCGGCGCCGTGGAGCTGGGAGCTTGTTGCCTGGCCATCCGCGACAATGTTATCCCGCCGACCATCAATTACGAATTCCCCGATCCCGAATGTGATTTGGATTTTGTCCCGAACGTGGCGCGTCACCGCCGTGTCGACATCGCGGTGAGCAACTCGCTGGGGTTCGGGGGGCGCAACACCACCCTGGTGGTCGAACGATATCGAAACGGTCAGACCAACGTACGAAATGGCGGGGGCGAAGCTGGCGGCCTATGAAGACAGCATTGTTACTGACCAATTCGGCCGAGACACAGCGACTTCTCACGGACATTCTCGGTGAGAAAACGAACATCGTCTTGTTGCCGTTGCCGTCCGAACCGTCTCGACAACGATTCGACGGCCTGTTTTCCACTTGGTTGCGATTGGTGGATGCCGTGATCCTGGACGCTGTCTCATTGGGAGAAACCACGCGATGGGCGATGGAGTCACTGGCATCCTCGCGCCTAGAGGAAAACCAGGCTGTTGTTATGCGGGCCACGGCGGCCCAACAAACCCTGTATTCCGTTCCCGAAGACTGGCTCGTCGTTTCCGACGTGGATTCTGCTGACCGTTTGAAGCAGGCGCTGGGCACGTTTTTCGAATTGCGCGACGCCCAGTCGAAGCTAAAGCGGGCAGATGCCGTGATCGCGCGTCAGCGACAGGCCGCAGCTCCAGTGCCGGCGGTCGCCTCGCAGTCACGCCCCGTGGCGGCTCCGACCCACCTGCCGTCGCTCGCTCCGGCGTTTGACGCATACCGGTACCGCGGTGCCCTGAAGGATTTGTCGCGAATCCTGAGCCAGTATGTCAGCGAAGGCGAGTTGGTGTCCGAGTTCCTGCGTCTCGTCCGCGAGTTGCTCGGCATCGGCAAGGCAGCGATTTTCACCCGACGGGTGCCGAGCGACCTGTTTGCCGGACCTCCCACGGCTGGCGGTGAACAATTTGTGGTCGCTCGCAGCACCGGTCTGGCGCTGCACCTGGTGGAGCACTTCCGGTTGAGCGCCGACTCCGGCATTGTCAGTTATCTGACGCGCGAAGCGCGGATCCTGCTGCGGGCCCAAGTCACGGACTCGCTGGCGCTGGATTACGATCCGGAAGTGGCCCGCGAATTCGATACGCTCGGGGCCGATGTCGCCGTGCCGATTTTCGATGAAGACCAGTTGTGGGGCGTGTTGACTTTCAGCGGCAAGATCACGGGAGAGCCACTGACCAACCAGGAATTGGAGCTGGTGTACTACTTGATGGGGCAGTTGGCCCAGGCGATTCGCAATCTTCGTCTGCGCGAGCGCGTGGCCAGCCAGCAACGCTTTGTGAACGAAGTGCTGGCGCATGTCCAGACGGGTGTGGTGGTGGTCGGGCAGAACAATCGCATCCTCACCGTGAATCACCGCGCGTGTGAATTGCTCGACATCGAAGAGAAATCCGTGGTGGGGCAGGACATCCGGCGGCTGCCGGGCCGGGTCGCGGACGTCGTGTTCGAGGTCCTGCAGACGGGCGGGGATATTCGTCAGCGAGAAGTGGTGCTGCCCCGGGGACATCGCCCGCTCGGCATCAGCGCCACGCGGTTTGACATGGGGGCGGACAGCCACGTGGCGGGTGGAGAAGGATTGATCGCGGTCGCGCTCATTGAAGACCTCTCGCAGGTCCGCCTGCAGCAGGCTCGGGCCCGCGAATTGGCCGATAAGGAGTTTTTCACGCGGCTGGCGGCGCGGTTGTCTCATGAATTGAAGAACTCGCTGGTGTCCATCAAGATCTTCGCGCAATTGCTGCCCGAGCGGCACGATGACAAGGAGTTTCGCGAGCAGTTCAGCACCACCGTTGCCAACGAGGTGAACCGAGTCGATGTGCTGGTGAATAATCTGACGTTCTTCGCGCATCCGTTGCTGTTGGTCAATGAGGAGATTGTGCTGGGCGACCTGATCGACACGTGCGTCAAGAACGCGACCCAGGAATTCAGCCGAAAACAAATTGCGTATGTAATGGCCGTGGGCGAAAAAGCGCCCGAGCCCGCGCCGGCGCCCGTGGTGACCGTGAAGAAGAATTTCGCCCACAAGTTTGCGCGGTTGGAGGGGGACCGGATTCGCTTGATGCAGGCGTTTGAGCATGTGCTGCGGAATGCCGTGCAATCCATGCCCCGTGGTGGCCGGCTCTCGATCAATACGGTCGATGCACTGCCGACGGATTTTCCGGGCGGAACGCTACCCGCAGGTGGTGCCGTGCGGATCGATTGGCAGGACACGGGCGAGGGAATCGCCTTGGAAAATCTGAAACGCGTGACCGAGCCGTTTGTGACCACGCGCAACGTCGGGGTCGGGTTGGGGCTGACGATTGTGAAGAAGATCATCGAGCGGCACGGTGGCCGGTTGGACGTTGACAGCATGCTGGGCCGGGGCACGACCGTCTCGATGGTGGTGCCGGTCAAAGCCCAGCGACCCGCGGACGACGATGTTTTGAGCGAGGGCTTGAGCGCAGAAGCTTTGGCGGGTCCGCCCCCGTCAACCGAAGCCAACGCCGTCCGCAACCGGGTTACGGAACGCTGGGATCCGGACGCTGGCCGTCGGAGCGACCAGCCGTGACGAGGCACCGGGGGAGGGCGCGGTCGCCGGTTGGCCACAAGGTGGAACAGAGAATGGATCGAAGGAGGAGACAAACAGATGTCAAAGGCAAGGATTCTGGTCATTGACGACGAGGAGAGTCCACGCGAGTCGTTACGGTTCATTTTGAAGGACCGCTACGATGTGACGCTCATGGGGGACGGTACCAGCGGGTTGGAAGTGATGGGCCGGGAGGAGCGTTTCGACATCGTGCTGCTCGACATGAAAATGCCCGGCATGGACGGGCTGGAAGTCCTTTCAAAGATTTTGCAGCTCAATCCGACGATGCCCGTGGTTATGGTCACCGCCATCACCGAAGCCAAACCGGCCGTTCAGGCGATGAAGATGGGTGCCGCCGATTACCTGAACAAGCCGTTCGATGTAGACGAGATTCGGTTGGTGGTGGATCGCATCCTCAAGGAGAAGGCGCTCGAACGCGAGGTGGGCCGGTTGCGCACAGAACTCCAGGCGGTCAGCAAGTTCGAGAATATTGTCGGGTCCAGCGCGGCGATGCAAAAGGTCTACGCCCTTGTGCAACGCGTTGTGGATACGGAAACGACCGTTTTGGTGCTGGGCGAGACGGGCACGGGCAAGGAGCTCGTCGCTCGCGCCCTGCATTACAACAGCGTCCGTCGGGAGGGCCCGTTTATTCCCGTACACTGTGCCGCCATTCCCGGCGAGTTGTTGGAAAGCGAGTTGTTTGGGCATGAGAAGGGCTCCTTTACAGGCGCGCTGCAGCGGCGCATCGGAATGTTCGAGGCGGCAGGTGGGGGGACGTTGTTCCTTGATGAGATTGGCGAGATGCCGCTCGGCACCCAAAGCAAGCTGTTGCGGGCAATCCAGGAGCGCGAAATCCGCCGCGTGGGTGGCCAGGAAACGATCAGCATCAATGTTCGGCTGGTGTGCGCCACCAACCGCGATCTGGAGAAGGAAATTGCCCGGGGCGCGTTTCGCGAAGACCTGTACTACCGCATCAACGTGGTGCCGATCACAGTTCCCGCGTTGCGCGACCGCAAAGACGATATCCCGCAGTTGGTGTTGCATTTCGCGCAGCGCTTTGCCAAGGAATTGAACCGCGAGGCCCCGCAATTTTCGCCATCGGCCATGGACTTACTGCTGTCGTACCCGTGGCCGGGCAATGTGCGCGAGTTGGAGCACGCCATCGAGCGCTTGTTGGTTACCTGCGACGCCACCAAGATCAGCGCGGAAGACCTGCCGTTTGTGATTTCACAGGCGGATCAGGCGACTGCGCAAATCACCTCGCGACTGGCGGCGACCACGCCCCAGGTCGATCTGGGGGAGAAATGGGAGTTCAACGACACCGGGTTGGACCTGCCGAAGGTCACGGAGGACCTGGAGCGCCGCGCCATCGAGGAGGCCTTGCGTCGCACGGACGGGGTGATCACGGAAGCCGCGCGTGCGCTGCACATCACCCGGCGAATGCTGCGTTACAAGATGGACAAGCTTCACATAGCCTCGAGTCGGGCGGGAGAACCGGACGAAGAACCGGAGGAGTTGGACAAGAACACGCCGGCGGCGATGTGACCCATCCAAAGTTGTCCGCAAAACACCAGTTGGTTGGCCAATTTTGCGCTCCGGTGAACGGGGCCATGGCTTCCAGGCACACACGCCCTTCGGAACTACTGGTTCCGGGGCAACCCAGATACTTTCTCTGTCTCCCTGTCGTCCCGTGGCATACGCATTGCTGAATGGGGATGCAGCAGTCTCGTTTCGACAGGCGGAACGACACGGCAGCCAGGAGGACGGAGCCATGAACAAGCACACATGCAGGATGATCGGCGCGGTAGCGCTGGCAATCGGTACCGGTATGCCCGAGGTATTCGCGCTCGGCTTCAAGAACCCCGACCAGGATGCCCGCGCCACGGCGCAGGGAGAAGCGTTCGTTGCGCAGGCGGATGATGCGTCGGCGATCTATTACAATCCGGGCGGGCTGACTCAGATTCAAGGCACGGAAGTTACGGGCGGCGGGATGGTCAACTTTCCGGATTTTCAGTTGAAAGGGGCTGGTTCGGGCGGTGAAATGAATTCGATGTCGTTCATCCCGCACCTGTATCTCTCGACTGACTTCGGCGCATCGAAGTCGCCGTGGCGTTTCGGCGTCGGTGTCAACGTTCCCTACGGCAACCGTGCGGACTACGCGCCCAACGGGCCGTTTCGATATATCCTCACGAGCGACGCGTTGCAGGTAATCAACATTCAGCCGACGGTGGCTTATAAGTTCAACGAGCACCTGTCACTCGGGGCCGGCCTCAACATCTACGACGCGTATAGTGGATTGAACAGCCACGTTCCCGCGGCACCACTTCCGGATGGTCATGCCCATTTTAATGGGGATGGCCTGGCGTTGGGAGCCACGGCGGGATTGATGTGGAAGATTACGCCGCAACACACCATCGGGCTGGTGTATCGCAGCCCGTTTACGGTCACGCTGAAGGGCAACGCCGACGTGAGTGTTCCGCCCGTTATCAAGACATCGAACTCCGCTCAAACATCGATTCCGTTCCCGCAATCGGTGGCTGCGGGGTACGCGTTTCGGCCCGTCCCGAAGTTGAAGCTGGAAGCCGATATAGAGTGGACCGATTGGAACACACTGAACAACGTGGTCGTGCATGCGCCCGGTTCAGGGCTCAATGGCGAGACCATCCATTTCAACTGGATGGACAGTTTCTTCTATGAGTTCGGCGTACAATACGACGTGAACCAACATTGGACGGTGCGCGGCGGCTATATCTACTCCCAAAACACGGTGCCCAATAGCACGTTCTCCCCCACGCTGCCGGACAGCGAGCGGCACGTGTTCAGCGTTGGGCTCGGCTACACGACGACGCGATTCAGTGTGGACATTGCTTACCAATACAGTTACTCGCCGGATCGCACGGTCAGCAGCAGCCCGGCGCGGATCGCCAACGGCCTGACGGCAGCGGACGGCACGTGGGAAACCAGCGCCAACGCGGTCCTGCTCACAACCAGTCTGAAATTCTAGCCAGCGAGAATAGACCATGGGAACATTGGAAACACTGACGATAGAACCTCCGCCAGCCAAGGTGGGCGAGAAACCGACGTTGCTCATCGTGGATGATGAACCGGGGCCACGCGAATCGCTCCGCATTGTTTTCAAGGACCGCTACAGTTGTGTGATCGCCACCTGCGGTCGTGAGGGCATTGAATACGCGCGCAGTCACGTCGTGGACGCGGCCGTCCTCGACATCAAGATGCCGGACCTTAGCGGCGTGGATGTATTGCGCGAGTTGAAGGAGATCGACCCCGACATCGAATGCGTGATGCTGACCGGCTACGAGACAATCGAGACCGCTCGCGCGGCGGTGCGCTACGGCGCCGCGGATTACCTCAACAAGCCGTTTGATGTATTCTCGGTGCGTGAGGTGCTCGACAAGTGCATGAAACGCCGCCAGGAAAAGCTCGCATCCGAGGAAACCTTCCGCACCCTCGAACGAACGAACGACCAACTGGCGGGCGAGTTGGCGCAACTCAGCCGCGCCGTCGAGGCGGGCGTGCTCTCGGCCGGGGTCGTGCATGAGATGAACAATCCACTGGCGATCATCGCCGGCTACGCGGACCTGCTCGGGCGCGATCTGGCTTCCCTCAACGTTTCCGACCAGGAGACCTCGCGACAGGTCAAACAGCGCCTTGCGTCCATTCAGCGGGAGATTGATCGTTGCAAGGACATCGCGCGGCGGTTTTTGAATTTCTCGCGAGGCCGTCAGGAGGCACCAGAGACAATCAGTGCCAGCAAGCTGCTGGAAGACGCGGCGGCCTTGATCAAGGCGCATCCTGCCAACCGGGCCGCGGAAATCAAGTTCACGGTCAGCGATCCGGATCCGACCCTGACAGTCAGTCCCGCCGAAATCCTGCAGGTGCTGATCAATCTCGGTGTGAACGCCCTGCATGCCATGAATGGGGGCGGAACCCTGGAGCTTTCCGCCACGGTCGCCACGTCCATGCCGTCGGAGTTTGCTTTCCGGCCGGACTCGTTTGATCCGCAGAGGCCGATGGCAAAGATTGTTATGGCCGACAACGGCGCGGGGATCAAGCCTGAGAACATCAGCAAGATCTTTCAGCCGTACTTCACCAGTAAGAAGGAAGGCACGGGTCTGGGCCTGGCCATCGTCTGTGAACTCGTCGCCCGTTACGGCGGCGCCATCGACGTCCAGAGCACGGTCGGGCAAGGCAGCACGTTCAGCGTCTACTTGCCGCTGGCGTCCTGAATCTGTTAACATCCCGCTGTTGTATGGGCGGGGAACCCACACCTGACGCATATTTTCTCGGCATCGAGGGCGGCGGCACGCGAACCGTTGCGCTTCTGGCCGATCGACACGGTCGAATCCTCTCTCGACTCGAATCCGGTCCCTTCAACCTCAAACTTCTGTCGGACGCCGAGGCCCGGCAGCGGCTCCGCGGGATCAAACGCGGTCTCGCATCCCGTCCCACATCGTTGGCCCTGTGCCTCGCCGGTTGCCGAACAGATGCCGACCGTTCCCGGGCCCGCGCACTGGCGGAGCGCGTCTGGCCGGGCGCGGATGCGTATGTGGGCAGTGACACCGATTCGGCTCTGGCGGCGGCCTTCGGTCCGCACGGTTCCGGCATTGTGATCGTGAGCGGCACCGGGTCGTGTGTGGTCGGTCGCAACGGCGCGCGGGTGGCGCGAGCGGGCGGCTGGGGGCACCTGTTGGGCGATCATGGCAGCGGCTACTGGATCGCGTTGACGGGGTTGAGAGCCGCGATCCGTGAATTTGATCGGCACGGTCGCGTTAGCCATCGTTTGCAACGCGCACTTCGGCGCCTGTGTTTGAATTCGCCGGACGAACTTGTGGGATGGATCCAGAACGCCAGCAAGGATGCGGTGGCGGCCCTGGCGACGGACATGCTCGAGGGGGATGCCGGGTTGATGCTGCAGGCGGCTTCGTTTCTCGCGCAGGATTGCCACGCGGTCGCGCAGAAATTGAGCTTGGAGAAACCGCGCGTCGCGCTCAGCGGCGGCGTGTTACGGCACAACCGAAAACTGGCAATCCTCGTCGGGAACCGTGTCCGCACCCTGTTGCCGGGAGCGAAGATCATTCCGATGCGGGGCGAGTCCGCGATCGGCGCGTTGAAACTGGCCGGCCTTGCGTCCGCGCGGTCTGTATCGACTCCGCAAACCGCTTCCTTATCCGTGCCAGTTACCGAGAACCGCAACCCACGCACGATGGATTTGGACAAGCGGTCCGTGTCGCAACTTGTCGACGTGATGCTGGGCGAGGAGGCGCGCGTCGTTCCCGCGTTGCGGAAAAACAAGCCCGCCATCGAACGCGCCGTCAGCGGCATCGTGCGCGCATTCAAACGGGGCGGGCGATTGTTTTATATCGGCGCAGGGACGAGCGGTCGGTTGGGCGTGTTGGACGCGAGCGAATGTCCCCCGACGTTCTCCACCGATCCCGAGAAGGTCCAGGCGATCATCGCCGGGGGCGCGACAGCGCTCCATCGGGCCGTGGAAGGTGCGGAGGACGATCAGGCAGCGGGCGCGGAGGCCGTGCGGGCACGCGGCGTTGGCCGGCGCGACGTGATCGTCGGCATCGCCGCCAGCGGTTCGACGCCGTTCGTGTTGGGCGCGCTGGACGAGGCGGAACGATTGGGGGCCGAGACGTTCCTTCTGTGTTTTTCTCCGCCACGGTCGACCACGCACAGGCTGTTGTTGTTCCACGTGGGACCAGAGGCAATCACCGGTTCGACCCGGCTCAAAGCGGGCACGGCGACAAAAATCGTGCTCAATACACTGACGACGGTCTCGATGATTCGCCTCGGCAAAGTCGTTAGCAACCTAATGGTGGACGTGAAACCGACCAATGCCAAGCTGCGCGCGCGGGCGTGCCGCATCGTGGCCGCGCTACAGGGCGGCAGCGAGGACGAAGCGCGCCGGCGGTTGATTCGTTGTGGCTGGAACGTGAAAAAGGCCCTGCGATGAGGTGGTTGCTGATCGTCCTGCTGCTGCTCGCGAGTTGCGCCCGACCGGCGGACAATCGGGTGGAGATCACCTACCAGACCATTGAGACGCTGCCGCAGCAGCAGGCGCTTCATCAGAAGATTATCGCCCAGTTTGAACACACTCATCCGCAAATCCACGTGCGGGTGATTTACGACACATCCAAGTTCCAAAAATTGAACGTCCAACTGGCGGGCAAAACCGCTCCCGATTTGTTTTACTATATTGTGGATCGCCTTCCGTCGCTGGCGCAGCGCGGTCAGGTCGCTGATATGACGACGAACCTCGCGCCGGTGGCCGACCGGTATTATGCGGAGGTGATCGACGCCTGCCGGGTCAACGGTGTCCTCTACATGGTGCCATTTCATTTCAGCACCGATGCGCTCTTCTACAATCGCGACTGGTTTGAGAAGGGCGGTGAGCCGCCGCCGGATGACTCGTGGGACTGGCAGAAGTTCGCCGATGTCGGCTCTCGTCTTGCCCCTCTCAGATCGGGACAAGCGGCACAGCGCCAAAACAAGATCGCCACCGTTTTGCCGCGCCCGCTGCTTCTGGTGCAATCGTTCGGCGGCGTCCTGTTCGCCGGCGGCAAGTGCACGATAAAGTCGCCGGAAACAATTGCGGCGTTACAGTTCTATCGGGATCTCGTCGCGCGAGGAGTGGCCCCCACGACGGCGGCAATGGGCGAGGTGGAGGCGTTCGACGGCGTGAATTTGTTTCGTGACGGAAAAATCCCGCTGCTCGTGGGCCGCACGTACATGTTGACGGAATTTGACCATGTCTCGGATTTCCGATGGGACGTGGCGGCGGTGCCGAAAGGCAAGGTGCGCTGGTCGCGACTGTCCATTGGCGGCAACTGCGTGTGGCGCGGAACGAAACATCCACAAGAGGCTGCGGAGTTCGCACGGTTCTATTCGACGGAAGGCGCGATGCTGGCTGCGACGAGCCGCGACGCGATCCCAGCGTTGAAAGCGGCTGCCGCCACCGCGCAGTTTCCGCCGGCGATGATGGACGCGTTGAAGTATTCGCACCTCGACAATCCGTGGGGCTACGCGTTTTGGGACGAATTCAACCAGAAGGCATTTTTCGAGATCGCCGACGCGGTGGCGCTGGGCCGGTTGACACCCGCCGATGCCGCCCGAGCCATGGAATCGTCTGGAAATGAGCTGCTGCAGGCGCACTAAAAACTCTTGACCGATCCTGCATTTCTAGGGCATTTTTGCTCCCGCTTGGTGAGGGATTCAGAAATCGAACTGGAGAAGGAACGCATGAAAACTCGGATCGTCGCAATTACTCTTTCAGTACTGTTCTTGATCGCCTGTAATGGCGCATGGGCGCAAACCTCCGCCGCGTCCGGTGCACCGGTATGGCATGGAGACGGGTCGATCGGCTTGTCGTTGGCTCGGGGCAACGCCAATACGTTCCTGTTGAGCGGCAGCGCCACGGCTGAAAACATCTGGGAACAAAACCACTTGAAGTTGGGTGCCGATGGCCAGTATGGGCTGAACAACTGGGGCCAGACGAATCAAACCCAGTCGACGGAAGCGATTCACGGATTTATCGACTACAAACGCCTGTTCACCGAGCGGTTTTATGGGAGTGCGCGCATTGACGGGTACCACGATGATATTGCGGAAGTTCGATACCGCATCATCGTCGGGCCGGCGGCAGGCTACTACTTCATCAAGAGCGACGCATCGAAATTGAATGGTGAGATTGGCCCCTCGTTTGTCGACCAGAAGTTGGGCAGCAATACGGAGAGTTACGTGACGATACGCTTCTCCGAACGCGGCGAGCACACGCTAAACAAAGCCAAAACAGCGAAAGTCTGGGAAGAAGTCGATTTCATGCCACAGGTTGACGACTTCAATAACTATCTACTGAACAGTGAGGTCGGTGCGGAAGCTGCCTTCAACACCCGCTTCAGTTTGCGAGTTGTGGCCGACGACCACTTCGACAGCCGACCAGCATCGGGTAAGAAGGAAAACGACATTCTGTTGATCAGCTCGCTGGTGTACAAGTACTGAGCGACATCGCGGGCTGCTGATTTTTTCCTCGCAACGCTCGCCGCGCATTTCGTATCTTGCCCGGGACATGCGAATTCTTTCTGGAATCCAGCCTAGCGGCAAGTTGCACATTGGCAACTACTTCGGCATGATGCGCCCCGCGCTCGAACTGGCGCAGAAGGGCGAGGCGTTCTATTTCATCGCGGACTACCATGCGCTGACATCGATTTCCAGCCCTGACGAGTTACGCGCGAACGTCCAGGATGTCGCGCTCGATTTCCTCGCCTGCGGTCTCGATCCGAGCCGCACGGTGTTCTACCGGCAAAGCGATGTGCCGCAGGTGACCGAGTTGACCTGGATCCTTTCCAGTGTGACGCCCGTGCCGATGCTGGAGAACGCGCACAGCTACAAGGACAAGATTGCCCAGGGGCTGAAGCCCAATGCGGGCCTGTTCACCTATCCCGTGTTGATGGCGGCGGACATCCTGATCGTGCAGGGCGAACGGGTTCCCGTTGGCAAAGATCAGAAGCAGCACGTGGAGATGACGCGCGACATTGCGGGAACGTTCAATCGCCAATACGGCGAGGTATTCGTAATTCCCCAGGCCGATATCAAGCCGGACGTCGCCACGTTGCCGGGAATTGACGGACGCAAGATGTCGAAAAGCTACAATAACACCATCGAGATTTTCGGTGACGAGAAAGCGGCCCGCAAGAAAATCATGAGCATTGTGACCGACTCGCAGCCCGTGGAAGCGCCGAAAGCGGACCTCGATAAGAATATCCCGTTGCAGCTCTACAAGTTGGTCGCAACGCCGGACAAAGCCAATGAATTGCAGGCGAAGCTGGCCGCGGGCGGCTTCGGCTACGGCGAGGCCAAGAAGGAATTGCTCGCGGCGTTGATGGATTACTTTGCGCCGCTTCGCCAGAAGCGGGAGGAACTCGTGAAGAACCTCGATTACGTGCACGAGGTGTTACGCAAGGGCGCGGAGCGCGCCAACGCCGTGGCCGACGAGACGATGGGGAAGGTCAGGAAAGCGGTCGGGTTGCGGTAGGGCGGTGTTTGCGACCGGGACACAGGATGGTCGCGTCTGGAAGGCTCGGCTGCGGCGGACTCGACGTTTACTACGCTCAGAAGTATCGGCGTCAGCGAAGCTATTGCGAATGCAGGTCTGACCCCAACTGCTATCATCACGGCTAAGTTGTGCGTGCAATCGGATTGCCACACAATATCATCCTCTCGGGATAAATGCGCAGACCAAATACGCAAGCACCCACAACGTCGGCACGCCCCAACTAACATACGAATAACGCTTCGCGGCCTGCTTCAATAGGGCGTCCTGCTCCCTGCGTGGGGTGCGACGGGTGAACAGCGCCATCCAGACGAGGCCGCACACAACGGAAATGGGCCCGGTGATCACGATGTACGCCGAGTGGGCCTTGCTAAGGTAGAACATCCAACGAGACACCTCCGTGTATCTACCTTGGCTGTACGTATAGTAACGCGACCCCTCGACCTTGCCAAAACGCGCTTCACCACCGATGAACTGCCGCGCGAATCCGCCGACGCCAAAACTTGCCCACGAGCTAATTACAAACGCGAGAATTAAGGCGTCGATTTTCTTCATGCTGCATGCACCTTCGTCTAACCTGTATTAGCCGACGTTTCCCATATGACTTATGCCCGCCACCATCGCGAGATGTTGGGTTGCATTTGTCGTCACTTTATCCTCTGTGATGTTGTCCACAAGTTAATTTTAGGTATTCTAACACCAGATTGCTACCGCCGGGAACGTCGTTGAATGACACGAAACGACATATGACCAGGCCTGTACTCTTGACGTTGTGAGGCTCGATGGCGACCGTCCCGCGCTTTGTCTCGCTACGGCTGTCGGATGTAGATTGCCGTCACGTCGGTCAAAGGACGCGCCATAGGGCGTAGGCGGCGAAAGCGAGGAGCATCGCGCCGCCGGCGAGATCGGCGATGAGCCAGGTGGCGCGTTTGCCGCGGCGGCCGAGCCAACTCATCGTGCCGGTAAAGGCGATCACCCAGGACATCGCTCCGGAAAACACGCCGACGCAAACCCACGGCAGGTCGCGGACCGGGTTCGCCGACCACTGCCCGACCATGCCCGGCACGACCACGCACCAAAACGCCAAGGTCATCGGGTTCAGGCTCGTCATCGCCAGGCCGGTCACATAATGCCGCTCGGCTGGCTTCTCCGGGTCGCCGTTGGTGGCGGCGCCGCGCCATTGCCGGGCGGCGCTGACAAAGCACATCACGCCCAGGTACACCAACACCGCCGCACCGGCAATCCCCAGCGCCGCCATCACTCGGGGCCGACCCAACAACGGTCGCACGCCGAGGCTGGTGAGGATCGCGTAGGTGACGTCCACGGTTACCGCACCGCAGCCGAGCAGGAAGCCAGCGCGGAATCCACCGCGCAATGACCGTCGTGCGATCTCGACGTTCACGGGCCCAATTGGCGCCGCCGCGCCCAGACCGAGCAGCACGCCCTTACCGATCATCGCGACGACGCTGGCTGCGTCCATGTCCCGACTGCATACGGGCCGCCGCGCAGCCCGTCAAGGCGGAATCCTGAATCACGTATTGCGGGGGGTGCCGGCTTGTGATAGGGAAGGTCGAAACACTTACCGTGGAATCCGATTACAAAGTCAAACTGGCGGTGTTCGAGGGGCCGCTCGATTTGCTGCTCTACCTCATCAAGAAGGAGGAGGTGGACATCTACGATATTCCGATCGAGCGCATCACCAACCAGTACATGGAGTACCTGACGCTGATGCAACTGCTCAATCTGGAAGTCGCCGGCGAGTTTCTCGTGATGGCCGCCACGCTGATGTACATCAAGAGCCGCATGTTGCTGCCGGTCGACCAGCAGGTCACCGACACCGAGACGGAGGAGGGCGAGGACCCGCGCTGGGAACTCATCCGCCAGCTCGTCGAATACAAGAAGTTCAAGGACGCGGGATTGCAACTCGGCCGGCGCGAGGAGCAGCAGGCCAACATCTTCTCACGGGGAAGCGCGGCCTCGGGCATCGAGGTCGACAAAGACGTGCCCCTGGCGGAAGTGAGTATTTTCGATCTCATCAACGCGTTCAACGACGTGTTGAAGAAGGCCAGCGCCCGCGAGGATTTCCGCGAGATCATGGAGGAGAAATTCACGGTCAGCGACAAAATCGAAGAAATCCTCTATACTCTGCGGGACCGATCGGAGATGATATTCAGCGAGCTGTTTGCGACGGCCAGTTCGCGGGCCGAGGTGGTGGTGACGTTTCTGGCCTTGCTGGAATTGATCCGGTTGAAGCGGTTGAAGGTTTTGCAGGTCGAAGCGTTTGGCGAAATACGGGTATTGAAAGTGGCATGACACTGGAACTGAAGAAAATCATTGAGGCGCTGCTGTTCTCGGCGGAGCGACCGCTCGCGCCGAAGGAAATCCGCACCATTTTTGCCGAGGCGACCGATGAAGAAAATCCCGGCGCGACCGAACCATTCCGTAATGTGCGCGAGGCGCAGATCGTGGCGGCGCTGGATGAATTGAAAGCGGAATGCGAGCTGCAGCAGCATAGTTATCAGCTTGTGGAAATCGCCGGCGGGTGGCGATTGGTGACGCGGTCCGAGTGCGCGCCGTGGGTGAAGAAACTGTTGGATGAAGCGCGTCCGCACCGGCTTTCGCCGCCGTCGTTGGAGACGCTGGCGATCATCGCCTTGCGGCAACCGATTTCGCGCGCGGACATCGCGGCGATTCGCGGGGTGGAGGTGGACGGCGTGATCAAGACGTTGTTGGAACGCGATTTGATTACCATCGTCGGCAAGAGCGACGCGCCGGGCCGGCCGATGTTGTACGGCACGACGCAGAAGTTCCTCGAACATTTCGGCCTCCGCGACATCGACGACATGCCGAAGGCGGCGGAGTTGCGTTTGCAGGCGGCGGCGTTGAAGACGGCGGAACAAAAGGCGGAAGAAGCGAAGGCGAAGGAAGCCGCGGCGAACACGACCCCAGAGGCATCCGAAGCGAATGAAGGACAAACTTCAGCAACAGCGCAATAAGATCGACGAGATCGACGCGAAACTCGTGCGCCTGCTGAACGAGCGGACGAAACTCGTGCTCGAGATCGGGAAGATCAAGCACGCCTCGGGCGAGGAGATCTATGCGCCCGACCGCGAAGACGCGGTGTTGAGGCGGATAGTCGAGAAAGGGGAGGGACCGCTTCCTGCGGATTCGCTGCGGGCCATCTATCGCGAAGTCATGTCCGCATCGCTGGCGCTCGAGAAACCGCTGGTGATCGCTTATCTCGGGCCTGAAGCCACGTATTCGCACATGGCGGTGATTAAGAAGTTCGGGTCGAGTCTCAAATACGAGCCGCTGCCGAGCATCACGGATGTATTCATGGAAGTCTCGAAGGGGCGCGCCGATTACGGCGTTGTGCCGATTGAGAATTCGACCGAGGGCGCGGTCACGCACACCTATGACATGTTTCTGGATAGCGAACTGAAGATTTGCGCGCAGATTGTCCTGCGGATTCGCCACAACCTGATGGCCGCCTGCCCGCGCGACCAGATCCGGAAGCTGTACTCGATTCCGCAGGTGCTGGCGCAGTGCCGGCAATGGCTGCAGACGAACCTGCCACATGTCGAGGTGATTGAAACCTCGAGTAGCACCCGCGCGGCGCAGATCGCGAAGGAGGAGGCGAACGCGGGCGCGTTGGCGAGCGTGCTGGCGGCGGAAATGTACGGGCTGACGATTCTGGAGCCGAACATCCAGGATTCGAGCGAGAACGTGACGCGGTTCCTCGTGATCGGACGCAAATATCCCGGGCGGACGGGCAACGACAAGACGTCGATGATGTTCTGCGTGCAGGACCGCGTCGGCGCGTTGCATGATTCGATTGCGTCATTCAAGAAGTTCAAGATCAACATGACCAAGATCGAATCGCGACCGAGCAAGAAGAAGGCGTGGGAGTATTACTTTTTCGTGGACGTGCTTGGACATTGCGAAGACGCGCGCGTCAAGAAAGCACTGGCCGAACTGGCCAAGCACACGATGTTCGTGAAGATCCTCGGCAGTTATCCAAATGTGAACGAGTAGTCGATTCCAAGGTTTGGCAGGGGCGACTACCGGGCTCACGTTGACTGTGTGATGTCCTGACAACGCACGCACGTTTCCGTGTGGGATTTGAACGGCGTAGCCGCGTCTCCGCTCCGCTTCGGCTTCCCTGTGAGAAATGCATTTGATAGGATTCGGTCATGAATTTTCAATCTCTTGCCAACAGGTATGTCTGTGATGTGCCGGTGTATGAGCCGGGGCGGCCGATTGAGGAAGTGGCGCGGGAGTTGGGGCTGAACCCGAAGTCGATCATCAAGCTGGCGTCGAACGAGAACCCGCTGGGGCCGTCGCCGAAAGCAGTGGCGGCGATGCGCAAGGCGCTGGCGACATCGCATCTGTATCCCGATGGGGGTGGATTTTATCTGCGGCAGGCGTTGGCGGAGAAACTGAACGGCGGCGGCCTCGCAGGAGCGAGGCCCTCCAAAGTCGAGATTGACAACATCATTCTCGGCACGGGGTCGAACGAGATCATCGAGTTTTTGTATCACGCGTTTGTTTCACCCGGCGACGAAATCATCGCGGGCGACCGGGCATTTGTGATTTACGCGATCATGGCGAAGATGTTTCAGGCGCGGTGCATCGAAGTGCCGTTCAAGGGTCACACGCACGACCTGAAAGCGATGCTGGCGGCGATCACGCCGAAGACGAAGTTGGTGTTCGTTGCCAATCCGAATAATCCGACCGGCACGCGCGTGACGAATGCCGAACTCGATGAATTCATCCGCGCTTTGCCGTCGCACGTCATGGCGGTGCTGGACGAAGCGTACATCGAATTCCTGGATGATCCGCCGCCATCGATTGACTGGGCGCTCAAGCACAACGTGGTGGTGCTGCGCACGTTCTCGAAGATTGTCGGGTTGGCGGGGCTGCGCATCGGCTACGGCATGGCGCAGAAGGAATGCATCGATCTGCTGCAACGGGTCCGGCAACCGTTCAACACCAACGCCATCGCCCAGGCCGGCGCGCTGGCGGCGCTGGACGACACCGCGCACATTCGCAAGACCAAGTCGGTGACGCGGCGCGGTCTGGCGTATCTTTACCGGGAATTCGAGCGGCTCAAGCTCGAATACGTGCCAAGTTGTGCCAACTTCGTGCTGGTCAATGTGGGCGATGGGGACGCCGTTTTCCGCGGGCTGCAACGGCGGGGCGTGATCGTGCGTCCGATGCGCGGCTACAAAATGCCCGCGTGGGTGCGGGTGACAGTCGGCACGATGGAAGAGAACCGGCGGTTCATCGGCGCGTTGCGGGAAGAATTGCGCGCTTGATGAACGCGTGCGTCACTGGAACGTTTTCTGCAGGTCTTTGATTCCGTTGTCGAAGGCCGACTTGACGTCGGCCCAAGCGTTGGTGGTGGCGGTCTTGAGTTCCTTCAGCTTCGGCTTGAGATCATCCATTTTCTTTTCGGCTTCGGCGATTTTCTTGTCCATGTCAGCCTTGGCCTGCCCGGTTTGCGTCTGGGCATTGGACTTCAGGTCATTCAATTTCTTGCCCAGCTCGTGGAACTGTTTCTCGGCGGCCTTGTTGAGATCCTTGATCTGCTGCTCGGTGTAATGTCCGGCAGTCACGGCGGCGTTCTTGCCGGCCTGCTTCACATCGCCAATCGTTGTCTGGTTGTTCGATTGCGCTCGCAACGCCAGCGGCGCGGCGAGCAGCAGCGACAGAACGACGAATCCTTGTAATCTTCTCATACGCGGTACCCTCCTGTGAAATTACTCCCAGCTTACAGGTCTGCGCTTCGAGTGCAAGCCTGGTCGCCGGGGCCGCCTTGGGATTGCTCTGACAACGGCGGCTCTATGATTTGGGCACGACGGGCAGACGCGGAGTTGTACGCCCACATGCCAATGTCCATCTGGGAACGACAGAGATTCTTCGCTGCGCTCAGAATGACAAAGCCTTTCGGTCGGAGCAGGTATCCCGATGCACCCGGGTGCCAAATGGCTTGCGGTGGCGGCGGGGGGCGGTGTAAGAAGGCGGCGAGATTCCAAGGAGATCTCGGATGGCACAAACGACACGGGGGCGCGGCGCGCTGGCGGGGTATTTGTTTTTATTGCCGAACCTGCTCGGCTTTCTCGCGTTCACGCTGCTGCCGGTGGTGGCGTCGCTGGCGCTGAGTTTCTACGCGTGGGACCTGTTCACGCCGCCGAAGTTCGTCGGGCTACACAATTTCATCGCGCTGATGCGCGACCGCGATTTCTGGTATTACGCGTACAACACGGTGTTCCTGATGCTGGCGATTCCCGTGAACATACTGGGGTCGCTGCTGTTGGCGGTGGTGATGAACCAGAAACTGCGGGGGATCGTCGTGTTTCGCACGATGTATTTCCTGCCGAGCATCGTGGCGGGGGTTGGCACGTATCTGTTGTGGCGCTGGATTTACAGTCCCGACTACGGGCTGATCAATACCATCATCGCGAGTTGGTTTCCGCGGTGGTTGAACGACGGGATTCGCGGGCTGGGCGTGGACTGGCCGCCGCAATGGCTGAACTCAGTGACGTGGGCCAAGCCCGCGCTGATGTTCATGAGTTTCTGGACGGTCGTGGGCGGCTACAACATGATTCTGTATCTCGCGGCGCTGCAGGGCGTGTCGCCCGAGTTGTACGAGGCGGCGAACATCGACGGCGCGAACGCCTGGCAACGGTTTTGGGCGATCACGTGGCCGATGGTGAGTCCGACGACGTTTTTCGTGTTCACGATGAGCCTGATTGGCGGATTGCAGGGCGGATTCGAGCAGGCATTTGTCATGACGCGGGGCGGACCGGCGGGCGCGACGACGACGATCAGTTATTACATTTACAATCACGCGTTCGCGTGGAACCACATGGGCTACGCGGCGGCGATAGCGTGGGCGCTGTTTGCAGTCGTGTTCGCCGTGACGCTGGCGAACTGGCGGCTGGGAGGGCGGATTGTGCACTACTAAGGATGAGGGATGAAGGATGAGGGATGAGGCGAAACCGAAGCCACTACTGAAGGATAAGGGCGGGGGGATGAAGGATGAGGTGAAACTGAAACGGGCGGCAAGGAAGACCGCGGCGTATCTCGTGCTCGGCGGCGTCGGGCTATTCATGCTGCTGCCGTTTCTGTGGATGCTGTCGACATCGGTGAAACCAGGGGGGGACGTGTTCGCCTCGGTGGACAATCCGATCAAGGCGTTGGTTCCGGCGAAAACGGAATGGCGGAATTTTTCCCGCGTGTACGACACGACGCAGGCCATGGGCGGCGGGTTTGCGCGGTGGTATTTGAACAGCCTGCTGGTGGCCGTGGTGGTCACGCTCGGTCAGGTGACGACCAGCGCGTGCGCGGCGTATGCGTTCGCGCGGCTGAAATTTCCGGGACGCGACAAGCTGTTTCTCGGTTATCTGGCGACGATGATGATCCCGGGCGCGGTGACGATGATTCCGAACTTCATCCTGATGCGGAAGATTACGGAATGGCTGACGGCGGTCGCGCCGATGGTGGATTGGGATACGCCGCGCGCGGTGTCGATGTTCGGGCGGACGTATGAAGCGGGGCGGTTGGTGGGGCTGGATTCGTATTTTGCGCTGGCGGTGCCGGCGATGTTCTCGGCGTACGGCACGTTCATGCTGCGGCAGTATTTCATGAGCATCCCGCGCGATCTGGAAGAGGCGGCGACGATCGACGGGTGCGGGCTGTTACGGATCTTCACGACCATCATTTTGCCGCTGAGCAAACCGGCGCTGGCGACGCTGACGATATTCACGTTCATGGGCAACTGGCAGAGTTTTTACTGGCCGCTGATTGTGCTGACGCAGGATTCGATGAAGACGCTGCCCTTGGGACTGTTGTCGTTCATGGGCCTGTACAGCACGCAATGGAACCTGCTGATGGCCGGGTCGATGATGATGATTCTGCCGATGATACTTGTGTTTGTTGTGGGGCAGAAATGGTTTGTTAGCGGGATACAGTTGGGCGCGCTGAAAGGGTGACGAAAAAGGGGCGGTTTCTGACCAGGTTCTACGACACCTTAATACTGCCACCACTGTAGCGTCGGCTGTCCCAGCCGAAACTATGCAAGTGCCCGCCCGGATGCGCTGAGGATTGCGCCGCCGGCGAACATTCGGCGCGTTTGCGACCTGGGCACGACATGGTCGCGTCTCGAAGACTCGGCTCCGTCGGACTCGGCTTCGCACGCTACACCGGTTTAGGCGTAACCCGGGCGACACATTTGCCGTCTAATGGTGTTGGAATATAGTGAAGGTGGACAAGTAAGTTGGAGGATTGAAAATGAAAAGAATCCTGAAAGCACTTGGTGGTTTCGCAGCGGTGGTGACGCTGGTGTGTCTGCTGTCAGCGCCGGCCCAGGCACGCGTGTTTGTGAACGTCGGGTTTGGGTTCCCGTTCTTCTACGGTCCGGCGTATTACCCGGCCTACGGCTATTATTGCGCGCCACCGGCCTACTACTACGGGCGTCCAGCGTATCGGTATTATTGCGCACCGCGCGGGTATTACTACTACCGTGGCGGCGGCTGGTACTACCGGTAAGCGGGGGTGCTGCTAGAGACCCGTCGGCGCATTAACGGAAGCAGCGTGATCAGGGCGGCGGCGAGCAACATCGCAGCGGAAGGCTCTGGGACGGCCTCCACTGCAATCCCCACATCGTCAAACAATCCGGAGGCAAACAGTGTTCCATTCCCGCTCGAATCAAACTCCTCGATAATGCTCCCACTTACCGCGTACAGGTCGCCATCGCTACCAAAAGCAAGAGCTCCGAAGGGAGATGCTCCAGAGCTTGTGAAGGGCGACCCTGCGCCAACGGAATTGATTCTTTCGATAACACCGGATCGCGCATTAAGTCCAGAGAATGGATCGGCTGCGACATAGAGATTACTGTTCCCGTCGAAGGCGATTCCGCCAGAGGCTAGAAAAGGATAGGGCGGGATAAGGAGGATACTATAAAAAGTAGACGCATTTCCGTTGGAGTCGATCTTACGCACTGTAAGCTCACTATGAGGAAGGAGATCGCTTACTACGTAGACGTTGCCGCTACCGTCGCAGGTAATGCCCGAGTCGATGTTCAGCCCGATACTGGCAAAAAGTGACCCGTTCCCAGTGGAGTCGAATTTCTCGATAGTACCGTCGCCGTTCAGCACGTAGAGATGGCCACTGCTATCAGAACACAGAAATCCCGGGTTGTTCAGACCTGAACTGGCAAAGACCGTTCCATTTCCCGACGAGTCGAATTTCTCGATGGTGTTGTTTCCTTCATTTGCCACGTAGAGATTGCCTGCACCATCAATGGCCAAACCTTGTGGCGTGCTGAGTCCTGAGCTGGCTGTGGCAAAGATCGTGCCCGTGCCTGCCGAGTTGAATTCCTCAATCGTGTCACTTCCGGAGTCGGTCACATAAACGATGTCCGCTTGGCCGGTTCCCGGTGCGGCGAGCAAAAGCAAGCTTAGGGCGAACGAGGCGGTGCTGACTGGAAGGTTTGTCTTCAACCTTGGACTCCGCTACTGATTAAACAAACGGGATGACGGCTGTCAGTATAGGGAAGGGCGACCAGACATGCAAGCCAATTAGTATTGGGTGTCCGTCAGTACTGGCTGCGGCATTCGGCTGGCGCGGCGCGAACCACTCGCCGCTGTTGCACGACGCTGGATCGTGAATCGATTTTTCATTTGACTGCCATATCGATTTAAGATATATTTGCCGCGGTATGAATAAGTTCGGGAATGCTGGTGGGGATGTGGAATGGGGGATGGTTAATGGGGAATGGCGTTCAGCGTTCAAGGGAGGATGGGAACGGCGAACGACAGAGACCCTTCGCTGCGCTCAGGGTGACACCCGGGGAGTACGGCGCGGATCGGCTGGAGCTTCCCTCGCGTCTCGATTGGGCCCAGGGGATGGGGAAGCAAAAGAAGTGAATTGCGACCCAGGCACGACATGGTCGCTTCGAAAAACGCAATTCTGACAAACGAAGCCAATTTTCCGAGGTACTAGTGAATGTCGATCCAATTGACTTACAGGTGGTTAGGTGGCTGAGTGCGTCAGTTTGTCACTTGGCTTCGTTTGTACCGGAATGGCTTCGTTTGGGGGTTGAAGACGGGGTAAGGATCGGTTTTGCGTGCAGAAAACGCCGTGTTGGGGTTGCGCCACCAGCAAGTCTGCGGCGGGGGGTGCACAGCGAACAACCGCCGCGTGAGGGTTCCGAGCCCGGCAAACACGGCTCGGGTCTCGTCGAACTCGGCTTGCGGCCTGCAACGACCGCTGCCAAGCGCATGAAAGGTGGTTGGTTAGAGGACTTCGGCGAGGGTGGCGAGAGGTTTGCGGTATTGGGTGGCGAGATCGGCGTAGGTGACGCGTCCGCGGACGATGTTCAAGCCGTTGGCGAGCGCGGAGTTTTTCCGGGCCGCACGACCGTAACCCTTCCTAGAGATTTCCAGGACGAAGGGGAACGTGGCATTGGTCAACGCCGTGGTCGACGTGCGCGCGACCGCGCCGGGCATGTTGGTGACGCAATAATGCACGACACCGTGGACGAGATAAGTGGGCCGTTCGTGCGTGGTCGGGCGCGAGGTTTCGATGCAACCGCCCTGATCGATGGCCACGTCGACAATCACCGCGCCGCGTTTCATCTGGCGGACCAATTTTCGCGAGACCAACACCGGCGCGCGCGCGCCCGGTCGGAGCACCGCACCGATGAGCAGGTCGGCATCGCGGACCTGATCGCGGATGTTGTGGGCGTTACTCATCAGGGTCTTGACGTTCCTGGGCATGACATCATCGAGGTACCGCAGGCGATTCAGGTTGATATCGAGAATCGTCACATCAGCACCGAGGCCGGCGGCCATCTTGGCGGCGTTGGCGCCGACCACGCCGCCGCCGAGAATCGCGACCTTGGCCGGGGCGACGCCGGGCACGCCCGCCA
Source organism: Verrucomicrobiia bacterium (assembly GCA_049515295.1). Classification (GTDB taxonomy): domain Bacteria; phylum Verrucomicrobiota; class Verrucomicrobiia; order Palsa-1439; family Palsa-1439; genus Palsa-1439. The sequence goes on along the minus strand of JBEKUF010000001.1, from coordinate 2,993 downwards.
GCAACAGACCGCGGCCTTTCGTGGGTTCCTCGAGATACTTCGCGCCTTCGTGGACCGCCATGCGACCGGCGATCTCGCTCATGGGCGTAAGCAACGGCAGCGAGCCGTCACGCAACTGGATGGTTTCATAGGCGATGGCGACGATGCCGCTGCGCAGGACGGCGTCGAACAGGGGTTTGTCAGCGGCAAAGTGGAAATAGTTGAACACGATTTGGCCCGGTCGCAACAGGCGGAGTTCGGACGGTTGGGGTTCCTTGACCTTGACGATCATGTCGGCGCGTCGAAAGATTTCCCATTGCGACCCGACCACGCGCGCGCCGGTGGCCCGATAATCCGCGTCGAACGCGCCGCTGCCGTCGCCGGCGTGGCGTTCGACCAGGACGGTGTGCCCGGATTCGGCCAGCGCTTCGCAGTGAACGGGCAACAGGCCGACGCGATACTCGTTGTTTTTGATCTCTTTGGGAACGCCGATGATCATGGCATCACAACGTAAGCGTCGCGGTGGGTTTGTCCTGGCTGGAGACCGCCACGGCGATGTGGCGGGCGCCGATCTTGCGAAGTTTGTCAGCGACGGCTTGCTGGGCGAGTTCGGGCCGGTTGCAATCGCGGCTGAGGTGCGCGAGGAACACCTGCCGCAGCCTGTCGCAGGCGACTTCGCCGGCGAGCGTGGCGGCGGCGTCGTTGCTGAGGTGGCCGTGCCGGCTCATGATACGTTGCTTCAACGCCCAGGGCCGGGCGGCGTCCTCCTGCAGCAGCTTCAGGTCGTGGTTGGCTTCGACGACGAGCGCGTCCATCTGGCGGACGCGTTCGGTGACCAGCTTGGTGGCGTGGCCGAGGTCGGTCAGCACGCCGATGGCAGCGCCGGAGCTTGGATGGCGAATGACGTAGCCGACGGGGTCGTAGGCATCATGCGGCACGCTGAAAGATTCCACGAGCAGATCGCCAACCTCGAACGAACTGCCCGTGGAAAACAACCGCCAGGAAATCCGCACGGTCGGCGGCCATTCGGGGTCGGCGGCGACGGCTTCGGCGGTGAGGCGATTGGCGTAGACCGGCAACGGGCGCGCCTTGCACAGCACGCCGAGGCCGCGGACGTGGTCGGAATGTTCGTGAGTGAGGATGACGCCGCTGACCTGTTCGATGTTGCGGCTGATGAGCGCGAGCCGATGGGCGATCTGGCGGCCGCTGAGGCCGGCGTCGACGAGAAGCCTCGTCGTGTCGGATTCAATCAAGGTGCAATTGCCAGCGCTGCCGCTGCCCAAAATCGTGATGTGCATCCCCACGCGGCGATATTACACGGAGGGCGGATTGACTCAAGCTTTCTGCAACCGCAACAGGACGATTTCGGGGGGGCAATTGAATCGCACGGGTGGGGCGATAAGGCCAACGCCGCGGCTGACGTGCATGTGGGTGTCGCCGCGCGCGAACAACCCGTGGGCGTATTTTTGTCCGTATTGCGACGGGACCTGCGGCGGGCCATAGAAGGGAATGACCACCTGGCCGCCGTGCGTGTGACCGGCCAGGATCAGATGGGAACCCTGCCGCGGCCAATCTTCAAAGGAATCCGGGTTGTGCATCAACACCAGCGAGAAGGGAGTGTCGACATTTTGAAAGGCGCCCCATATATCGACACCATCCGTCCAGAGGTCGCCCAGACCGACGATGGCCAGCGGTTCGCCGTTGACGCGGATGGTCTGGCTGGCGTTGCGCAGGACGGGGATGCCGACCGATTCGATGACCTGGGCGGCAGCGTTGCCGTCGTACCAGTTATCGTGATTGCCCAGGGAGGCGAACACGCCGTATTTGGCATGGGACTGGCTCATGCAGCGGGCGCAGTCGCGTACCATTTCCGCTGTCGGGGCGGTTTCCTTGAACAGAATTTGGATCCACCGGGCAATACGCGGATGGTGATGGGAAAGATGCTCGCCGACGGTCAGATAATCGCCCGTGAAAACCATGAGGTCGGGCGCAAGAGCATTGGCGGTGGCGATGCACTCCGCGAGATACTCGGAGCTGACCACGCGGCTGCGGTGAAGATCGGTGAGATGAGCGATGGTCAGGCCATCCAATGCAGTCGGAAGTCCTTGGATAACAACCGGAACGCGTCGGACATGCACGAAGCGGGGTTCGATGAGCGTGGGATAGACGGCACCGCCGACACCGACGATGGCCGATGACCAAGCCAGACGCTTCAGGAATGTGCGGCGCGTGATATTTGGCACATGTGTTGGACAATATTTGGCCTTTACTTGTTGAATGTCACGAATATATTGAACCGAGGTCGCGCCAGACGCAGGCCCAGGAAGAAGAACAAGGAATCATGCCAGGTCCGGGATTACATCAGGTACAGAGATTATCGCTGCAGCAGATTTTAGCGCCGCAGTTGCAACAGAGCCTTCATTTGTTGCAGGTGCCGACGCTGGAGTTGCGCACGCTCGTGCAGGAAGAGCTGCAGCAGAACCCGCTGCTGGAAGAGATTCCCAAGGACGAGCCGCGGGTGGAGGTTGAAACTCCCGAAGGCGAAGTCGTTCCCGCGGCCGAGCCCGACAAGACCCCGACCAACGAGGAGCGGGCGGAGTTCAAGGAAGAGTTTGAGGTGCTCTCCAAGCTCGATGAGGAGTGGCGGGAGTATTTTTCCCAAACCAGCAGTTTTCGTTCGCGGTCGCCCGAACAGGAGGAGCAGCGCCAGCATTTTTTCGACTCGATCGTGCAGCAGGAGTCGTTGCAGCAACATTTGATTCAGCAGCTCGGATTCCTCAATGTCTCCGAGGACAAGCGCAAGGTGGCGGAGTTGATCATCGGCAGCATCAATGACGACGGGTATTTGCTCACGCCGATCGAGGAGCTGGCGGTCAGTTCGGGAATTGCGCTGGAGCAATTGCAGGAAGAGCTGGAACTGGTGCAGACATTCCATCCCGTCGGGGTCGGCGCGCGGAACCTGAAGGAATGCCTGCTGATCCAGTTGGACCGGCTGGGCAAATCGGAGTCGATTG